>JAKANS010000113.1 GCA_021823625.1 bacterium | reverse complement strand
GCCTGGCCCGACCTGGCGACGATCACCCCGCCGCCGATGCAGCCGCGCGAAACGCGGCTGGCGGTGGCCAACGGTCATTGGTGCTTCTATGCGCCGATCGAGCCAAGCTCAGTGACCGGGAGCGAATAACCATGAGTGACAAACTGCAAACCGACTCTCGAACTGCTGACGCTCCGCCCGGTTCGCTGGAGCGCCTGGTTCGGCGGATGGTGTGCTTCTTTCGAGGCCATCGGTGCGAACCAACCGGACGCCACGCCATTTTGCTCGCGGAATGGGAGTGCAAACGCTGCGGCGGAATCTATGTCTCGCACGCGCACCACAGTCACGCGCTAATGTCAGCCGATAACGGTAGCGACCGCCTCTTCCGTGACTGCATGGCCGCGATAAAGGCACCGGTGGACGCAAATAAATGAACGAATCACCTGAGACTCTGAGAGTGGAAAGCGGGGCGGCTGTTAGGTGCAGCGCCTTGTTATGCCACGTCCGCGTGTTCAAACCTCAATTTGCTTCGCTCGTGGAATCCGGCGTGAAGTGCCAGACTGTGCGACCGACTCCGAAGCGGCTGCCGAAACCCGGCGACCGTATCAGCCTGCGGATGTGGACGGGAAAGCCATATCGGAGCAAGCAGCGCGTGCTGCGTGAAGCTGAAATCAGCGCCGTCGAGAAAATCACGCTCTGCGATACTGGCCGTGAACTGCTGGTCGGCATCGGCAACAAAAGTCTCACGCCAGAAGAACTGAACGCCTTCGCTGCCGCCGATGGCTTCAAGAATGGCCTCGAACTGTTCAGCTGGTTCGAGGCAACGCACGGACTGCCGTTCGAGGGCGTGGTGATTAAGTGGCACAACGAAAAGCTGAGAGATCGGCGCGCTCCAGCGCCTGGTTCGGCGCTGTTGCCAGCCGGAAAGGTAACAATGCACTACGACTACCACGTAACACAGCAGGGCCGGTGGTGGGTAATATCGGCCCGGATTTATTACCGTAACGGAAACACGAGCGCGGACGCGATCGGACGCTCGCACCATTGGAAGACAGCCGAACAACGTGCATACCGCGCGCTGCGGAAGCACCCGAAGGACACGCGTGGTAAGGTGTTTGTTCACGCGGAAATGCTGTGACGCCGAACGACCGGTGCGAGAACAACCAATGACCGTGACGGCTCTCTCCCGTTCACTGAAGCGCCTGGTTCAGCGGATTGTGTGTTTCTTTCGAGGCCATCCGTGCGAACCAACCGGACGCCATGCCATTTTGCTCGTGGAATGGGAGTGCAAACGCTGCGGAGGAACCTATGTTTCGCACGCGCACCACGGCAACGCGCTGATGGCCGCCGATAACGGTAGCGACCGCCTCTTCCGTGACTGCATGGCCGCGATAAAGGCATCGGATGCGTATCCGCCGAACAAATGAAGCTTAGCCCGGCGCAGGTGAAGTTGTTCTGGCGGCTGTGGGCGGGAGCGTGTCGTGCCCAGGGGTGGACGCCGGAACGGGGGGTGTCGCGAGAAATGCTCGAGGAGCGCCGAAAGGACCTGCTGGCGTGCCTGGGCTTCGCGTCGCTGCATGACGTGGACCGGACACGCGGATACGGAAAACTCAAAGCGACGTTACTAGCCCTGCAAGATGACATTGCGGGGGCGGTGGAAATCGATCATCCGGAGATGGACGCTGAACGTCGGGCGCGATGGAAATTGGAACGGGAGCTTTTACCGGCGCTGGAAGGGTTCGCGATCCATTGGCCGACATACCTGGGTCGGATAGCGCTGGATTGCGGGTGCGCGGTGGGTCGGGACGCCAAAGGGAGGCCGCTGTTGGAGTTGGGCCGGCTGACAGGGGAGCAGTTGCGGAACTTTGTGATGACCGCGGCGAAGTTGGTTAGGTCGGAAAACCACACCAAACCTTTTTGAAACCGGGGGCGGGAGGCGTTTTTGATGGGATACCTGCACCAAACCTCGATCTAGATTCGCAAGTTGTTCTACGTTAGTCTCTTGTAGATTAGTTTTGCCCCTTTCATATTGCGCCAGACCTCGAAATGACGATCTGCACAGTGTCACCCGCCGCTTTGCCCTGCTGCGCTCGGCCCGGTGGCAGAAACTGGAACGGCGCAGCCTGCTGGAAGTCTCTGGGACAGCCGGCCGAAACGAGCCTCGGCCTGAAACCTCAGCCGGATGGGGCGATCCGGCACCGCCGCCGCCGTCAACACGGCCGCCAGGTTTTCGGGCAGCGTTTTTTTTCCACTCGCGCGGCCCCGGCGGGTCGGCCTGGGGCTGTCGCGTGTCGGGGGCCACTTTGCGCCAACGGTGCCGTTGGACCAGGCCGTACACCACCGAAGGCTTGACCCGCCGGCCCAGTTGTCGATCCAAGGCGGCCCGCAGCGGCGGGAGCACCCCCCACTCGCCGCGCTCTGCCGCGGCCTGCCAGTCGGCCATGAACGCCGGTTCTTGGGCGCGGCTCAGCAGGGCGCGGCGTCGGCCCCCTCCCAGGGCCGAGCGCGGGCAGGCGGGCGGGCGCTCGCCGGGGTGCCGGAAGCGTGTCTGCAAGCGGGCCACCGTGGCCCGTCCGACTCCCAGCACCGCGGCCGTTTGCTCCAAGGTCAGCTTGGCCAGGCCCGGCAGCGGAACGGCCTGCGCCATACGCAACTCCGGGAGGTCGTGTGCTTGGGCCGCCACCCGTTGGGCTTTGGCCACCAAGTCAGTGTCGAGGCGTCGGGGGCTTGCCAGGTGCCCGGCATCGCACATTTAGTCTCATCTTGAAAGAGAAATGGAATCAGACGCCCACGCCCCCGGCCCGTAAGGACCGGAGGTGTGGGGGAAGCAGGCATGGGCAAAAGGCGTGGGTGCTACTCGAACGCCATCTGGTAGCTGATCACGTTGCCGGTGAACTTGGTGGTCAGCTTGCAGTTGCTCTTGTTGAAGACCGACTGCATCGGCTTGTTCTCGGTCAACACTTCGGCCGTGAAGCCGCGAATGCCGTTGCGCCGGGCGATGCGCATGAGGTAGCGAAGGAGGAATGTGCCGATGCCGACGTTTTGCCAGTCGTCCCGCACCACGAACGCCACCTCCGCCATGTTCGTCTTCGGATCCAGGTAGTAGCTGCCGACCGCGATGATGTCCTCGCCATGGGCTTCAGGCACGGTGCCCACGATGGTGACGTCGTTGCGATGGTCGATATAGACGAAGTCCTGAATCTGTTTCCGCGGGATGATCTTCGTGAACGACATGAACCGGTAGAAGATCGTTTGCTGGGAGAGCGCGTAGAACAGGTCGCGCATCCGCGGTTCGTCGGTCGGATGGATCGGACGGAAGTTGATCTGGGTGCCGTCTTCGAGGAGTTGCGTGGTGCGCAGCTCCTTGGGGCCAACGAGGATCTTGCCCTCCATGTCAGCCATGCTGGCGGAGAGGTACTTTGCCTCGATCGCCTCCCGCAGGAGTTTCGCGCGGTAATCCGGATGCGCGATGCTGATCAGCGCCAGCGCGCGCTCCTGGATGCTTTTGCCATGCACGTACGCCACCCCGTATTCGGTCACGATGTAATGGACGTCCGCCCGCGTGGTCACGACGCCGGCGCCGGGCGAGAGGTGGGTGACGATGCGCGAAATCGTTCCGTTCCTCGCGGTGGACGGCAGGGCGATGATCGCCTTGCCGCCTTTGGCGCGCGCGGCGCCGCGGTTGAAATCCACCTGGCCGCCCACGCCGGAGAAGAACTTGGAGCCCAGCGAATCGGCGCACACCTGGCCGGTGAGGTCGATTTCGAGCGCCACGTTCACCGCCACCATCTTGTACTGCTTGCTGATGACTTCGATGTCGTTGACGTACTCGGTGGGGTGAAAGGCAAACACCGGGTTGTCATCCAGGAAGTCGTACAGGCGTTTCGTGCCGAGCGCGAAACTGGCCACGACCTTGCCCCGGTCCAGCGTCTTGCGGGTACCATTGATGGTGCCGCTCTCGATCAAGTCCACGATGCGGTCGCTAACCATCTCGGTATGGATGCCGAGGTCTTTCTTGTCCTGGAGGAAGTCCAGCAAGGCTTGCGGGATGCGGCCGATGCCGAGTTCGATGGTCGAGCCGTCGTCGATCAACGCGGCCAGATATTCGCCGATCTGGCGGGTGTCGTCGGTGATGGGCAGCGACGGCACTTCGAGCAACGGTTCGTCCACCGGCACGAGCACGTCGATGTCGAAGACGTGGATCCCCGAATCGCCATGCGTGCGCGGCATGTTCGGGTTCACCTGGGCGATGACGAGCGAGGCATTCTCAGCCGCGCTCTTCACCACGTCCACCGACACGCCCAGACTGCACATGCCGCGGGTGTCGGGCGGCGTGACCTGGATCAACGCCACGTCCAGCGGCAGCCGGCCGGAGTTGAACAGCCGCGGGATCTCCGACAGGAAGATCGGGGTGTAATCGCCCAGGCCTTCATGGATGATGTCGCGCACGTTTTCCGCGATGAAGAAGCTGTTCACGCGGAAGAATTGCGCCAGTTCCTTGTCGGCATACGGCGCGTCGCCGAAGGTCAGCAGATGGACGATCTCCGTGTCGGGCAATTCCGACGCGCGCTGGGTGAGCTTTTCGACGAGGCGCAGCGGCTCGGCACAGCCGGTGCCGATGAAGATCCGCGATCCCGGCTTGACCTTGGCCACCGCCGCCTCGGGCGTGGCGATCATCGCCTGGTACTTCTCCTTCCATTCGGGGTCGTAACTGGGCGTGCTCATGTTAAATGGCGGGTTTGGCAAGGGTCATCCGGGCATCGGCCACGTAAGCTTCCGTGCCGACCTGGCCGACGATGAACGGGTTGATGTCGAGTTCCATGATTTCAGGGTAGTCCGTCGCGAGCTGGCTGATGCGCTGGAGCGCGCCGGCGATTGCGAGCAAATCCACGGGCGCCTGGCCGCGGGCGCCTTTGAGCAGCGCGTACGAGCGCGTGCCCATCAACATCTGCATGGCCTCGTCCTGCGTGATCGGCGCGAGGTGGAAAGTCACGTCCTTCATCACCTCCACGAAAATGCCGCCCAGGCCGAACATGAGCATCGGCCCGAACTGTGGGTCGCGGGTCATGCCCAAAATCACCTCGCGGCCCTTGTTGCCCATCTTCTCCACGTAGGCGCCGCGGATGTAGGCGTTGGGCGCGCGCCGCTGCACCCGCAGCATCATCAGGTCGAACGCGTCACGCACCTGCTCGCTGTTGGCGAGGTTGATGCGCACGCCGCCGAAGTCGGACTTGTGAATGATTTCGGGCGACGAAATCTTGAGCACCACCGGGTAGCCGATGCGGTTGGCGGTCTCGACCGCCTCGTCCGCGTTGCGGGCCAGCGCGCCGCCAAGGACATTGAACTCGTAAGCCTTGAGGATTTCCTTGGCCTCGACTTCGCCCACCTGTTGCGTGGCGCTGCGGATATGCCACTGGAGGACCCGCTCGACGCGGCGGCGATTGACCGGAAAGCGCGTCACGATGCGGGCGGGCCGGCGGCGCCACGCGGCGTAATCCACCATCGCCTTGAGCGCGGCCACCGCGCGGTCCGGCGCGGGATAGTTCGGGATGCCGAGTTCCATCAACCTCGCCTTTCCGGCGATGACCTCCTCGCCGCCCATGAACGCAGTCAGCAAAGGCTTTTTGCCTTTGTGCACGGCCGCCAGGCGCTCGGCGAGTTCCAGCGGCCGCGTCATGTTTTGCGGCGTGGCCACGACGATGATCGCGTCCACGTTTTCGTCTTCCTGGACCAACTCGAAGGCCTTGATGTAGCGCTCCGGTTCGGCGTCGCCGATGACGTCCACCGGGTTGCCGAAGGCCGCGGTCGGCGGCAGCACTTCCTTGAGCTTCGCTTTGGTGGCCTCGCTGGGGGACACCATTCTCAAGCCCATCGACTCCGCGGCGTCGGCGGCCATGATGCCCGGGCCACCGGCGTTGGTAATGACGACGACGCGATTGCCGGCCGGCAGCGGCTGCGTGCCAAACGCCAGGGCGTAGTCGAACAACGCCTCGAAGTTCTCCGCGCGAATCACACCCGCGCGCTTGAACGCGGCACCGTAAGCCATGTCCGCCCCGGCCAGGCTGCCGGTGTGCGAGGACGCCGCTTTGGCGCCCGCCTGGGTGATGCCCACTTTGAGAATCACCACCGGCTTGATCGCCGCCGCTTCCTGCGCCACTCGCAAAAACTTGTCGCCTTCCTTGATGCTTTCGAGGTAGCCGGCGATGACCTTGGTTTCCTTGTCATCGGCGAGCGCCTGGAGAAAATCGACCTCGTTCAGGTCCGCCTTGTTGCCGAAGCTGATCACCTTGCCCAGGCCCAGCTTCTGGCTGGCGGCCCAGTCAAGGATCGCCACGCACAACGCGCCGGATTGCGAGATCACCGAGATGTGCCCCGACGGCGGCACGGTGGGCGCGAAGGTGGCGTTCATGGCGTGGTGCGTGTTGAGCACGCCCAGGCAGTTCGGCCCCATCAGGCGCACGCCGGCCGACTTGCAGACCTCGACCAGTTCCTTCTCGGCGTCGGCGCCCTTGGCTCCCACTTCCTTGAAGCCGGCGGTGATGACGACGATCGTCTTCGCCCCGGCCTGGATGGAGCTCTTGATGGCGTCCTTGACGTACTTGCCGCCGACGACGATGACGCTGAGGTCGATCTTGCCGGGGAACTCGTCGAGACTCTTGTAGCACTTCACCCCCAGGATGTCGGGCGCCTCGAGGTTGACGGGCACGATCGTGCCCTTGAAGCCGCTGCGCGTGAGGTTGTGCATGAACGCGTACCCGACCTTCTCGGGATTCCGCGACGCACCGATCACGGCCACGGTCTGTGGATAAAGCAGTGTCTCAAGCATAGCTGTCGGTGTTCGAAATCACCCGGCTCGCACGCACTCGGGCGGTGGCTCCGCCGGTCCGTTTCGCGGCTGGCAACACGGCGGTTGCGCCGCGCTGGTCCAAGTCGGAAATCCCCGGCACCGTCACCGCGAAGAGGGTATGCTACCATCATTATCGCTACTCCCCCGGAATTGTCGAATACGCTCCCTTTTTTGTTTCCAGCGACTCCAACCCGGCCTGCACACGCTGGCGTTGACCGTGTTTCACGCATTTGTTGCGCCCTCCCAAAACGTCGCGCTCAGCCGCGCCAGCAGCCCACGCTGCTTCGCCGCTGCGGCCACCAAGTTGGCCAACGAGCCAGCTCGCGGACCCAGGTAAGGCAGCGCAAACACCGGCACCGGCGCAACCAACTCGCGCAGCGTGCGGGCGTTGGTCGCGGTCGAAGCATCGGTCCGCGCGCAGCCCAGCAGGACGATCCCCGCCGGGGTGCGGCCGACAGCCCGCAACGCTTCGATAACCAGGAGCGCCTGATTCAGCCCGCCGAGCCGGTTCCGGGCGGCGACGATGGTTGGGCAGTTCAGCTCGCGAATCAACTCGCGCGCCGTATAACCCGCGCCCAGCGGCGTGAGCAGACCGCCGCACCCCTCCACAAGCAACGTGTCGCCCTCGGCCTGGATTTCGCGCACGGCGGAGACCACGTCGCCCAGCGAAACGCGCCGCCGCTCCATGCCGGCAGCGACGAGCGGCGCGACGGGCACGCGAAACAAAAACGGGGTTACGCGTTTGAGCGCCAGCGACCCGGCCTGGCACCGAACCAGCAAGCGCGCGTCGGCGAGATTGCCGGTCGCAAAGGGTTTGATGGCCAGTGCGCGCACTCCCCGGCTCCGCCAATGCAGCAGCAGCAGCGCAGTCAGAATGGTTTTCCCCGCGCCGGTGTCCGTGCCGGTGATGAAGACCACCCGCCCCGCCGGCAGGCGGGCTACAGACTCGGGAGCGGCGGCACGCGGTCGGGGCGGTGACTTCATGGCCTTGACGACGGCGGGGCGTAACCGCTAGCGCCAGCTAAACTGGAGCACCTTGACCCCGCCCTCACTGCCCAGGCCGACCGCACCGGGGATGCCCCGCCCCACGATGGCGACACACTCGCGGTGCGAGTTGCCCAATTGGACGTCCACGGTCACCTCGAAGTACGAGCTGATGGTGGTGAGCGGCGCGCGCGCCGTCGGAGGCATCGCTTCGAGTCCTGGCACCATCGCCAGCGACGCGTTCTGAAAAGGCGTGTCGTCCTCGGTGCCTTCCACGCCATCAAGGCCGGCGCGGGTCCGGATGACGTTGGCAGCGATGTCGTCAGTGACGCCCAGTGCGGCTTCCAGCACATACATCGAAGCGGTGTTGAGGTTGACGGCGCCGCTGGAAATCGGCGTAAAAAGATCCACCAGTCCGACCGGGTAAGTTGGGGCAAGCCCAGGGTCGGCGCGTCGGCCGCGTTTGGTCGCCACGAACTGGCGCTGGTGCGCCGGCGCGCGCGGCCCCCAATAAATCTGTGGCGTAACGCCGTTCACCAACAGCAGTTCCGCCAGGTCATCGAAAGGACCGTTCTTCGCGAAGTACGGCGGATCGAGTCCCAGGTAGAAATCGCTCTCGGTGCCGCTCAAACCGGTGGCGTCGTCCGTGTCTTTCCAGTCCAGGATCGAATCGCTGATCAACGCGCTCTGCGCGGCGTCCACGCCCATCACGCCCAGGGCCCGCTGGATCAATTCCGAGCCGCTGCCGGCGCCGGGGCCCGGGGCAAAGCCGGCGATGCGGTTGAGATTGATTTTGCGCTCCAGGTCCGCGATGTGGACCGAGATGAAACCCTGGCCCAGCACGTAGTGTTTGAGGTTAATGCCCGCCAGTGGACTGTTGGTTTCCGGTCCGTCGCCCGGTCCACCGGCCCAAAGCTGGTTCAGCGAAGTGTAACGCGCGCCGACCCGCATGGACTGGTCGAGAACGTACTTGGCCAGCTCCACTCCCGAGCGTCCCATCCACTCCAACTCGGAATCGTTGTTGGCGTTCGCCGCCAGCCGCGTCTCGACCTTCATCGAATAGGCGAAACCACCCGCCAGAATGGCGAGCACGAAAATCACCGTCATCACGATGATGAGCGCGAAACCGCGGGGCGGCGTGGGGTTGAGGCGCATCGTCAGGTCTCCCTATCCGCCCGGCAACTGGCCTGGGCGGAAACGCGCGCTGCTGTTCGGTATCGTGCCCGGCCCGGGAGGCAACCCGGCCGCCGGGTCTTGTCCGGGCTGCAATGGCCCAGGCTGGAAACCCATTGCCGCGGGACTTTGCGAGGCGGCAATGGGGACGGCGATGCTCGGCAGCAAGACGGTGCGCACGGTGATGTCCTTCGGCCGGCCCTGGTTGTCAGTGGCGCCGCCGAACCCCAGCGTGAACCGCACCACCCACGGCAGCATGTTGGTAAACGCCCACTCGTTGAGCCACTCGCCGTCGCGTGAGCGCGCCGACAGGCCCGGCTGGCCGAGGAATTCGAGGTTGAACCGGCGCACGTCCCGCGCCAGCACGATGCTGTGCTCCTTCTCTTTGGGCGTCTCGGCGGCCAGGATTGGAAGCTGGCGCAGGATCAGATCGTTCGTGCCATCCGCAGCTTGCTCGATCGAGAACACCACCCGCCGCACCACCAGATCGCCGAAATACCCGCTGCCCGGAAACGAACTGGGCAGCCGCGCCACGAGGCTCAACGCCGCGAAGTCGCTGCTGGTGTCCGTGTCGAACGTGTACAGCGGCGCGTTGGCCTGGAACATCACCGCCGACAGCAGTGCGTCCTCGATCGTGCGCGCCGCGAGGCGTCCCCGCTGGGCGATCGCCGCCACGTCGTTGCCCGCGCGCGCCGACCGCAAGACCGCAGTCCAGGTCGAATAAATGGCGGTCAGCACCATCGCGAAGATGCCCAGCGCGAGCATCAACTCCAGCAACGTGAAGGCGGCCGTCCCGCGACACCGGGTGACTTTCGCCGCCACCGTTGGCTGCGGCGCGTACACACTGCTCTGGTGACCAGCGAGGATCATGTTAACTCCCGCCGCTCCGGCTTCCCAGCATGGGCCGGTAGAGCAAAATGCTGGCGTGTTTCTCTTTCATGAGGTTGTTCCGCGGCCACAGGATCGTGATGTCCGCTTGAAACAACCCGCCTCGATTCATGCGCGACCGCAACCCGCCGGCGTTCGAGGACACCAGGAACAGGTTCGCACTCCAACTGGCGCCCGGATACGTCTCCCCAAAGTCGCCGCTCACCGTCCCTTCGGTCATGTCGCGGTTGGTGAGCGTTTGCAGACTCAACTCGACCGCCACGGTGCCGAGATCGATGTCCCCGAGGCTGAGGTTGCGGGCGATCTGGAGGTTCTGCGCCACCAGTCCCAGGATCGCAAAGATGGCCATGAAAAACAGCGCCATCGCGATCATCACCTCCAACAGCGTGAATGCCACGCCGCCCCGCCGAAGCCCGCTCCGGCTGGCCGCGGGTTGGGAACGCAGCACCGTCTCTGACCGTCGGAGTTTCACCGGATCACCTCCACCCGCGCACGCCCGGTCGTGATTTCCAGCGACACGTTCCGCTCGCCGCCTGCATCCGACACCAGCGTGGCCGCGAAGGCGTCGCAAGTGCCGTTCGGGTAAAAGCGCACCGCCGCTTGCGGCTCGTCCATCATGTCGCGCAGGCTCACATCGAGGCGTTTGAACGCCACGCTCGGATCCAGCGTCGCCGAAAAACTGGGCAACGGTTCGGGGCGGGGCTTGTCAGGATCGTCCACCACGTCCGGCGGCGGCGGTTCGAGCGACGCAGCGGCGAGGCCGGGTCCGGTCGCCGGGTCCGCCGGGGCTTCACTGACCGCCTGCACCTGGAGGGTGCCGTCGCTGGCGCGGATCAGCAGTTCGGCCGGCTGCCCGGTCAGGATGGCCAGCATTCGTGCCTTCAAGAATCCTTCCTCCAAATCGGCCACCGCCTGTCGCATCGGGCCCCGGCGCACCGTGGAAATCACCGCCGGCAAACCGATCCCCACGAGGATGCCCAGGATCGCCAGCACCATCATGATCTCGATGAGCGTAAACCCACGCCGCACCCGCGGCCGCTCCGGGCGGCCCGTCCCCGGCTCTGGCGAACGCGTGCGCATCACCGGCCGAGGTTGGCGGTAATCTGGAACATCGCCGAGAGCACGCTGAACAACAGGAAGCCAACGCCGCACGCCATGACGATGATCATCGCCGGCTCGATCAGGTTCGTCATCACACGCAGCGCGATCGTCAGCTCGTTTTCATAAGTCTCGGCCACGTTCTTCAACGCGCCCGGCACGTCGCCGGTCTCCTCGCCGATGCGCACCAGGTCGATCATCAATTGCGGAAAGATCTGACTCCGCGCCAGCGGTTGCGCCAGGCTCTTGCCATCGGTCACCGCTTCGCGCGTCGCGGCGATCGCCTCGCGCACCACGCGATTGCCAATGACCTGTTCGGTGATGCGCAGCGCCGTCAGCACCGGCACGCCGTTCTGGAGCAACGTCCCCAAGGTGCGCGCAAACTGGCTGAAGATGCTCAGGCTCGCCACCCGTCCCAGCACGGGCGCGCGCATCGTCAGGCGATCCAGGTTCCGCGCCCCGGCCGGCGTGGCCTTGTACCGATAAAACACCACGTAACCCAGGATCGCGATGATCGGCAGCGACCACCAATACCCCGAGAAAAAGTGACTGATGCCGACCAGCAACTTCGTCGCCGCCGGCAGTTCCACGCCCTTCATGCCTTCGAAGATGGTGAGGAACTTCGGCAGCATCACGCTCATGAAAAAGATCACGATCACGATGCCCACGCAGCACACCACCGCCGGATAGATCATGGCGGAGATGAACTTCTGCCGCACCTCCGAGAACCGCTCGAAGTGATGCGCCAGCCGGTCCAGCACATCCTGCAACGCGCCGCTTTGTTCGCCGGCGCGGACCATGTTCACGAACAAATCCGTGAAGATGCGCGGCTGGCGCGCCATCGCGTCCGACAGGCTCTTGCCTTCCATCACGTCCTGCTTGAGCTGCTTGCTCACGTCGGGCGGGATGCCCTTCGAGCCGAGGTGCGACATGCTGTTCAACGCGAGCGTGAGCGGCATGCCGGCCCGGAGCAGGTTCGTCAACTGCTGGGCGTACGTGGCGAGCTCGGACAGCTTGGGCCGGCGCCGGCGTTTGAGGAGTTCCTGGAAAGCCTGCGGCAGGAGGCTGCCCCCACGCGGGCGCGCCGCCGCCTCGCGCTGGGCCGCGGCCACCGCGCCCCGCGCCATCTCCACCATCAATGGAAACAGACCGGCTTGCTGGAGCTTGACCACCGCCGCCGGCCGATCCGCTGCGTCGATTTCATCCTGCACCAGTTCTCCGGACCGCCGTCGGGCCTTGTAGGCGAATTTCGGCATACCTCTGAACCGAGACTTACAAAAACCGCACCGTCTCGAAAGTTTCGTGGCAAACCCCAAAAGCGCAAGCGCTTCGCAGCCCCGTCCGGGCCGCCATGCCCGGTGGAGCGCGGAAGTCCATTCCGCTTGCCGTTTGAAGCGCTGGAGTCAATACCGCCGCGAGCCGTCGCGTCAGCCATGCGCCGCCGCTTCGCCGAGCTTCTGCGTCGCCGCCGCGTCAAAGGCGCGGTAGTCACAGGTCAATTCCTCGCCGGCCGCGAGATCACGCAACGCCATCGTCATTACCTCGCCGACCCCCGCGCCCGCCACGCCGGTATTAGGCGCCGTCGAGTGATTCATGAAACACGCGTGATCCCCGCTGAGCACCCAGCCACCATCTTCGACTCGAACGAACCCGAACCAGCGCAGATGCGCCGGCGCCGGCGCCGGCAACGCCGCGAATGCCGCGGGCGAAAACGCCTGGTCGAAGCCCGGCTGAAACCGCCAGACCGGCGTCCCGGCCGGGCCGGCCTCGACGGTGAACAAGCCCAACCCGTGAATGCGACTGGGCGCCACCCGCACGCGGATCAGCATCATGTGCCGCCAAGCTGCCGGACCGTTCCCCGCCGGTCAACCAACGCGAGGGCAGGATGGAAAGCGCGTATGCTTTTCCTTCCCGACGCCCTCGGCTCTTCCTACGCTCCACTCCAAGTCACGCATGAGCAGGGACATCAGAGCCCCGGAGAAAGGCACTGCGGGCGCGGCAACCGGCTTGGGCATGCTGTCAAACCACTCCTTCTCCCCCCAAAAAACCGCGGAGAGCCTGGGCCGACGCCGGATCGCTTTGGAGAAAGACCGCGTCTTCCTTCCGCTTCGTGGAGCGTGAGTGTCCGCGCGGCCAGGCCGGACGCCGCCCCGTTCGACCTCGCCCGCCGTCATCACAGGTAGTGTGGCCGCCGCCAGGGCCAACACCTCGAGCGCCGAGGGATTCGATCTGGCGGGTGGATCGATCGGGGTGTATGCGCCGGACTTCGAAGTGACACTGAAAGCCGAACTCACCCAGACTGGCATCATCCGACTATGGTGGCCGGCAGCGGTGTCGGGGTACCAACTCGAACTCACCACCGCCATGGGCCCCGACGCAGTTTGGCAGGCGGTCGAACCAACACCCGTTGGCCATGAGTACCTCACCGCCCCCGTTCAACCCGCCCGCTTCTTCCGGCTGCGCCGGCCGTAGGGATTCCGAGACCGCGGCACACCACGCCCACCAAATTCCTTGTCGGATTTTCCGTTCGGCGGATGCTACAAGCTGAACGGACATGAACGACGAGGGTCAATTGCTGCGCCGGTTCGCGGAAGCAGGAGACGAAGCCGCCTTCCGTGAGCTCGTGGCTCGCCACCTTGATCTTGTTTATTCGGCGGCGCTCCGACAACTCAACGGCGACACGCACCTGGCCGAGGACGCTGCCCAAACGGTGTTCGCGGACTTGGCCCGCAAGGCGCGTTCGCTGCCTCGCGGCGTGGTGCTGACCGGCTGGCTCTATGAAGCGGCCCGCTTTGCTGCTGCCAAGATGGTCCGCGGCGAGCAGCGCCGCCGGGCACGCGAGCAGGAGGCCGCTACCATGCACGATCCCGCACCCGAATCCACGCCCGACTGGGAGCCACTGCGTCCCGTGCTCGACACCGCAATGGGTGAGTTGAGCGCGACTGACCGCAACGCCGTACTGCTGCGTTTTTTCGAGCGTAAGGATTTTCGCGCCGTCGGCACGGCGCTTGGCCTCAGCGAGGACGCGGCGCAGAAACGGGTGGCGCGGGCGCTGGACAAACTGCGCATAAATCTCAGCCGACATGGGGTAACGTTGTCCGGCCCGGCCTTGGCCGCAGCGACCGCGGCAGGCGCGATTCACTCGGCGCCGGCGGGTCTGGCGATGTCGGTCGCCACGGCATCATTAGCCGGGGCGTCCACCGCCGTCACCGTGGGCTTCGCCGCCAACCTTCTTCAAGCTATGGCTACGACCAAAATCAAGATCATCGCCGCCGCAACCCTCGTGGCGGCGGTCGGGACACCCCTATTCATTCAGCAACAGGCCAACCGAACGCTGCAGGCGGAAAACGTCAGCCTGCGCAGTCAACTGGGTGGACTCAAATCCAATGAGTTGGCTGAGCTTCAGAAACTGCGGGCTGAAAACAAGGCGCTCGTCGAGCGGATGCAGGCCGAAGCGGCGCGACAGCAAGCCGAGCACTTGGATTTGCTGCGCTTGCGTAGTCGAGTCACAAGCCAATCGAGCGCCGAAAACGAGAACCGCCAACTCGAAGCGGACCTGCAAACAGCCACGAATCTGCTCGCCGGAGTAGCCCGACTCGTGCGGACCAACGATTTTGCCCGGACGGACGTTTACTTGCCCCAAAATCTGCGCGACGTGGGAACTGCGACGCTCGACGATGCGGCACAGTCCTCTCTCTATGTGATTGTGAAGAACGACAGTGAAACGCTGCGAAAAATCGCTGATCCCAAGAGCTACTTGTCCTTCGGTGACCTAGAACACTACGCTGAACAAGTTCGCCTGGAACTGCGCAATCTGGCCAGGGTGAAGGTTACATCGCAAGCCGAGTACCTTGATGGAAGCGTCGATCTTACCTGCGAATTGGAGCACAAGGAAGACGTTTGGCAGACCACTGTGCCAAGCATATTGATGTTGCACCTGGTGCCAACGGAGTGCGGTTGGACCCTCGGCTCGTTCTCACCAACGACGATCGTGCTCCGCCCTCCGGTCAAGTGAACCGCATGATACCAGCAACCATGCTGGATCCACGGTCCGGCGGTCGAATCGGCGCGCCAACGGTGACCCAAAGTGCAGAAGCGCACGAAAGAACCAGCGCTGGCCTGCACTTGCAGTCCGCACCCTTCCCATTGGATCCATACCACGCTTCCCTTCCACCAGGCTTTCGCTCACGCCATCTCCAGCACCGCCTGGACGAGTTTGTTGATGCCGGCCTCGGCTTCGGTGATGCGGTTGGCCAGCATGTAGGCCGGCGTGGTCACAATCTTGAGCCGGCGATCCACGACGACGTTGTGCACGGTGCAGTTCACGTGGTGGCCGCCCGCGACCTGGAGGGCCCTGGCCGTGCCGGCGTCGTTGCCGATGGTGAACTCGAGCTTCTCGGCGCCGAACAGCTTCGCCGCAACCGCCGGTGCGAGGCACACGAACCCCAGGGGTTTGCCCAGTTTGTGCGCCTCCTGAAGCACCTTCGCCACCTCCGGATTTACCCCGAAATCGGCCCCGGCCAGGGCAAACGTGCAGAGGTTCTTCGCCGCCCCGAAGCCGCCGGGCAGGATGATCGCGTCCACGTCCGCCGGCTTGAGCTGGCTCAGCGGAACGATGTTGCCGCGGGCGATGCGGGCCGATTCCACCAGCACGTTCCGCGTTTCGTCCGGTGCGGGCTGCTGCGTGAAATGGTTCACCACGTGGTGTTGGGGCACGTCGGGAGCCGCGCAGGTGACCTTGGCGTTGACCCGGTCGAGGGCAAGCAGGGTGAGAACGGACTCGTGAATTTCGGCGCCATCGAAGACGCCACAACCCGAGAGAATGACAGCGACTTTCTTCATGGCGATACGGTAGGAAGCGTCCGCCTTCCGGGCAAGGCAGATGGCATTTGCGGTTGCTGACGGCGGTGCCCGAGGAGGTTACCGCCCCTCCAGGCCGCGCAGGTAAGCCAGGATCAATTCGGGCAGGTTGCGGCTGTAACCTCCTTCCAACAGGCTGACGGTCGGCTGGCCCAAATCGCGCAGCGACTTGCCCAGCCAATGAAAGTCCTCCGCTTCGAGGGCGGCATCGCTGAGCGGGTCGCCCACGTAGGCATCGAAGCCGGCCGACACCGCCACCAGCTTCGGATCGAAACGTTTCAAATCCTCCAGCGCTGCCGCCAATCTCGCCCGGTAATCCGCGCGCGGTGCGCCCGGCGGGACCGGGTAGTTGTGGATGTTTTGATGCGAGCTTTCGCCCGTGCCGGGATAGGCCGGGAACTGGTGGATCGAGAAAAAGGCGCAGCCGGGCTTGAAGCGCAGGATCTCTTCCGTGCCGTTGCCGTGGTGCACGTCGAAGTCGAACACCGCGACCCGCTCGACGCCGCGCTCGCGCGCTTCCAGCGCGGTGATGGCGACGGAGTTCAAGTAGCAGAAACCCATGGCGACTTCGCGCGTGGCGTGGTGGCCCGGTGGGCGCAGCAGGCTGAAAACGCGTTCGCCCTTCAAGGCCAGGTCCAACGCGCGCAGAGCGCCGCCCACGCTGCGTTCCGCGTGCGCGCGGATGTCCGGGTGGGCCGGGGTGTCGGCGTCGAAATCCACGGCCTGGCCCAGCCGCGCCAGGTGGCGACTCGAGTGCGCGCGGAGCAGTTGCGCCTCACTCACCCCCCCCGGCTCCGCCCAGGTGACGGGCAACGAATTCGTGGCTCGCAGTGCCTCCACCGCGCTGGTGATGCGCAACGGGCGCTCCGGGTGGCCCATCTGGTGGTAGGCCGTGCAACGACTGTCCGTAATTACGATCATGTATCATCGGCGGCGCTCAGGCCGCGCGCGCTTGTAACACTCCTTCGCACCCACGCCAAGCCCGCAAGTGTCGGAAACGAATTGCACTGCGATTGCGCCGGTTCCTGGCCGTCGGCGAAGCGAACGCCAGTTCACACCACCCCTCATTTCCCTGATGCCGCGCCGCTGTCGGCGGCCGCGGGCGTCAACTGCTGAAACGGCCATTGCCGCGTCGAGCGGGCCCAGAGCAGGAAGGCCACCCCGCCCAGCGCCAGCGTGGCCACGCCGTAAAGCAGGACCTTGGCGTCGGTCGTGGCGAGCAAGAAAATCCAGCCCCCCATGGCCACGAAGCACGGCAGCGGGTATAGCCACATTTTGTAGGGCCGCGCAAGGTCCGGCCGGTGGCGGCGCAAGAGGATCAACGCGCCGATCTGGCCGATGAACTGGACCCCGATCCGCGTGGTCAGCAGCGCCGCAATCACGGTGTCGAGCGGGAAGAAACTGCACACGATGGCGATGCCGCCGATCGTCAGTAATGCCAGGTGCGGGAAATGCCGCGTGGGATGCAACCGCGCGAAGATGCGGAAGAAACCGCCGTCCAGCGCCGCCGCGTACGGAATGCGCGAGTAGCCGAGCAGCAGGGCGAACACCGAACCGAAGGCCGTCCAGCAAATCAACGCCGTGAAGAGCGCCGCCACCTTGCCGCCGTACAACCTTTCCATGAACACCGACACGATGAACTTCGCCGCCGGCCGCTCGGCCGCGGGCACAAACTCACGCCACGGAATCACACCCACGATGGACAGATTGATCAGCAGGTAAATGACCGCCACGCCGACCAGGCTGAAGAGCACCGACCGCGGGATCGTGCGGCCGGGATGCTTGACCTCGTCGCCGATGTAGCAGACGTCGTAGTAACCGAGATAGTCGTAGATGCCGATCGCCGCCGCCGCGCCCAGACCGTGAAAGAAGCCGAGCGAAAACCGGAAAGCCCCGCCGGGGTAATCGAACGCCCGCGCCGCGCTGAAGTGCATCGCGCCGCTCACGATCACCACCGCGACCGTCAGCAGCGTGCCGATCCAGAGGCAGACGGTGATCCAGCCGATCGAGCCGATGCGGCGGTACAACAACGCGATGGTCAGCACGCCGATGCCAATGCAGACCAGCCGTTCGTGCATCGCCGTCATGCCCGGCCACACGTAAGCGAGATACTGCGCCGTGCCGATGTAGCCCGAAGCGATCTCCAGCGGGCCGCTCAGGATGAATTGCCAGATGAATAGGAACGCCATGAACCGGCCCCAGCGCTCGCGCCCGAAGCCTTCGCGCAAATAGACGTAACTGCCACCCGATCCCGGCAGCGCGGCGCCAAGTTCGCTCCACACCATGCCGTCCGGGATGGTGATCAGCAGCGCCACGAACCAACCGAGCAACGCCTGCGGCCCGCCCAGCGCCGACATCAGCAACGGGATCGTGATGAACGGTCCCATGCCGATCATGTTGCTCATGTTCAGCGCCGTGGCCTGGAGCAGGCCGAAACGGCGTTCGAGGTGCGGCGGGGTCGCAGCTTCGGGGTTCACCGCCGCAAAGGAAGCGGCAGACGCCCATTGCGGTCAACGTCGAAGCGCGGCAAAAGCGAAAAGAACGCCTGGGCGCTGGTGAATCTTGGACATATCCATGCAGTTGGCCTTCACGCCCGCCCTCACCCTGGCCCTCTTGTATCTGGTTTTCCATCTAGCTTGCCCGGGATCGGCGGGCGGGAACGATGGGACCGCCTTCCCGCCTGCAGGCGGGAAGGCGGTGGCGCGGACGAGCTCGTTACCCTCTGGCCCGGGGCTTTACCCCAGTGCGCGGGGAGCCCGAGCCGTTCGTGCCCGGGGCCTGACACTCGAACCGTTGATAGAGCGGCCCGCCAAGGCCAGCTCGCCTTTACAGGAACGAGCCCGAACACTGCCACCACCCTCTACGCGGGCTTGGACCTCGCCAAGCTCAACCTGCAACTGCACCTGGCCGGTCGTATCCAGGAC
>JAKANS010000112.1 GCA_021823625.1 bacterium | reverse complement strand
AATGTTGCAGGTTCAGACACTGAAATCCCCGCAAACATTCAATCGCCGCGCCAACATTCGCACGCGCTCCAGCGCATCAGACGCAACCCCAGCGCCCCGCTTCGCGTTTAACGCCGGACACTAATTACAAACTTGTGGCAACAGCGATCTCTGCCCAAACGTACTTCGCGGTGCAAAGCTACCCGATGATTCTGTCCTACTTCGCGTTAGATGATGTGAGCGTGAATCCGCCATCTTCCCCCGGCTTGGTCTCGAATCTGGGTGGCTCGCAATGTCCCGACACGGCGCTCGTGGATCTGTTCTACGACTTGAGCGGCGTGGGTTCGGCCTGCTCGGTCTCCGTCGCCGTTTCCTCTGACGGTGGCGCTACGTTCACCATTCCTGCCACCCACTTCACCGGCGACGGCGTGACAAACCCAACTGCGCCGGGCACGGGCAAACACCTTGTCTGGGATGCGGGCGCGGACCTTGGTCCGGGGCTGTTCCAGAGCGTGGTGTTGCGTGTTTCTTCAGAGGGCTCATCGGCAACGTCCGGCGTATTCTCTGTCGATCTCCGGCGGCCGTGGATCGTGAGCCAGCCCGCGAGCGGGCAAACACCCCAAGCTGGCAGCGGCGTCGCGTTCACCGTTTCGGCCGCGGGCACGCCGCCATTGAGCTATCAATGGCGGAAGAACGGCGTGGCCATTCCCGGCGCCACCGCCGCCACCTTGACCCTGAACGCCGTTACCGCGGCGGATTCGGCAGATTACACCGTCCAAGTGCGCAACGCCTACGGCCAGGCCGAGAGCCAGCCCGCCAGTCTGGCAGTGGTGGACGATGGTGCCCAAGGGGCCGAGCCGCAACAAGAGACGGGAGGTGACCCTATTCCCCAAGAGCCAGCAAAGCAGAATCTCGTGATCGTCACCCACGGCTTCGAAGTCGTAGGGCAAAAGGCGGATTGGATTGACGACTTGGCGGCCGCCATCAGAACCAGGCTGGCGTCACTCGGTAAAACGGACTGGCAAGTCGAGCCGCTCCATTGGGAAGACCGCGCCTGGGGTGTCCCCGCCCTTGCGCTTCTCCGCGGAGGCAATTTCGGCGCGTTGCGTGGCAAGGCGTTCGCCGAGCAGCAGTGGCAGCAGGTCCACCTGATCGGGCACAGCGCAGGTTCAAAGGTGATCGAGGTGATCGCCCAAGAGCTAAGAAAAGCGAAAGTGCCGCCTACGACAATCCATGAGACGTTTTTGGATCCTTTTGTCGGTGAGGAGGGAAGCTACCGTCATATCTACGGCGCGAACGCGAATTGGGCGGACAGTTACTTCTCGGACGATTGGACTTGGCTCGCGACGGGCGGCTGGCTGGAGTACGCCTACAACGTGGACGTCACCTGGCTGGATCCGGACCACTGGACGGTCTCGAAACTTTGCCCGTTCAACCTGTGTGGCCAGGTGGCTTTCTCCCCCGGCGTAACTGGCGGCCATGCCTGGCCGTACGAGTTCTACACCCAAACCGTCACGGGCGAGTTCACGTGCGCGCCGGACGTGGGTTTCGCCTTGAGCCAGGAGGCCGGCGGCTGGGACAAACATGCGGCGCTTGGTGCGGACAACGATCCGGTACCTCTCTGCCCGGACCCGGATGCTTCCTCGCCTCCCGGCACGCCGAAGCCGGATCGCGTCTGGAAACCGATCCCGATTCAGGATGCCCCTCGTGGCGCTCGCGGCAGTTGGGAGATCAATGGAAACAGTGCATTCGCCCTGGGCGCCGGGACGGGCCACGGTTTGGCCAAAGCCAGCACCGGCACACGCGGCGTGGCGCCAATGGATGGGCCCAGCGGGGACGCGACCGCATCGTGGCTGGCCGTGGCGGTGACCATCACCAACCCGGTCAACTACGTGCAGTTCGATGCCGCGTTCGGCAGCCCGGCTGGCTCGGAAGGGTTGCTGACGGTGTATTGGAACACCAACCAGATCGGCTTGGCCGACGAGCGCGTGGCCGATCCCGGCCTGCAAAACTACCGCTTCGCGCTGCCGGCCGCGGTGACCAACGGCCTCTACACGCTGAGCTTCCGGCTGGACGCGTTCCACGCGACGAGTTCGAGCATCACGGTCACCAACGTCACCACCGGCTTCTATGGTTTGCTGGAGGCGCCGGTCCTGAGCCTGGTCAGCGGGGAGACCAACAGCGCACCCGTGCTCCAGGTGACCGCGCCCGCCGGGTACGATTGCGTGGTGCTCAACTCCACGAACCTCGTGGACTGGGCGCCGGCCGCGGTGCTCGTGAACACGAATGGCACGGCGTATTACCCGCTGCCAAAAGAGTCGGCGGCCAGCGCGCAATTCTACCGGGCGGTGATTCCGTAGCTGGTGTGGCCGTTGGTTTGGGGAGCGCGTGCCTCTGGCGCGCTGTCCTCGGCGTCCCGCCGAGGATTCTGCATCCGGCCGAAATCGCCCGGCTCAGGGATGGCAGCACGGCCGGGTTCTGCATTTGTCTTCGCAGACCCGTCGGCGAGACGCCGACGGGAGCGACCGGGACGGTCGCGCTCCCCAGTTTTCGGACACGCGCTCTCACGAACGGTCACTTTTTGAAGTCAGGCCTCGACGGAGCCTCGCCCCACCACGGAACGGCCCCGGAGTCGCGGAGCCACAGAGGTTCAATTAGGAACTCAGGAAATCAGGAACCGCGATCTGGGGTTTCCGGCTTTCCTGCGTTCCTCATTCAAACTCCGAGCCTCGGTGCCGCCCTGGCTGGGATGCCAGGCTGCGCTGGATTTCAATCTGTGGATTCCAGATGGCAGACTCCGCTGCGCAACCACCGATTTGAAATCGAGACACCGCCCTTGCCGGTGCTGGCTTGCAACTGCACCGGTAATTTGCTTCGCTCGGGAACCATGCAACCCGGCGTCAGTGGCTCACGGCGGAAAAGCCCCGCCCGTTTCTTTCGGTCACGGTGTCTCGGTCTCGCCTTCGTTCTCGCCTGGGCGGCTTTGCCGGGGTCTCGCGGCGGCGAAGTAGCGATGGAACGAATCGCTTACGGCGGCTGGCCGAATTGCGTCCGGCTCAGCAACGGGCAGGTCGAGCTGGTGGCCACCACCGATGTCGGGCCGCGCGTCCTCCGCTTCGCCGTTCCGGGCGGCCCAAGCCTGTTCAAGGAATGGCCGGATCAGCTTGGCAAAACCGGCGGCGCTGGCTGGCGCATCTACGGTGGGCACCGGCTCTGGCACGGGCCGGAATCGCGATCGCGCACTTACCAGCCGGACAACGCACCGGTGAAGTCGGATTGGGACGGTCAGCGGCTGAAACTCACCCAGCCGGTCGAGCCGCTCACCGGCATCCAAAAGGAAATCGTAATCACGCTCGCCCCGGACACCGCCAGCGCCACGCTGGTTCATCGACTGATCAACCGTGGCGCGGAAGCCGTCGAGGCCGTGCCGTGGGCGGTGACGGTCTGCCAGGGACCGGGCCGGGCGATCGTGCCGCAAGAGCCTTACGTGGCGCACGGCGAGCGGCTTCTCCCGGTCCGGACCGTGACGTTGTGGGCCTACACAGACATGCAGGACCCGCGTTACACTTGGGGCACCAAGTACGTCCAGGTGCGCAGCGATCCGGCGATCGCGAAGTCCCAGAAAGTCGGCTTCATGAACACGGTTGGCTGGGCGGCGTTCGCGCGCGACGGCACGGTGTTGGTGAAGCGATTCGCCTTCGATCCCGCCGCGGCGCACGCGGACTTGGGTAGCAACGTGGAAGTTTACACAAGCGGCGACATGTTGGAATTGGAGACGCTGGGGCGTTGGGGGAAGATTGCGCCCGGCGCAAGCGTCGAGCATGTCGAGCGCTGGTACCTGTTCCGCGCCGCAGTCGGCGACAATGACGCGGCCCTCGACGAGGCGCTGGCGCCGCTGGTACGGCAAACTCAACCCGTCACGCCATGAACGAAGCCACAGCCAACGCGGTTCCGCCCGCCCCGAGTTCCGAACCGCCGCCGCCCACGTCCATCTGGGCGCGGATGTTCAACGTCCTCGCCGCGCCGGGCGAGGTTTTCGACGAGGTCAAGGCCAGCCCGCCCCGGACGGCCAACTGGCTGGTGCCGGCGTTCTTCATCGTGGTGATCGGCTGGATCAGCACCTGGTTGATTCTCTCCCAACCCGTCCTCAACCAACAGATGGCCGACATGCAGGAGAAACAGCTCCAGAAAATGGTCGAGCAAGGCAAGATGAAAGCGGAGCAGGTGGAGGCGGCACGCGCGGGGATGGAGAAATTCGGCCCGATCATGAAAATTGCGGGAGGCATCGCAGGGCCGGTGATCGGGGCGTTCGCCTCGCCCTTTTGGGGAGCGCTGCTGATCTGGCTGGTGGGGGCCAAGGTCCTGAAGGGCTCCTTCGAGTACATGAAGGCCGTGGAAG
This sequence comes from bacterium, assembly GCA_021823625.1. Taxonomy (GTDB): domain Bacteria; phylum Verrucomicrobiota; class Verrucomicrobiia; order Limisphaerales; family J093; genus DSVZ01. The sequence goes on along the minus strand of JAKANS010000112.1, from coordinate 14,430 downwards.
TCGCCGGCCTTTCAAACGTGGTGAGCGCGCTTGGGGCCGTGGTGAAGACGCTGCTCATTCTGGCCATGGGCAGCATTTTCGCGGGCGCCAGCCCCGCGCTGTTCATCAAGGAGTTCGACCAGACGAACACCCTGCACGGGGTGCTGGCCGCCCTGGACCTGTTCGCGCTGTGGATCTGCTGCGTGCGCGGCATCGGCATGGCCCGGCTCAGCGGCGCGCGCCTCGGTGTGTGCCTCGCCTGGATGATCGGCTTGTGGGCGGCCTTCACCGCGTTTCTGCTCGGTCTGGGCGCCGCGGCAAAAATGATCTTCGGCGGATAAACCGCGGCAGCGGCGGGTCTCGCGATTCGCGCTAAACGCCCCATGCCCAATCTTGTGAAACAAATCGGCGGGAGCAGTGTCTTAACAGGCAATCGACATGGCCAAGTCTAAGAAGAAAGGGCGGAAGATCCTCGTCTTCACGCTTCTCGTCCTGGTGGTGGGGGGGCTGGCAGCGGCCGCCTTCCTGCGCAAACGCGACGTCGTCATCACCGTCCAAACGGAGAAAGTCGCCCGGCGAAACCTCACCGAACTGGTCACCGCCAACGGCCGCATCCAGCCGGTGTTTTACGTGAAGATCAGTCCCGAGGTGAGCGGCGAGATCATCGAGTTGCCGGTCAAGGAGGGCCAGGCGGTCAAGAAAGGCGACCTGCTCGTGAAGATCAAGCCGGACGTGTACATCGCCGCGAAGAATTCCTCGGAGGCCAGTTACAAGGGATCGCTCTCCGGCAAGGAAACCGCGGAAGCGAATTTGACCCGCGCCCTGTTCGAGTTCCAGCGCAACGAATCGATGTTCAACGCCAAGCTCGTTTCCGAGTCGGTGTACATCGACTCCAAGGCCTCCTACGATGTCGCGAAAGCCCAAGTCACCAGCGCCACCCACCAGGTGGAAATGGCGAAGGCGGCCTTGGACCGGGCCGTGGAAGATCTGAGCAAGACCATCATCAATTCGCCGCTCGAAGGCACGGTGATCCGGCTGAACTCCCAGCTCGGCGAGCGCGTCGTCGGCACCGCCATGATGGCCGGCACCGAGATCATGACCATTGCCGACCTCAGCGAAATGGAGGCGCGCGTGGACGTGGGCGAAATCGACGTGCCCTTGATGAAGATCGGCGAGACGGCGCGGCTGGAAATCGATTCGTACAAGGACCGCAAGTTCACCGGCGCGGTCACCGAGATCGCCAACTCCTCGAAAGGCCTCACACTCGGCCCCGGCATGGGCGGCGGGCAATCGCAGGAAGCCACCAAGTTCGAGGTGAAGATCCGCATCAAGGAGAAGGAAATCCTGCGGCCCGGCATGTCCGTGACCGCCGAAGTCGAGACGCGCTATCGGACGAACGTCCTGACCGTGCCGATCGCCAGTGTGACCACCCGTCTGCCCAAGCCGCCCGAAGGTGAAAAAGGTCGGAAGCCGGGCGACAAGCCGCAGAGCACCAATCAGACCGCTGCCGCCACAAACACCGCGCCGGCTACCAACACCGCCGCCGCCACAAACACGGCCCCGGCTACTAACACGGCCTCGATGACCTCGACCAACGCCGCGGGAACGAAGAAGCCGGGCGAGGCGCCCAAGCCGATCGAAGTCGTGTTCCTCAAGGAAGGCGGCGTCGCGAAAATGGTGCCGGTGAAGCGGGGCATCAGCGACGATTCCTACACCGAAATCACCGAAGGCGTGAAGGAAGGCCAGGAGGTGATCTCGGGAGGCTACAAGGCCATCAGTCGCGAACTCGAGGACGACAAAAAGATCCGGGTGGGACCGGCCGGTTCCGACCGGGCTGGCGGCCAGCCGGGCGAAAAGCCGGAGGAAAAGAAGTGAGCGCCCGTCCCACCAAGACGCGGCCCAGTGCCGGGGCGGAACACGCCGCGGCCAGACGTTGCGGACTCGGGACCACTCCCCGCCTCCCATGAGCCTGATCTGGTTGGAAAAGATCTCCCGGCGCTACCAGATGGGGTCCGAGACCATCCACGCGTTGCGCGAGGTTTCCCTGGCGGTCGAGCACGGCGAGTACCTCGCCATCATGGGGCCTTCAGGTTCCGGCAAGTCCACGCTGATGAACCTCATCGGCTGCCTCGACACCGCCACCGCGGGCAAGTACGTCCTCAACGAGACCGACGTGAGCGACATGGACGACAACGATCTGGCCGAGGTCCGCAACAAGGAGATCGGCTTCGTTTTCCAGACCTTCAACCTCCTGCCGCGCGCCAACGCGCTGCACAACGTCGAGTTGCCGCTCATCTATGGCGGAGTGCGTTCGGAGGAACGGCGCGAACGGGCACTGGAGGCGCTGAGCGCCGTGGGATTGGCCGACCGCATCACGCACAAACCCAACGAAATGTCCGGTGGCCAGCGACAGCGCGTTGCGGTCGCCCGCGCCCTGGTGAACCGGCCCTCCATTTTGCTGGCGGACGAGCCCACCGGCAACCTGGACTCCAAGACGGGCGCCGAAATCATGGCCCTCTTTGAGAACCTTGCCGACCGCGGCAACACCATCATCGTGGTCACCCACGAGGAGGACGTGGCCCGCCACGCCCGGCGCATCGTGCGCATCCGCGACGGGTTGATCGCGAGCGACGAGATGGCCACGCGGAGTTGAGCGGCCGGAAACCTCGCCCCCATGCCGAACCCGTTTTCCACCGAGTGGCCACGATGCGGCGGCGGCCCCGCACGGAGGAGCCGGGCATGAGATTTTTCTTCGAACTGATCGAAGGGGTTCGCATCGCGTTCGACGCGGTGCGCGCCAACAAAATGCGCGCCGGCCTCACCACGCTGGGCATCGTGATCGGCATCGTCACCGTCACCCTCATGGGCACGGCCATCGAAGGCCTCAAACGCGGCTTCACCAAAAGCATTTCCGTCCTGGGCACCGACGTGCTGTATGTGCAGCGCTTCGACTGGTTCATCAACTCGCACGCGGAATGGATGAAAGCGCAGCGCCGGCGCGAAATCACTTGGGCGCAATACCGCGACCTGGAACGCCAGGTCTCGCTGGCGCGCGCCGTGGCGCCTTACGTGGAAGGGATGCTGCCGGTCAAATACCTGAACCGCAACTCGGGCAGCGTGCACGTCGTGGGCACCACCGACCAGTTCCTCATCACGGGCGGCATCAGCATCGCCGACGGCCGTTTCCTGAGCGCCAGCGAGTCGGGCGGCGGCCGGCCGGTGTGCGTGCTCGGCGCGGTCACCGCCACGAACCTGTTCCACCTCGAGCGAGCGGTGGGGCACCGCGTTCACATTGGCGGCTACCCGTTCGAGGTGATCGGCGTGCTCGAACCGCTCGGTGACTTCCTGGGCGCGTTCAACCTGGACAACCAGGTCATCATCCCGGTCCGGCAGTTCACCTCGCTCTTCATGCCCTTCCCGGATTACACGATCCAGGTGAAGGCGCGCGACATGGACGTGCTCGAGGACACCCGCGAGGAGGTGCGCGGTATCCTGCGCAAAATCCGGCACGTGGCCCCCGGCAAAGAAGACGATTTTGCCATCAACCAACAGGACCAGTTCATCAAGACCTTCGACCGCGTCATCGGCATGATCGCCACCGCCGGCCTGTTCATCACCGGCCTTTCGTTATTCGTCGGCGGGATCGGGATCATGAACATCATGTTCGTCTCGGTGGCCGAACGCACGAAAGAGATCGGCGTTCGCAAAGCGATCGGCGCCAAGCGCCGCGCGATCCTGACGCAATTCCTGATCGAGGCCGCGGCCATTTGTTTATTCGGCGGCTTGATCGGTCTCGCCATCGCCTGGCCGGGAACGCTGCTGCTGGGCCGGTTCATGCCCGCCACCCTGTCCCCGATGATCGTCGGCATCGCCATCCTGGTCTCGCTGGTCACCGGCGTGGTGGCCGGCTTCTTCCCCGCCTGGCGCGCGGCTCGCATGAACCCGGTGGACGCGTTGCGTCAGGAGTAAATGGCCCGATGACACCCGCTGTCCAATCGCGACGCCGGCTCGGCCTGGTCCTTTTATGGGCCGAGCTGAAGGAGAGCTTTGTCATGGCGATGGGGGCGCTTACGGCGCACAAGCTGCGCTCCGCGCTCACGCTCCTCGGCGTGCTTATCGGCGTGTTCTCGATCATCGTGGTGATGACCGCCACCCGTGTGCTCCAGAACAATATCGAGAACGAATTGAGCCAGCTCGGCAGCCAGACCTTCCAGGTTCGCAAATGGCCGGCCGTCTATTTCGGCGGTCCGGAAGGGTTCGAGAAATTCTGGCGGCGAAAGAACATCACCCTCCAGCAAGGCAAGCAGGTGATGGAACGCGCCACGCTCGCGCAGCATGTCGGGCTCGAATCGTACTTCTGGACCGGCGAAGCCAGCTCGCGTTACGACAAGACCCCGCCCAACGCCACCATGATCGGCGGCACGCCCGGCTCCTTCCCGACCCGGAACTGGGTCGTGGCCGAGGGCCGCGCGTTGACGGAGAGCGACGTCGAGAGCGCGCGGTCGGTGTGCGTGCTGGCCGCCAACCTGGCCAAGACGCTGTTCCCGTTCGGCTCGGCGGTCGGCGACCGCGTCAAGCTCGACGGCATCAATTACACCGTGATCGGCGTGCTGGAAGCCAAGGGCAGTTCGTTGGGCGGCGAGCAGGATAACTTTGCCGTGGTCCCGGTCACGACCGGCCTGAACCGTTACGGCCGCCAGTGGCGGAGTCTGTCCATCTTGGTCCAGGCGCAAGACCAGGTGCTCTACGACGACACGATGGAACAGGTGCGCGGCATTCTCCGCACCATCCGCAAGGTGCCCCCCGGCGACGAAGACGACTTCGAGATCTTCTCGAACGATTCGCTGATCGCACAATTCAAGGGCTTCACCTTCACCGTGCGCGTCGGCGTGGCGGTGATCAGCTCCATTGCGCTGCTGGCGGCCGGCATCGGCATCATGAACATCATGCTGGTCTCCGTGACCGAGCGCACGCGCGAGATCGGCATCCGGCGGGCAGTCGGCGCCAAGAAGCGCAACATCATGACCCAATTCATCATGGAGGCGATCGTGCTCTGCGAGGTCGGAGGCGTGATCGGCGTGTTGCTCGGCATTGCCGGCGGCAACGCCACCGCGTACTTCTTCGAGGTGCCGCCCGTAATCCCGGTGGACTGGGTCATCTTCGGTCTGGTGATCTGCTCGATCGTGGGCGTCATCTTCGGGACCTACCCGGCCGTCAAGGCGGCGAACCTCGACCCGATCGACTCGCTGCGATACGAGTGACCCGTTCGGCCCCGTTCCAAAACGGGGTGCGTTTGCGGACCGGCGCCGGAGGGACAGCTTTCCTGCCATGCGCAAAGGCATTCTGCTCGAACTCGGACGCGACTGCGAAGCGGTCCAAATCCCCGCCGGCAACACGGTCGTGCTGCCCGTCGGCACGCAGGTGGACCTCACCCAGGACTTCGGTGGGAGTTACACCGTGCATGCGCTCGGGGCACTCTTCAGCATCGCCGCCAGGAACGCGGACGCGCTGGGTTTGGAACCCTTCGACGAAGTGGCGGAACAGGCAAAGCGCGTCGCCGCCGGTCCCGTCACGGCGGAAAAAGTCTGGGCCGCGTTGAAGACTTGTTTCGATCCCGAAATCCCGGTCAACGTCGTCGATCTCGGTCTCGTCTATGATGTCGCGTTGGAACCGCTCGCGGGTGGTGACGCGAACGTGCAGGTGAAAATGACGCTCACGGCGCCCGGCTGTGGCATGGGACCGATGATCGCCCGCGACGCCCAACAGAAAATCTGCTCGATTCCCGGCGTTCGGTCCGCGCAGGTGGACGTGGTGTGGGATCCACCCTGGCATCAATCCCTGATCACCGCCGAGGGGCGCCGGGTTCTGGGGCTGGAATAAGCGGCCCACCCATGGCACGGAAAAGGGCTGGCGCGTGAAACGCACAAGGCCCGGCGTCTTGCCGCGTTTTGGACGCTGGCACACGCCACCCCGCCAGCGTGAAGTACGCGAGGTGGCTGGGACGCTCTGGTCGGGCGCGGAGCACTCCCCCGGCGGAGGTTTCGCGGCCGGTCATGGTTACGTGGCCAACTTTCATTGGAAAAAACCTTGCTTTCCACCGGAAGAAAAGCTTGCGGTTTGGTAAAGGGTTTGGTAGAGATTAAGCCAATCAGTCCCAAGAAATCTACGAACCAGCAAACCCCCCTCGTTTCTATGAGAAAACCCATAAGCGTAATCCTTGTGTCGGGCTGCTTGGCGGCGGTCGTCGTCGCTCAGCAGGGTCCCGGCGCGCCCGAAGCCAACGGGCTGACGCCGAAAAGCGACACCATCTACATCAATCGCAAGACGGCCGAGATAGACAACATCAACAACGGCAGCACCGAGAGCTTGGGCGTCGCCATCGCCAACGGTGGGAATGTGATCGTTGGTTGGGAAGATGACGGCAGCGGCGTAACGGATATCGAAGCCGTTTGGACGATGTTCGATTCCGCCGGCGTGTCCATCACCCCGGATACCGAGACCACCTGCGTGGCTCCCGACACCGCTGGCAGCGCCACCACGAAATTCCTTTCTTACTTCCGCGCCGATGGCAGCGCGGTGGGCGGCGGGCAGTCTTGGGGACCGAAAATCAAGGCCAACCCGTATGGCGATGGGGTGGGCCTGGGCGCCACTACGTGGCAATTGGACTTGGAAGTGCCACAACTCGCAGGCTACGACGGGAACAATCAGGGGGATTACCCAACCGTCCAACTCCTCAGCAACACCGGCCAGCCCGTCAAGATTGTCGCCGGAGTCAGCGAGGCGTATGCCACCCGCGATCCCGGCAACATCCGCATCGGTGACTGGGACTACCTCTCGAACAGCAACATCGTGATTGTCAGCGAAAGCCGGCAGAACGCGGATTTGGTGGACGTCTTCGGCGGGTCCAGCCCGTACCAGCACATCGTCTTCCGCATCCTGGATCCGGGCGGCAATGTGGTGAAGGCCGAAACGCTGGTGACGGACTCGCCCGAGCAGACAGGCAACCACGAAATGTGGCATGGTGCGGGGTCGGTCCAAGACGGCTTTGCCGTTCGGTTTAACACCCCGGAGGGTGTAGCGGTCCGCATGTTCGACAACAGTGGCAACCCGACCAGCACGAACATCCTTCTCGCTGCGGCCACGGGCTTTCCGCAGGCGGGCGGCGGGGGACGCGGCGATGGCGCGGGCTTCCACGGCAACGGCAAGGATGCCTATGTGGCGGCTTGCGCTTCGGGCGCCGAAGTCTGGGTGACCGTGCTCAATACCAACGGCACGGTCCGCTTCTCGAAATCCGTGGCCGATGACTTGACCGGCCTCACGTCCGTGGGCCGCCTTGATGCCGCCATTAGCCGCGACGGCAACGTGATCGTGGTTTTCAGCGGCAAGTACGACATCAACAACTCCTACAACTCGGTGATGGGGCGTCGGTTTGATGCCGCTGGCAACCCGGTGGGAGGCACCTTCTACGTCAGCGAAAAAGAGTCGCCAGACCTCTTACCCAACGAGGCCAGCTCCCCCCGTGTGGCCTGGCGCAACGGTCAGGTGGCGGTCGTCTGGGAAAGCAACAACGACCTGGAGACGCTCGACCCCAACACGGGCGAGCCCATGACCGTCGTGGCCATGCGGCTGTTCTCGACCTTCACGCCGGGCAGCATTGAATCGGTTGGCCTGTCCCGCATTGTACCGGACACGGTGGTCACGAACCCGGCCTTGCCGGCACTGGGCAACTGGGAGCCTTACGCCGGCGTGCTGGGGAACAGCACCTTCCTCATCAGTTGCGGCGCCTACGCTCCGGATCAAAACCTGCCGAATACCACCGCCAGCGGCAGCATCAGCTCGGGCGGCCCGTTCCAAAACTTCCTGGTCTATCTGCAGCCGGCGGCCGGCGGCGCAGGGAAAGTGATCCCGGAATTTTACACGGACGCCGGTGTTGCCTTCGGCGGACCGATCAACTTCTCGCGCCAAAACGGAAATCCACCGCGCGTCGGTGGCGACACCCGGCCCGGGGCCGTCAACTACGTCACCGCCGCCGAAATCTCAGCCGGCCAGCTCGAGTTATTCAACAGCGACAGCCGGTGGAGCAGCAACCTCACCTACCAACTCGACAACCGGTATGTGACCGTCCAGCCCTTCTCCCTGAACACTTCGACCTTGGTGCCCACGCCCCTGCACAAGGCCTTCGACGCCGTCTATGGCAGTTATGTCGATGCAGCAACCGTGCCCGGCGGCGGCAACCAAGTGTCCCGCACCGGCGGTACCGTCGTCGGCCTGGATAACGGGAACTTCGCGGTCGTGATCGACGACAAGACCGGATTCTCGAGCCCGGTCGGTGAAGTGACCACGGCGAGCATCATCAAGCCTGACGGTACGATCGTGAAGGACCGCTGGCTGGTGGATGAACACGACATTTGGGATAACGTCGCCCCGTTCAAGGGCGGGTTCTGCGTCCGCGTGCACAACCTGCTCTATTTCTATGACAACAACGGCACGCTGAAAGGCCAGGTGGACCAGGCCGATTCCGGCGCCAGTTTCGATGCCGGTCGCGGCGACGGCACCCGCATTTTCGGCCATATCAACAGCCCGTATGTTTATCTGACCGGCCGGGCTGCCAACACCCAGGTCGTCAAGGTGGTGGCCTTTGACTCGACCACACCGAAGTTCGTGGCCATCGCGGACGTGAACGAAGGCGCGTTCACCGGCAACTTCGACCGGGCTATGGGCGCAGTGGATGCCCTGAACCGCCTGACCGTCTCGTGGGTTTCGCAACCCACTGGCTACGCCAAACAGCAGGTTGCTGCGCGGGTTCTGGCGTTCGACGGAACGAAGTTCACCCCGCTAACCTCGAGCTTCTTCCCGTTCATCAACGCGGCGACCAACGACATTCGCTCGCTCCAGATGACGGTCGCCATGACCACCAGGCAAATCTGCGTGGCGGCCAAGGGCGAAATCAACCTGGCGAACAAACCGGAGCTGGGACCCGACTCGCCGACGGAGATCAACTTCTTCACGGTGTTCAGCCACCCGAACCCGCAGGACGATCCCACCCCGCCGGTCGGCGGTGCCGCGCCGAAGTTGACCGTCAGCCGCAGCGGCAACAACCTCACGATCGCGTGGGAGGCCGCGGCCACCGGATTCACCTTGGAATCCAAGGCGAGTCTGTCGGACGCGACGTGGACCACCGTGGGTACCGCGAATCCGACGACTGAAGCCATCGGCGCCGGCAACAAGTTTTACCGGCTCCGCAAGTAACGGCCGTCGATCGGGGACGCTCGGTGGGGGCGCAGTGAGCCCCCCGCTGCCGTCCTGATCGAACGGGCGGGCTTGCAGAGATCAAGGTCTCGCGGGCGGGTTGTGTGAAGGGTAGCAAATTGGCCCTCGCACAACCCGCCCTTCGCTTTACGGCACCTCGGGTTCTCCGCGCACCGCCTCAGCAGCCAGACCGCGAAGGACTCGGCCCCGCCGCCGCTAGCCCACGGCGACATTCACCAACTTCCGCGACACCACGATCACTTTCTTCACCGTCTTGCCCGCCAGGAATGGTTGCACCTTCGGCGCGGCCAACGCGGCCTGTTCCAGTTCCGCTGGCGAGATGTCCGCCGGCACCACGATCTTGTCGCGCAACTTGCCGTTGACCTGCACGGGAATCTCCAGCGTGGACTCCACCAGCAACGCGGGATCGAACTGCGGCCACGGCGCGTAGGCCAGGGAGGAACGCCCCACGGCGAAAGCCGAATCGAGCTTCGCCCCCAGTTCCTCCGCCAGGTGCGGCGCGAACGGCTGGAGCAGGATCAGGAACTCGCGCAGCACGGAGACCGGCTTCGTCTCCCAGGCCATCGCCTCGTTCACGAAAACCATCATCGTCGAGATCGCGGTGTTGAAGCGCAGCCCGTCGAGGTCTTCGGTGACTTTCTTGATGCAGGCGTGGAGCGTCTTCAACTGCGCGGACGTGGCGGGCGCGCGCTTCACCGCGGGACTGAGCCTGATCAGGTCCAGCAACTCGCCGCGCTCGGCGGCCTCGGTGGTCGTTTCTGCCTGTTCGAACTCGACCTCCGATTTCTCGTCCACAAAGAGCCGCCACACCCGGCCCAGGAAGCGATAGACGCCCTCGACACCCTTCGTGTTCCACGGCTTCACCATCTCGAGCGGTCCCATGAACATCTCGTAAAGGCGGAAGGCATCGGCGCCGTACTCCTTGAGGATGTCGTCGGGGTTGATGACGTTGCCGCGGGACTTGGACATCTTCTGGCCGTCTTCGCCGAGGATGAGGCCCTGGTTGACGAGCTTGAAGAAAGGCTCCGGCGTCGAGACGTGGCCGAGGTCGTAAAGGACCTTGTGCCAAAACCGCGCGTAAAGCAGGTGCAACACGGCGTGCTCGGTACCGCCGACATAAAGGTCCACCCCAGGTCTTGGGGCTGTGCGCGTGAGAGCATGGCTGGCCTCAGTTTGCCGCGGACTCACGTTCGCAGCCACGGCCGAGCCCATCCAATAGGTCTCAGCAGACTTGCTGACAAAGGATTCGGCATTCCTGGCATCGAGATACCTCAAGTAATACCAGCAACTCCCCGCCCACTGCGGCATGGTGTTTGTCTCGCGGTACACTCCTTCAGAGACTTTTGTCCATTCCATTGCACGGGCAAGTGGGGGAAGTCCCTCCGGCGTTGGTTTATAGTCATCGAGTTGAGGAGGTACAACTGGAAGCTCTTCATCGGGCAGGGCCTCGTGAAACTCGTAGTAGTCAGCCAAGTTAAGTGAGTTAGGTGTATGCCATCCCTTCCTCCATACGATCGGGAACGGCTCGCCCCAGTAACGCTGCCGGCTGAAGAGCCAGTCGCGCAGCTTGTAATTGATGGTTTTCTTGCCCAGCCCTTTGGCTTCGAGCCAGGCGGCGATCTTCTGTTTGGCTTCGGGCGTCGGCAGGCCGGTGATCGAAATCTCCGGACCGGTGGAGTTCATCGCAGTGCCGTCATCGACGAAGCCGCGCCAATCCGTCTTCGGGTCGGGCGGCTGGACGACTTGCACGATGGGCAGGCTGAACTGGGTGGCGAACTCAAAGTCGCGCGTGTCGTGCGCCGGCACCGCCATGATGGCGCCGGTACCGTAGCTGATGAGCACGTAATCGGCGATCCAGATGGGAATCCTCTCGCCGTTGACCGGATTGATGGCGTAGGCGCCGGTGAAGACGCCGGTTTTTTCCTTCGCGAGTTCGGTGCGTTCAAGGTCGCTCTTCCGCGTGGTGTGCTCGCGGTAGTCTTCCACCGCCTGCCATTGTTCCTCGGTAGTGATTTCGTCCACCAAGCGGTGCTCCGGTGCCAGCACCATGTAAGTCGCGCCGAACAGCGTGTCAGGGCGCGTGGTGAAAACGCGAATCTTCAAATCGGCAATGGGCAATCGGCAATCGGCAATCGCAAAATCAACCTCGGCTCCCTCGCTCCGCCCAATCCAGTTCCGCTGCATCTCCTTGAGCGAATCGCTCCAGTCTATCGTGTCGAGGTCGTTGAGGAGCTTCTCCGCGTAGGCGGTGATGCGGAGCATCCATTGGCGCATGGGCCGGCGGACGACCGGGAAACCGCCCACTTCGCTCTTGCCGTCGATGACCTCCTCGTTGGCCAGCACGGTGCCGAGTTCGGGACACCAGTTCACCGGCGCCTCGCTGACGTAGGCGAGACGCTTGGAATCGCGGTAGTCGCGGCGGCGGGCTTCAAGATCAGCGTCGGACACCTCCCCCTCACCCGGCCTTCGGCCACCCTCTCCCCCAATGGAGGAAAGGGCAGGGTGAGGGGGGTGCAGTTCCGCCGGGTACTTGAGCGTGGAGAACGGCTCGGCTTTGTTTGTCTCGGGATTGAACCACGAGTTGTAAAGCTGGAGGAAAATCCACTGCGTCCACCGAAAATACTCCGGATCGGTCGTGGCGAGTTCGCGCGACCAATCGTAGCTGAAGCCGAGGCTTTTGATCTGGCGCTTGAACGTCGCGATGTTCGCCTCGGTCGTCTTGCGCGGATGCTGACCGGTCTTCACCGCGTATTGCTCGGCGGGCAGGCCGAAGGCGTCCCAACCCATCGGGTGCAGCACGTTGAAACCCTTCGCGCGGTGGTACCGGGCCAGGATGTCCGTGGCGGTGTAGCCTTCCGGGTGACCAACGTGCAGGCCCGCGCCGCTCGGATACGGGAACATGTCGAGGACATAGTACTTGGGCGGCAGTTCGGCGGCGCTGGGTGTCCTGCCCGCGAGGCCGTGGCGTTGGACGAAGGGATGGTCCGCGGGCAGCGTTTCGCCCGGATTCCAGGCGCGGAAAGTCTGCGTCGCGTCCCAGGCCGCCTGCCACTTGGGTTCGATCAAATGAAACGGATACTGTCTCCGCGTGCTCGACATAGAGCGGGCAGTGTGGGCAAGCGGCGAACCTGCGGCAATGCGAGAATGCCGACAACTCGGGCAGGGGCCGTGGCCTTCAATCGATAGCGGTCAGCGCGAGCCGGTGCCGTTTGGCGAAATCGGCCGCCTGCTCTTGCTCCAGCAGCAGCGTCCGGCCCGCTTCCACGGCCAGCACGGCGACACCACTGGCGGCGCAGGTTTCCAGCGTTTTCAGCCCCACCGTGGGAATGTCGAAGCGCATGTCGTGGTCCTCTTTGGCGACCTTCACCGCCACCGCCCCGCCCTTCGGCCCGGCCAGCTCGCCGCCGCGCGCGAGGCACTTGTCCGTGCCCTCGAACCCCTCGACCGCCAGCACCGTGCCTTCCTTGACCACGACGGTCTGGCCGATTTCGAGGCGCGAGACTTCCTTGGCGAGGCGCAGGCCGAACGCCACGTCGGCCCGCTGCGCGGCGGACAGTTGTGGACCGAGCGCGAAGCCCGGGCCGGGCATGACCGGCCCCAGCCAGGGGGTCGCGGAAATCAGTTCTACGCCGTCTTTCTGCAACTCGTTCGCGATCGCGCCAAAGACGGTGTGGGCATTCTTTTGTTCGAGGCGGAAAAGGAGCGCCATCGCCCGCAAATCGGGGCGCAGATCGAACAGGTTTTGGGGCGCGATCTGGCCGAGCATGACGCATTGCCGGATGCCGCGCCGGGTGAAGGCGGCGATCAGCTTGTTGAGCTGGCCGACACGCAGCCAGACGATCTCGTCCACGAGGCCGGCCAGAGCCGGATCCGTCTCGCCCTCGAACGCCACGGCCACGATGCGTTGCAACCCTTGTTGGCGACCCAGGCGGGCAAATTCCAACGGCAGCGAGCGGTTGCCGGCGATGAGTCCGATTTCGGCAGGCAATGCGGTCACGCCCTGACCTTAGCGAAGCCGGCGGCAGAAACAACCTTGCGCTGGCCGGTGCGTCCTGGGCCAGCCATTAAGTCGCAGACCTTCCGCCCCAGGTAGGGTGGGCTGTCCCCAGCCCGCCAAGGCTGGTGAATGCCTTGGCGGCGCGCGCGGAGTGACGCGCCCTACCGACAAATGCATGGCTACGCCTACGCCATCCAGGCGCGCGGACGATTTTGAATGGCGGGGTCGGCCAGGAGGGAACACGCCAACGTGGCGTTCGCCTCGACCTGGAAATCGAACATGCCGACGCAAATGAAATCGGCGCCGCTTTCGAGCGCATGGCGGAAGCCGGACTCCGGCCGGATCGCGCCTGCCGCCAGGATCTTGAACGCGATCCAGGGTTTCTCGAGGTCGGACATCACGCGCACGGTGCGTTCCGGGTCCATGTCCCAGTAATTGTCGCCCTGGTTGTCGATCACCATCGGGTCCTGGTCCGGTCGCCGCGCCGACCAGTACTTCGCATGGTGGCAGGTCTTGACGTAAAAGTCCGGGTCGAACCCGCGCTTCTCGGATTCGACGACCACCTCGATCTGGTGCGCGCCCAGGCCGCCCGGAACGCCCTGGGATTTGATGAACTGAACGCACTGGCCGAGCAGATCGAGCCGGTTTTCCTTGAGCCAGCGGTCGCCGATGACGCCCTGCACATAGACCGCCTTCGCGCCGAAATCGATGGATTGCTTGATGTTCGTTTTCCAGTCGTCCACGCCGGGGTGGCCCTCGGCGATCCACTGGATCTTGCCGCCGCGTTCCTTCCAATACCGCCCGAACACGTCCATCACATTCTTGCGCGGGTCGGCGATGATGGCATTGACGCCATTGCGTTCGAGCAATTCGAGCGTGTCGAGCACCTTCGCCGGCGTGTTGTAGGCACGCATCAGGCTGGGCACGTACTGGAGGTCGCGCGAGTGCGCCCAACCGCTGATCAGGTTGCCGCCGGAGATCGGACGGCTGAGGGTCAGGTTGCGAATCTTGCCAGTGGGCATGGCGGCCGTGCCGGACGCGGATGCCACGGGGGCGGCTTTAGCAGCCCGTCAAAAAAGCCCCGCTTTCGGAAACTCGGAGGGTTGAACAGAGATCCTGGGTCCGAAGGAGCGACCCGCGATGAGCAAGACCAGAATTACTCCCATGATCGTCGTCAACAGCTC
>JAKANS010000287.1 GCA_021823625.1 bacterium | reverse complement strand
TGTCAACCATGTCCTGTCCCCGTGCCGCTCGCGTGCGGTTTTCCGCGCCCTCGCGGAAAACTCCGGTGCTCCCGGCGCCCAACGCTGGACGCGGGGCGCGTCCAGCCACACCCGAGCCGGGTGTGCTCCCCGAACCGGAACGCGCAACTACGTCGCCGCCGCTCCTCATTCCGCCAATTCACTCGTAAAGCAGGAAGCCGGCGCGACGTTTCTGAAACGCGGCCAGGTCCGTGGTCCAGGCTTGCTCGATTTCGGCCAGCGGCTTGCCGGCTTTGATCGACTCCAGCGTGGCCGCGTCGGTCAGCAACCGCCCCATTTTATCCAGCGCGAACTGGCCAGGATAAAGCCGCTGGAGAGTCAGCGCGAGCGTGAGGCCCAGGTCCACCGGCCGCAGCGCATCGCGGTCGGTCACCAGCAGGTACACGCCGCCGCACGGCTGGTCCTTGAAGACGCTGTAGGCCGGCGTGAACCGGATCGGCACGAAGCGAACGCCCGCCAGCCCGGCCCGGTTCAGTTCGGCCGCGAACGTCACGTCATCCACGTAAGGCGCACCCACCACCTCGAAGGGCGTGTCGGTGCCGCGGCCGACCGAGACCGCGGCTTCGAGCAGGCCGATGCCGGGATAGAGGATCGCCTCGGTGAGGTTGCGCATGTTCGGCGACGGGTCGGTCCAAGGCTGGCCGGTCTCGTCGAACCAGTCTTCGCGCGACCAGCCTTGGAGCGGAATGACGGTGAGGTCGGCCTTCCAGCCGCGCTCCGCGTTGAACATCCGCGCCAGCTCGCCCACGGTCATGCCGTGTCGGATCGGCAGGCTGTGGAACGCGGTGAAGCTGGATTCGCCGTGGCAAACCGGGCCTTCCACCACGACGCCGCCGATCGGGTTCACGCGGTCGAGAACGAAGAATTTCTTGCCCGCCTTGGCCGCGGCTTCGAGGCAGAGGCCCATCGTGGAAATGTAAGTGTAGAACCGGCACCCGATGTCCTGGATGTCGAACACCAGCGCGTCGAGCGGCTGCAATTGTGCGCCAGTCGGCGCGAGCGTGCTACCGTAAAGGCTGTGGATCGGCAGGCCGGTTCGCTCGTCCACGCTGTCGCCGACCTTCGCGTCGAACGTGCCGCGAATGCCGTGTTCGGGGCTGAACAGGGCCACGAGCTTCACGCCGGGCGCGGCTTTCAACAGGTCGATCGTCGCCCGACGGGCGCGGTCGTGACCGGTGTGGTTGGTGATGAGACCCACGCGGAGGCCACGCAGCGGGGCGAAGTTTAGTTTCTCGAGCACGTCGATGCCGTTGAGGACCGGCGCCGTTTGCCCGCCGCCCGCCGAGGCTGATCCGCGTGCCGTACCCCGCGTCGCGGGCCGGGCCGCCAACGCGCCCGGAACGTAGTTGAAGTTGAAGTCCGCCACCGCCTCGGCCGCGAGCGTGCCCAGCCGGTGCCGCAAGGCGATCACGTTGCCGCTTTCGTCGGGGTGGTTGCGGTTCGACAGGAAGATCACGAACGTCCGCGAAAACGGATCGATCCACACCGACGGTCCGGTCCAGCCGCTGTGGCCGTACGAGCCGATCGGGAACAGGTCGCCGCGCGGGCCGGCGTATGGCGAATCGATGTCCCAGCCCAGCCCGCGACGCGGCAGGCCGGGCGGCGTTTGGACGCGCGTCATCAACGCGACGGTTTCGGGCTTGAAGATGCGCACGCCGTCGAGTGCGCCCCCCCCGAGCATCATGCGGGCGAACCGCGCCAGGTCGCTCGCGGTGGTGAACAACCCGGCATGGCCGGCCACGCCGCCCATGCGCCGCGCCCGCGGATCGTGCACCACGCCGCGCACCGGCACGCCGGCCTCGACTTCGGTGGGCGCGATGCGGGCCAGCTCGGCTTTCGGTGGATTGAAGCCCGTGTCGGTCATGCGCAGCGGGCCATAGACCTCGCGCGCCAGGAACACATCCAATGGCTGGCCGGACACGCGGCGCACGATTTCACCGAGCAGGATCATGTTGGTGTCGCTGTAAATGAACTGTTCGCCGGGTTTGGCCACCAGCGTCTCGGCGCAGGCGAGTCGAATCGCCGCGTCGGCGCCGGTCCAGTCCGGTTTTAGGCCGATGTCGGGTCGCAAGCCCGAGGTGTGGGTGAGCAGTTGGCGGATGGTGACCTGTTCCTTGCCGCCGCCGCTGAATTCAGGCAGGTACCGGCAGACCGGCGTGTCCAAGCCGAGTTGGCCGCGTTCGACCAAGAGCATGACCGCCGGTGTGCAGGCGAGGACCTTGGTGAGTGAAGCCACGTCGAAAATCGTGTCCTCGGTCATGGGTTCTGGCGCCGGCACGACCGCGCGGTGGCCGTAGGCGCGATGGTAGCTTTCGCCTTCGTGTTCGAGCCAGAGCACGCCGCCGGGGCACTTCTTGTTGGCGATAGCCTCGTCAATGGCAGTGTCCATTTCCGCGAATTTCTCCGCGTGAAACACCGGCCTCGCGAACGGACGGCGGGCGGATTCCTTGTCAGAGCGGCAGCCCGGCAAGAGACAGGCGAACGCGACCAGACTCGCGAGCAGGAAAACCGGGCGAAGCTTCATGCCGCGCAGGCTACCGGAGTCGTGGCCAGCAGGCAAACCCTGGAGCCGGGGAGTTTTGCCCAGCTTTTTCGCCGGGCGCAGGCGGTGGATTCCCGGCTCAAGCGCCGGCAGTCAGTTGGAGCAGTTGGCGGTGAATCGCCGGCGCGGCGGCCAGCACCGGGTACGTGCGCGCGCAAGGATTGCCGGCCAGGTTGAAGTCCAGTTCCCGCCCCGCGAGGTCCGTGACCCGGGCGCCGGCCTCACGCAAGACCAGCCACGGCGCGGCGATGTCCCAGATCTTGCAGGCCTGGTTGATCGCGCCGCCCAGCCGGCCGTCCGCGGTGTAGCAGAAATCCACCAGCGAGTTCGTGGCGCGGAGATTGCGGGCGTGGTTGACCACGCGCACGAGCAGGTCCGCCTCGCGGCGGGTCTTGGCGTTGTCAGCCGAGGCGTCCAGACCGTAAGCGATGAGCAATTTCGCCAGCTCCGTCTCCTCGGTGACATGAACCGGCGCGCCGTCGCGGAACGCACCGCGTCCGGCTTCGGCGGTGTAGAGCGTGTCAGTCAACGGCAGGTATAATGCGCCCAGCACGGGCCGTTCGCGTTCGAGCAAGGCGATCATCACGCCGAACCAAGGCAGGCCCGCCACGAAATTGGACGTGCCATCCAGCGGATCGACCACCCAGACAAAGTCCGCCGAGCCGCGTTCGAAGCCTGACTCCTCGCCCAACCGGCCGTGGTCGGGGAAACGCGCGCGCAGGCGGTCGAAGATGCACCGCTCGGAAGCGAGGTCCGCGTCGGTCACGACACTGGCCAGGCTTTCCTTGGTGCGCACGTGCGTGACCCGGCCGAAGTGCTCTCGCAGTACCGCCCCGCCGGCCTTGGCGCACTCGATGAGGAAATCTTTCATCGCGGCTCAGGCGTTGGCGGCGCCGGCCGATTTGGCGCTGCGCTTGAAGTGCGGGGAATGGAGGTTGAAATAGATGCCACAGAGCGGGCGGTCCGTGTCGGTCTGGCTGAGGATGATCGTGACCTCGCGGTCCAGCGCCAGGCCGTGGCGGAGGCCGGGAGCGCGTTTCTCGTACGCCTTGATCGCCTTTTCCATGAGCGAGAGCAACGAGGCCTTCGCCTCCTCCGGGGGCTTCTCCAGACACACGATGTGTCGATCGTAAGCCTTCAGCGCCTGGCCGATTTCGGTCTTGAATGTGTCAACCGTCACGCCCGGGAAGGTAGGGCGCGCCTCCGCGAGTTCAACGCGAAAACGGGGAGACCGCAGGGCCGCGGGCGCATCTCAGTTTCTTGCAGGGGGGGTGTAAGCTGGGGGCATGACAACCACCACGATCCCGACCTGCTGCACCGTAGCGTCCGTTCCCGCCGTCCGTTCTCCCGTGCGCTCGGTTCCTCCGACCGAACCGCTGGCCGTGCGGACCGCCCGCACGGCCGTCGCCTTGGAGGCATCCCTCACCCGCTTCCTGACCGCCGCCGATCACAACCTCGGCCATCTCGAAGTCCAGGCGGCCCACGACGTGCAAGAGCTCCTGCGGGCCACCACCCAGCGCGCCGCCCAGGC
>JAKANS010000111.1 GCA_021823625.1 bacterium | reverse complement strand
TGTTTCTGGCAACGCTGGGACAACGGGCGCGGACGGCTGCGGAAGCTGCGCGCCCTGGGACTGAGCGGACGCTCGCTGAAAGCGGCGCACCCTTCCCAAGGGGCGTGGCGGATCGCCGCCAGTCCGAACGTTGCAGACGGCGTTAAGCAACGCGGTGTTGGGACGCCACGGGTTCTGGCTGCCATCCGATCCTGCTTCCCCATGATCTGGAAGCTGCGTTCAACCGCCGGATGCGGAAAACCGCACGGCCGGTGGGGGGGGGAGGGTGCCGGGCGCAATCCCCGGCACCCGACCCGATCAAACGCGGGCGTGAAAGAAGCGCGACCGCGGATCCAAACCGGGATAGGCAAGACTTTCTCAAGCGGGCCGGAATTGAAGCCGGGGCTCGACGGAGTCTCGCTCCACCTGGGGGCTATTTGATCGCCCACTTCGCGCGCTGTTTGCGCAACTTGAGCCGCTGGTTGGCTTCGGCGTCGCCGACGAAGTGTTCCTTCGCGCCGTCCCACTTGAGCTTCCGGCTCAGGCGCGTGGCAATGTCACTGAGGTGGCAGAGGATGTCCGCCTGAACGCTGTCTTCGATCGGGCAGATGGCCGGCTTCCGGCTCTTGATCGCATCCAGGAAGTTGCGGACGTGGTTTGAGCTCTTGATGAGCTGCACGTCGCTGTCGCCGAACTTGGCCTCGACCAGGTTCTCCGGTGAGGTGCGGATCTGGGTGCGGTCCACCACCACCCAGCCGTCGGCGCCCTCGAACGCGGTGCCGTGGTCCACGATGTGACCGTATTTCTTCTGCCAGCCGCTGAGGTCGTTCATCGGCGAGGGCGCGGCGCCGTTGCCGGTGCCCCGATATTGCAGGGTCACGCCGTCGGCGAACTGGAAGTTCACGTCCCACGCCACCGACGTGTTGCAGGCGCCTTCTTTCGGGAACTCGCCCGGGCCGGCGACTTCGAGCACGCCTTTCATCATGGCTGGATGGCCCCAGTAGGCGATGTCGAGCGGATGCACGCCCCAACCCGCGACGAAGCCGAGGGCGTAATCGTAGTTGTACCACCAGGTCTTCCAGGCGCCGCCTTCGTCGTAGGCCTTGCCGAGCGTGTATGGCATTTCCGGCGCGGGACCGAGCCAGAATTCATAATCGAGGTCGGCCGGTGCGGCGATGGGCGCCGTGGAGCCGCCGGGTTTGCTGGCGGCGGACCAAACGTCGATGTGCTTGAGCTTGCCGATGCGGCCGTTGCGAACCAGTTCGCAGGCGAGCCGGAATTGCTGGCTGGAGCGTTGCTGGGTGCCGAACTGAAAAATGACCTTCTTCTGCTGGCAAACCTTGCGGAGCATCTGGTCCTCCTGAACGGACAGGCCCATCGGCTTTTCGACGTACATGTCCTTGCCGGCGCGCGCAGCGGCGAGCGCGATCGGCACGTGCCAGTGGTCGGGCGTGGCGATCAGCACCGCGTCGATGTCTTTTCGCGCCAGGAGCTGGCGGTAGTCGTGCAGGATGACGACGCCGTTATCCTTGTACGCGGCGTTCGCCATCTTGACGGCTTCGTCGAGGTTGCGCTTCGAAACGTCGCAAAGCGCCAGTACGCGGCAATCGCGTTGGGCCAGGAAGTTGCTCATGTCGCCGCGGCCTTGCGGGCCGACGCCGATGCAGCCGACCTGGAGGCGGTTGCTCGGAGCGTTGGCGCCCAGCACGGAGGCCGGGATCACGGTGGGCAGGGCCAGTGCCGCCGAAGCGACCGCGGTCGATTTCAGGAAATGGCGGCGCGAAAGGGCAGGGGATTCCGGTGTGTTCATGGCGCGGAGTGTGGACGCAAGCGCGGGCAACTTCAAGCCTGGCGGCAAAGCGCGTTGCGCGTTGCGGCTTCCGCCTTGCCCGCTGTGGCGAACTCTCGCCATACTCTCCCGATGTTGGACATCAAATTGATCCGCGACCAGCCGGACTGGGTCCGCTCGCGGCTAGCTTCGCGCGGCGCGGGAGACGACGCGAAGGTGGACGAGTTGCTCGCCCTCGACGAGGAGCGCCGGCGCTTGCTGGCGGAAACGGAAAACCTCAAGAGCACGCGCAACCGGGTGTCCAAGGAGATCGGCGCGTTGATGGGCCAGAAGAAACTCGCCGAGGCCGAAGCCAGGAAAGCCGAGACCCGCCAGATCGGCGAGCAGATCGCCGCGTTGGACAAGCAGGTGGCGGAGGTCGAAGCCAAGCGCGACGCGATTCTGATCCGGTTGCCCAACCTGCCGCACGCCAGCGTGCCGGTGGGCGCGACCGCCGCGGACAATCCCGAGGTGCGGGCTTGGGGCGAGAAGCCGCAGTTCGCCTTCGCGCCGCTGGCACACGATCGGTTGTGCGAGAAGCTGGGCCTGGTGGATTTCAAGCGCGGCGCGAAGTTGTCCGGCAGCGGCTTTCTGCTTTACACCGGCTGGGGCGCGCGGCTGGAACGCGCGTTGATTCAATTTCTGCTGGACCTCCACGTTCACGCGCATGGCTACACCGAGGTCTCGCCGCCGTTCATCGTGAGCCGCGACGTGATGACCGGCGTGGGCCAATTCCCGAAGTTCGAGGACCAGGCGTACGCAGTGCAGGAAGGCTTGGACGGTTCGACGCTGGGCAAGCTTTATCTCCTGCCCACGGCGGAAGCGCCGGTGGCGAACATTCATCGCGAAGAAATCCTCAAGGAAACGCAGCTTCCGATTTACTACGCCGCCTACTCGCCGTGCTTTCGGGCCGAGGCGGGCGCCGCCGGCGTGGGCACGCGGGGCATGATCCGTGTGCACCAGTTCGACAAGGTGGAACTGATCAAGATCGTCAAGCCCGAGGACGGCTACGCCGAACACGAGAAGATGCTGGCGAACGCGGAGAAGGTGCTCCAATTGCTGGGCCTGCATTACCGCGTGGTCTTGCTCTGCACCGGCGACATGGGCTTCGCCAGCGCCAAGACGTACGACCTCGAGGTCTGGGCGCCAGGGCAGGGGAGTTACCTGGAGGTGTCCAGCGTGTCGAATTGCGAAGACTTTCAGGCGCGCCGGATGAACCTGCGTTTCAAACGCGAGGCCGACGGACAGAATGTTTTTCCGCACCTCTTGAACGGCAGCGGCACGGCACTGGCGCGGCTGTTCGTGGCGCTCATCGAAACTTATCAGCAGGCCGACGGCAGCGTGGCGATCCCGGAGCCGCTGCGGCCTTACTTGCGCGCGGATCGGATTCCCGCCTGACCCGCGTGCCATGACCACCCAGACGCGCAACCGGGCGGGGCAAAGTCAGCCACCGCGGAGTTCCCGGTCGCCAAAGGGGACCGTCCAACCGGCTGTCAATGGCGGCTCCTCGCACATGCGTCTCCTCCTGGCCAGCAGCGAAGTCGAACCGTACTCGAAGACCGGCGGCCTGGCCGACATGACGGCGGCGCTGGGCAAGTACCTGGCCCGCGCGGGGCATCGCGTCGGCATCGTGACCCCGCTGCATCGCGGCATCCCGGCCCAGTACGCGAAGCGCATCCAGCCGTTTGCCTGGTCGCTCAATCTGCCGCTGGGGAGCGCCATCGTTCACGCGGACATCGCGGTGGCCGAGCCGGAGCCGAACCTGACGATCTATTTTGTGGACGCGCCGGTGTTTTACGATCGCGCCGGGCTCTACGTGGATCCGGCGTCGAAGGCCGAGTATTGGGACAACACGGAGCGGTACGTTTTTTTCTCCAAAGCGGTGGTGAACCTCGCCCGTTACCTGCCGTGGAAGCCCGAGGTCGTGCACGTCCACGACTGGCACGGCGGCGTGGTGCCGCTGTTGGTTCGCCACCAGTCGTGGAACGACGGCTGGATGCACCCGCCAAAGACGGTGCTCACCGTGCACAATCTCGCGCCGCAGGGCCGCTGTGCCGGCGGCAAGTACGCGCTCACCAACCTGCCCAGCTATTACTTTCATCCCGACGCCGCGGAGTTTTTCGGCGACTTCAACCCGCTCAAGGCTGGTCTGGTCTTTGCCGATGCGTTGACCACCGTCAGCCCGACTTACGCGAAGGAGATTCTCACGCCCGCCTACGGCGAGGGATTGGACGGCCTGCTGCGCAACCGCCAGCACGTGTTGACCGGTATCCTCAACGGCGTCGATTACGAGCAGTGGCAGACCGAGCGCAATCCCCAGTTGCCTCGCCCGTACAGCGCGGCTGACCTCGCCGGCAAGGCAGCGTGCAAGGCGGAATTGCAGGCGGAACTCGGCCTGCCGGTGCGCGCGGACGTGCCGCTGTTTGGCACCATTACGCGCATCGACCCGCAAAAAGGCGTGGACCTCATTCTTAGCGCACTCGAAGAGATGCTGGCCAGCGACCTCCAGTACGTGTTGTTGGGCACGGGCCGGCCGGACTTCGAGGCGGCTTACCGGTACCTGGCGGGTCGTTACCCGAAGAAGGTGGCGGTGCAAATCGGCTACGATTCCGTGCTGGCGCACCGGATTGAGGCTGGGTGCGATTTCTACCTGATGCCGTCGCGCTTCGAACCTTGCGGTCTGAATCAGATGTACAGCTTGCGCTACGGCGCCGTGCCGGTGGTGCGGGCGACCGGTGGTCTGCAGGACTCGGTGGTGGACGTGCGCGAAGTGCCCGAACGCGCGGACGGCATCAAGCTCCAGGCCCCCGCCGTGCCGGCGCTCGCCAAAGGCATCCGCAAGGCGCTGGCCCTTTGGCGTGAACCCGGTTTGCTCGAGCGCTACCGCCGCAACGGCATGACCGCGGATTTCTCCTGGCAACGCAGCGTGCGTCAGTACGAGACGCTGTACGCGAAGTTGCGGCGCTAGTTGCGGCCGGCGATCAATCGAGCCGCAGCCAGACGGTTTTCAAGTAAGCCGGTTCCGCGCGCGAAATCGGGAAGTCCGGCGGCTGGGGGACGTAATGTTGTTGCGCGATCCGGCGGCCGCCGGTCTCGATGGCGCGCCGCAGCGTTTCCAAGAACCGTTCGGGTTCCAGGCCTGCCGCGTTCGTGGAAGCGAACACCAGCCCGGCCGGTTTCAACAGCGGCAGCGCAGCCGCGACCAACTGGCCGAAGTCGGTCCCGGCGCGAAAGGCGCCGCTTTGTTTGGAGGTCGAGAACGTCGGCGGGTCCAGCAAAACGACGTCGAATTGCCGGCCTTTTTTGGCCAGTCGCCGCAGCCACTCGAAGGCGTCGCCGTAGATGAAGTCGTGCGCCGCCGGATCGAGGCCGTTCAACTCGAAATTACGCCGGCCCCAGTCGAGATACTTCCGCGACAGGTCCAGGCTGGTGGTTCGCGCGCCCGCTTTCGCCGCACACACCGAAAAGCCGCAGGTGTAGGCAAAGACATTCAGCACTTCCGCACTGGTCGCGCCGCATGGGAACGCCGAGAAGTCTGCGGCGACGTGGTTGACCAGCAGGCGACGGCGGTTGTCGCGTTGGTCGAGGAACAAACCGACCGAGTAGCCTTCGCCGAAGCGGATCTCGAACTGCACGCCATTTTCGTGGATCGGGAACGCTTCGGGCGCCGGTTCACCGAAAATTAATCTTGGCGAAGCTTCTTCGCCTGCCTGGCCGCGCACGTCGCGTCGCAGCGGTTTGTGATAAACCCCACGCAGCCCGTCCTGCTCGCTGAGTTGGCGCAGAAACTCGCGTTGGTTCGCGCTCGGGTCGGTCGCCGACTGCGCCAACAGGTACGCTTCAAACCGGTCCACGTAAAAGACCACTTTATCCTCACGCGACGGCAAGCGGTCGCGGGCTTCGCCGGCGCCGTGCAAAACGCGCCAGGCATCGGTGGCTTCAAAGTCGATCACAGCCTCGCGGAGCCAGCGTTCCGGGTCCAGTGCGAAGTTCACCGGCGCGCGAAATTCGACCGGTTCGCCCGAAGCCGGGTGGCGCAGGCGCAACGCCTCGGCGTGAAGCCAGAGCCGGGCCGCGGGTTCGCCGCCGTAAAGCTCATCGCCGAAAATCGCGAAGCCATTGGCCGCGGCGTGGATCCGAATTTGATGCGTCTTGCCGGTGACCGGTGTGGCCAGGATTTGCGTGAAACCACCGGATCGTTGCTGAACTTCAAACCGCGTTTCGGCCCATTCCGCGGTGCTATCGGATGGCGTGGCCACGTAGCGCTCGCCCTGACGGCGCAAACCGGTTCGTACGACCAATCGATTGAATGCAAGTGCCCTCCGCGTCACGAGACGATATTCCTTGGCAACCTCGCGTTGTGCGAACTGCGCGGTCAGGGAGCGGTTGGCCAGTGGCGTTTTGGCGAACACGAGGACGCCGGAGGTGGCCTTGTCCAGGCGATGGATGATCGCGAGGTTGGCCCAGCGCGGTTCCCGGTGGCGCAGCCAGTCGTACACGCCTTCGCCCGCGTGTGGACTGGGCGCGTGCGTGTTCCAGCCGGGGGGCTTGTTCACCACCAGCAGGTCGGCGTCTTCGTGAAGGATCAACTCGGGCACGACAGCGGCAGGGTAACGCCGCGGTGTTGGCGTCGGAACCAGATTCCTCGCGGCCGCCCGCCCCCGGCCAGGGCCACCGGGTGTCGCTAAGTTGGAGTGCCCGACCAGCCCACCTCCAAGAGCCGATCCTCTGCGCGCCGTCAACGTCCGCAGCCCGCAACGCGGGGGTTTCGCCCGGCGCCCCGCCGATCAGTCCGGGCCGCCGGGCGAGTCTCGCGGCGCCAACCGGCCGGGTTGCGGGCATCCGACGCGGAGCCCGGCTGCGCCTGGTGGCGCTGGTGGGGAGCGGTGTGGGCCACCTGGCTGGCGAAGCAACGTTCGACACCGAACATAGTCCGGGCTACTTCGCCGATTTCGAGTCCGGCGCGGGCGGCGAGTGGTCTTCCAGCACCACCGACAATTCGATTCCCGGCACTTTTACGCGCTTTTCAGGACGGTTCGGCAATTCCAGTCAGTCGCTAAATCTTGCGGGTTTGACCGCGGAGCAGAGTTACACGGTGGTCTTTGACCTCTACATCCTGGACTCGTGGGACGGGAACAGCAGCGGGGTCGGACCGGACTATTTCAACGTCGCGGTGGACGGCACGCAGGTGTTCCACCACACGTTTTCGCAGTTTGATTTCAACAACCAGTCCTACCCGCTGCACCCCGACGCCCAGGGCCAGCTTGGCTTCAGCGGCAGTTGGAACGACTCGATTTACCGGAGCGTGGAGGTCGCGTTCACTCCTACCGGCACCACTGCCACCATCACTTTTCAGGGCGCGGGACTTCAGGACATCAACGACGAGTCCTGGGGTATCGACAACGTGGGCGTTTGGGCCACGGCGAACTTATCGGCGACGACAGTGGTGGCGACCAACCTTCCCGGTGCCGGCACAACCGGCGCCGTCGCGATCGGTCGCTTCACCCTCACGCCGTCGCGGTCGCTGGATGTCGCCACGGCGGCCAGCGCCGAGAGTTACGAGTTGCGCAATGCCGGCACTGACACCCTCTACGGCACGAGTGACGATACCGTGTATGGGCTGACTCCCGCCTACGTCGCGAACGCCAAGACCGTCAGTTTTGCCACGAGCCCCAACCCGCTCCAGCCGGGCAAGTACCGTTTCCAAACTCTGCCTGGGCTGCTCGACGCCAACGGCAACGCGGTCACGGAGTTCGTCCTCGAGGCCGACAACGTGACGGTGTCCGACACGACCTTCCAGGTGACGCGCGCGACTTATCCCGATCTGCAGGTCGAAAACCTGACGGCCGGCCTGGCGGGCGGCAACATCGCCGTCGCGTGGCAGACCGCCAACCGCGGCACCCGCACGGCGCCGGCTGGATTCAAGGAGTCGATCGTATTGAAAAACCTCCTGACCGGCACCGAGGAGTATCATGGCAAGGTCACCTTCGCGGGTGACCTGGCAACCGACACGGCCGCGGACCGTTCGGCCACCTTGCCGTTGCCGGGCGCGGGCCGGTACGAAGTGCGGGGGATCACCGACGTGGACGACGCGGTGTACGAATTCGACACCGCCAGCCACGCCAGCGCCGAAGGCAACAACCAGGCCGCAGTCGTGCTGGACGTGGCGGTGGACCTTCAGGTCACCAACCTGCGCGTCGAACCGGACACCCAGTTGATGTCGGGCCTGGGCGTCACCCTCCGTTGGGAGGACAGCAACCTGGGCAACCGCTCCACGGCCGCTTCGTGGCGCGACCGCATCGTCGTGCGCAACGCGACCAGCGGCGAGACCCTGCTGGACACGACGCTCCCGTACGACGCCAGCAGCGGCGGCAATTTGGGACCGGGCGAGTTCACGGAACGTTCGCTCCCATTCACCTTGCCGCATCGGCAACGGGGCGTGGGCAGCATCCAGTTCAGCGTGACCTGCGACGACTTGAACCAAATCGTCGAGTCGAACCCCGCCGACACGGCCGAGAGCAACAACACCTCCACGGTGACGCGCGACTCGATCCTGGCGCCGTACCCGGACCTCGTGGTGACGGACATCCAGATGCCGACGCTGGGCGATGGCGGCCAGGCCGTGCAGATCCAATGGAACGACCACAACCAGGGCCCGAGCGCGGCCACCGGCACCTGGCACGACCGCGTTTACATGTCCAGCGCCGCGGATGGCAGCGGCGGACAACTCATGGCGGACGTGACCTTCACCGGCAGCCTGGCGGCCGATGACAACCTGGCGCGCGAAGCCACGTTCAACCTGCCGGCCGGGCAGGGCGGCACGCGGAAGATTCGCATCGAGACCGACATCGCCGACGCCATTGCCGAAGCTGTGGAGAACAACAACACGACCGTGGCGGGCCAGCCAGTGACCGTCACTTGGACCGACCAAAACGTGGGTGACGGCGATACGTTCGCGGCCAGTTGGTACGACCGGCTCTGGCTGGGGACCGCGCCGGACGGCAGCGGACCGCTCACGTTCCTGAAGGATCTGCAGTTGACGGACACGATCGTCGCCGGCGATTCGGCCGCGCGCTCGACGCAGGTCATCCTGCCGCTGGGCGTGCCGGGCAACCGCTACCTGGTGGTGACCACGGACGCTTACAGCCAGATCGGCGAATCGGACGAGACGGACAACACGGGCGTGAGCGCGGCGGCGCTGGTGTTGCAGGCGCCGGATCTGGAGGTGTCGGCGGCGTCCGCGCCGGCCAGCGCGGCCTTCGGGCAGACGGTCGCGGTCACCTTCCGGTTGCACAATCCAGGCACGGCGCCGGCCGCGGTGCCGTGGCATGACCTGGTGTATTTCTCGCCGGACAACGTGGCGGGCAACGGCAACGATGTGCTGCTGCAGACGCGGCCATCGGGCGACGCCTTACGGCAGACCGGACAACGTTGGCGGCAAGATTCTGCGCGGTGCGATGCAACCAGCCGGACAGGACGGACCGACCCGTGAGGGTTCGGGCGTTTTGTGCCAAGGCGACAAATACGCCCTGGGCCACGTCCTCGGCGAGATGGGGGTCACGCACCATCCGGAGCGCGGCGGAATAAACCAGGTCCACGTGCCGACGCACCAATTCTGCAAACGATCGCTCGGACTGGCGTTCCGCGTAAGCGCGCAGAAGCTGTTGGTCCGTCAAATTCTTCACGCACTGAATAGTAACCACCGCCACCCAAATCGGACAGGGTAAGAAAGAATCCATTTCGATGACGCTCAGTTCCTGCGTGACAACGCAGCGAAGGCGAGGGTGACCGTGTGGTCCGCTCGGGGAAAGCGGCAGAGGGCCGCCGCAGTCCACGACGCTGGTGCGACCGCTCACGCGCCGATTCACGCGATAGCGTTTTTGAATGGGCCAGTGCGCTGGAGGTTTGAATTTGGTCTGGTCTGCCGATCGCTACAGCTGGACAAATGATCTGCCGACGGCGCGTTTGCGCGACGGTGGAAAAGATTTGTTCCGACCGCGCGCAAGATCCGCTATGACTTGGCGACGAAGGCATTCCCGAGGACCATCTGCTGCGCCGCGGAGTGAGCAAAGGCAGCGTGCAGGTGGATCAGTTCAGCAAACACCGCGTTCGTCCGTCGTTCGGCGTAATCGCCCAGAAGCCGCTGGTTGGTCGGACTGCTCGGTTCACAGAAGCGTAGCCTCGTGGGGGAAAACACGTTTCGCCAGCTAAGCGCGACTCGGCGAGAGCGATTTATCACCTTTCAGGGAGGGAGTGTCGCCGGTGCGTCGCCTTCCACGACTACCTTCCA
The DNA here is from genome assembly GCA_021823625.1 of bacterium. Lineage (GTDB taxonomy): Bacteria > Verrucomicrobiota > Verrucomicrobiia > Limisphaerales > J093 > DSVZ01. The sequence continues at coordinate 8,810 of JAKANS010000111.1, read as the reverse complement.
GCCCGAATCGTGAAGCCGCAGCATGAATGGGAAAGGATTCGTCATGCCGGTGTCGATATTCCGGTGGACAAGGTTCAGTCTCAGTGTGCCATCGGGATTTTGCCTGATGCCCTGTATTGACGTGAATTCCATGTCGCTGAACGTATTGCTAAGTTGCTTCGTGAAAAACTCATAGTGTTTCGGAGCATCTTCCACGGAGACGTTTTTGGGCAATTCCAAGAGTTCCGAGACTCGTCCCAGGTCGCCCATTCCGGCCGCCCAGATCAGAGAGGTCACAGCACGCTCCGGGGTCGTGGCTCCCATGTCGCTCAGCTCCGTCCCAAAAGCAACCATCGGCGGCCTGCTTGTCTCGCTGGCACTGGTGAGTGTCTGCGTGTTCGCGGGCTTCTGCTTGCGCATCTCACTGATCTCCTGCCGTAGCACCCCGACCTCGCCGCGAAGTCTCAGTAACTCATTGAACTGGTCGTTCGCAAGCTGTTGAGGGCTTTTCGCCTCAGCAACGAGGTTGGAAAGACGCTCGTTCTCTATCCGTAGTTGAGACAGTTGATCCATTTGCTGCCGCAAGAACTGGTTTGATTGGCGCAGTTTGACTTGGTCTCGATGTTGAATCACCAACGGAATCGCGACGCTGGCGGCGACGAGGGTGACAATTATGAGACTCTTTTGCAGCGTGGTCATGGCAATGGCTTGGGTGGCGGTGGCCGTTGCGGTGGTGGCGAGGCTTGCTCCGGCAAGCGCGGCGGCGGCGGAAATGGCGGCGGCCAATCCCGCCGGCGCGGATTGCACCGCGTTGGCGGCAATCAAAACCGCGAGTCCGCCGGCGCCGACGCTGACGCCGCGCCTGGCAAAGAATTCACGCAGCCGTTCGACGGCGCGACTGACCCGCTTTTGCGCGGCATCATCGCTCACGCCCAGAATCTGGGCCATTTCGTGCGCCGATTTGCGCTCGAAGTACCGCAGCAACACCGCGTCGCGATCCGCCTCGCTCAGCTCGCCCAGCGCGGCGTCAAGGTGCGGGGCGATTTGTTCCCAAGAAGCAGCGGATTCGGCGGCAAGCAGTTCGTTCATGACGGCGGCCTCCTGTTCGCGGGCGCGACGCCTTACGTCAGACCGGACAACGTTGGCGGCAAGATTCTGCGCGGTGCGATGCAACCAGCCGGACAGGACGGACCGATCCGTGAGGGTTCGGGCGTTTTGTGCCAAGGCGACAAATACGCCCTGGGCCACGTCCTCGGCGAGATGGGGGTCACGCACCATCCGGAGCGTGGCGGAATAAACCAGGTCCACGTGCCGCCGCACCAGTTCGGTAAACGCCGCCTCGGAGCGGCGTTTGACGTAATCGCGCAAGAGCTGCTGGTCGCTCAGACTGTCCATTCATTGGAGTGTACCCGCCGCCACTCAAATCGGACAGGGAAACGGTGAAAAGCCGGTTCGCCCACGCACTGTTCCATTGCGACCTCGTTGTCGGCCTGGCCGGTTACAGCGACCACTTCTGCGACCTGTCGAAGGAACTCCAGGAGGAAATCATCGCCCGCACGGAGCACCGGGGCTTCTGATGTCGCCGGCGGTGACGAAAAAGAACTATACAAGCGCTGTCGCATCTTGGTGGAATAGTCTGGCGTAGCTCGATACGGACCCGATCCTCACGGCTTCAAGGATTCTGGCCAGATTTGAGCGACGGATGAATCGCGGCCTCGGCAGGCGTGGCTTCCGGGTGGAGTGTGAACTCTGCCGAATGGCGGTCCGCGGCGATTCGGAGCAACACATCCACGCCCATCAAGGTTCCCGCTAGAGTGACTGGCATGCTTGGTTTGCCTTACCTCGTACCTGAAGGGCTGCCTTCCACCAGCTTCTGATAGGCGGCCTTCTGTTCTGGTGTCGTCAGGTACGGGCCCAACTGGTGGAGGTCGATGCCTTTCTTGCCGTTGATGATGGGCGTAGCCTCAAACAGGGCCTTTATCGCCGGCGCTAGAACGGCCATCTCCTCCGTGTTGGCAACTCCGGACAAGCCGTTGCGCCCCAAATACCACTGGGCTTCAGTATGAGGAGCCTTGGCTGTTATGAGCCAGTCACCTGCGCTGCCAGCCATATTCGCCTGGGGTACGCTCTTGGCCGGCACGATCTCGTATCGCCCCAGTAACGCGTCCGCCGCAGGCGACTCGAAGTAGGATTTCAACTGGACGAGTTCCGTTGGAAATTGCCCGTTATTGTCTTCAAGGTATTTCCTCAGCGCCTTTTCGGCTGCCTGCATGAAACCGCCCTCTCCGTATGAGCGCAGGTTGTCAAAAGCCGCTTGGTAGCTTTCCTCTGTGTCCAGCTTCGGTTTGGCAGCCCTGAGCCAATCCTCGTCGGTAAGGTAATGGAATTCCGGGAATTGCGCCTCGGTGGTTTGAGCGTACCGCTCTTTGAGCAGCTTGACCCGTTCAAGCCATGACGTCTCCTCGGATTCCGCCGTTCCCCCGGCTGTACTTGCCTTCAGCTCGGAGTGCCCCAGCAGTTCGTTGCGCAGGCGCGTGACCTCACCGCGAAGTCTCAACAACTCCAAGTTGTCACTCTTCATTCGAGTAACCTCCGCCATCAGAACCGCCAAGCGGTTCGTCGCCTCATCGCGCTCGCATTGCAGTTGCTCGATTTGTACGACCAGGGGCGCCTGCTGTTGCTGAAGCGTCCGGACTTGCTGGCGCAACGTGGAGGCTTGACGAGCTTCGTAAATGCCGGTGCCGACGGCGGCGAGGAGTGCTGTTCCGACCAGGGTTTTTTGCAGTGTGGTCATGGCAATGGCTTTTGTAGTGGTGGCCGTTGCGGTGGTGGCGAGGCTTGCGCCGGTTAGCGCGGCAGCAGTGGAAATTGTGATGGCCAAACCCGCCGGCGCAGATTGCACGGCGTTGGCGGCAATCAAAACCCCAAGTCCGCCCGCACCGACGGTCACGCCGCGTTTGGCGAAGAATTCACGCAAGCGCTCGACGGCACGGCTCACACGTTTCTGTGCGGCGTCGTCGCTCACGCCGAGTTGCTGGCCAATTTCGCGGAGCGGCTTGTTCTCGAAGTAGCGGAGTAGCACGGCGGTACGGTCCGTCGCTTCGAGCGCATCCATCGCTTCGTCGAGCAGGGGTTCGATGTGCGACCAATCGGCGGCGGTGGCGTTCGTGGCGTTCATCTCAGAGGCGATTTGTTCGCGCATCCGGCGGCGGGCCTCGCGGCGGACGACATCAATGGCGGTGCGGCGGGTGACTTGGTAAAGCCAGGCGGTGAGGATGGTGTCCGGTGCGAGGCGGCACGCGTTGCGGGCGAGGTCGGTGAAGGCGGATTGGGCGACTTCCTCGGCGAGTTGCGGGGAGCGAACCTGGCGGAACGCGGCGGAATACACGAGGTCGAGGTGACGGCGGACGATTTCGGCGAAGGCATCTTCGACATGCTGCCGGGTGTAGCGGCTCAGCAAATTCAGGTCCGTTGCGTTCATTTCTCAAAGCATATCGCCGCCGACTCGCGAAATCCGACAAAGATTTCTCCGCGTGGAAATGCTGCCCGCCGCCCCCCACGTCTATTGCGGCAGCGTCGCGGTGCAACGCCCGGTCGCCACCAGGCTGGGCTGCCCCATTCCGAATGGCCTCAGCCCCGGGCAAAGCGCTGAGCAGCGCGGTGTCCCACCGCAGTCAAGTCCAGAGCGCGGCCAAGCTGGCCCCCCGAATCCTTGGCGAGCGGTGGGCGCGCCGCGTGAGGGCGCGCGCCCCTGACGAGAGCGCACCTGGGCTCTCCGGGTCGCAGGAACACGCCCAGTCTTGATCGGGGTCATTTCCGCGGCCGGTTGGACATGGCATTTTGTGAATGCACTTTCACATTGTGCGCGCCACCAAGACCAGAACTGAGATTCGACAGGAGCAGATCGCAAGATCGGCGCTGAAGTTAATTTCCCGCCATGGTCTGAAGCGTCTGAGCGTTGCCGGCGTGGCGCGGGCCGTGGGCGTGGTTCCTTCGGCGCTCTACCGGCATTTCGCCAGCAAGGAGGAGGTGCTCGACGCCGTGGTGGACTTGATCGCGCAGCGCCTCAGCGAGAACGTCCAGGCCGTTCGCCGGGAAACGCCAGACGCGCTGGAGCGCCTGCGCCGCCTGTTGATGCGACATGTTGCGTTCGTCCGCGAAGAGGCGCCCATTCCCCGGGTGGTGTTTTCCGAGGAGGTTTTTCACGGCCCGCGGCAGCGGCGGCAACGCGTTTATCGGCTCTTTGGCGGGTACTTGCAGGACATCGCCGGGTTGATTGAAGAAGGCCAGAGGGCCGGCCGGATCCAGCCTGAGCTCGCCGCCCGGACCCTGGCGATGATGTTCCTCGGCCTCGTTCAGCCGGCGGCCATCCTCTGGCTGATGAGTGACGGGGCTTTCGACCCCGCCGGCCATGCCGAGAAAGCCTGGCGGGTCTTCTCGGCTATGATCGAGGTGAAGCCGGGGGTCTGCCCGTCCCGCCCAAGGAATCAAGCGGCGCCAGCGTTCCCCATTGTGGCCAAAGGAGTGCGCGCGCTAGCGACGCCGCAGGACGGGGCGCGAGTGCTGGTGGATCGCCTCTGGCCGCGCGGCCTGAAGAAAAGCGCGTTGCGCCTCGATGCCTGGCTGAAGGACGTGGCCCCCAGCGAGGCGCTGCGCCGCTGGTTCCAGCATGATGCGGCCAAATGGCCGGAGTTCCGCCGCCGTTATTTTGCCGAGTTGGATCAGCATCCCAAACCCTGGCAGCAAATTCTGGCCGCGGCGGCGCGCGGCCCGGTTACGTTGCTGTTCAGCGCCCGCGACACCGAACACAACAACGCCGTGGCGCTGCGTGATTTCCTGCTTTCGCATCCCGCCCGGAAAGGAAGCAAACCGGGATGAACCCCCGACACCTGAAATGGCTCCCCGTCATCGACGAGGAGCGCTGCACCGGCTGCGGCCGTTGCGTGGAGGCCTGCGGGCCGAAATCGTTGGAAGTGGTCAACGCCGTCGCCGTGCTGGCGCGGCCCGACACCTGCGGCAGCGAGGAACACTGCATCAAGCCCTGTCCTGAAGACGCCATTCGCCTGGCGTGGGTGGAGACGGACGGGAACAAGGCCCACGGTCGTTGGCGTTCCGAGACCTTGCCGCCCCGCTTTGAACCAGTCCCTTGCCCCGGCGCGAGCTGTCAGGTACAGCCAGTTTAACCGTCCCCCAAACCGAGTAACCAGCATGCCCCAAGAAACTGCATCCAAAACCAAAGGCCTTCCCGGCGCCCAGGTCGCGCGGGTCTCTGAACTCGTCCAGTACCAAGATGGCGCCGTCGTCAGCCGCGAAATTGTCAAGCGGCCGACCGGCAACGTGACACTCTTTGCCTTCGACGAAGGCCAGGGGCTCAGCGAACACACGGCGCCCTTCGACGCGTTGGTGCAAGTCGTCGAAGGCGACGCCGAAATCATCGTCTCCGGCAACACGCATCGCGTGCAGGGCGGAGAGATGATCCTCATGCCCGCCGGCCAACCCCATGCGCTCAAGGCGCCGAAGCGGTTCAAGATGATCCTGACCATGATCCGGTCTTGACGCGGCCAACCCCGCACCGTTCTCCAATCAATGCCGACTCCATCTGAGACCAAGCCATGAGCACACAACCTCGATCCTACACCAAGCTCTGGGTGAGCTTGATCACCGTCATCACCCTTTCCTTCCTCGTGCTGGCCTATTACGGCACCGAGATTTACCGGCTGGCCCCACCGGTGCCCAAACGCGTGGTGACGACCGACGGGACGGTCCTGTTCACCGGCCAGGATATCAAGGACGGCCAGAACGTCTGGCAGTCCATGGGCGGGCAGGAGGTGGGCACCGTGTGGGGGCACGGTGCGTACGTCGCTCCCGACTGGTCGGCCGACTGGCTGCACCGCGAGGCGACGTGGCTGTTGGAGCATTGGGCGGCGGCGTCCGGCGGCCAGACCTACGCGCAACTGGCGCCGGAAACGCAGGCGGCGCTGAGAGAGCGGCTCCGATTGGAGATTCGCTCGAACACGTACCACCCGGACACGGGCGACCTGGTTTTGTCGCCCACGCGTGCGGAAGCGTTCCGCGCCGTCGGTGCCCACTACGCGGCGCTGTTTGGCAACGACCCGCAGCTCGCCCCGTTGCGCAAGGCTTACGCGATTCCGGCCGACTCGATCAAGACGCCCGAGCGGCGGCACTTGTTGAACACCTTCTTTTTCTGGGCCGCGTGGGCGTGCGGCACCGAACGGCCGGGCAGCACGATCACTTACACGCAGAACTGGCCGCCGGATTCGCTGATCGGCAACCGGCCCACCGGTTCGATCATCGTCTGGTCGGTGATCAGCTTCGTGACTTTGCTGGCCGGCTTGGGCGCGATGGTTTGGTATTTCGCTTATCAGCGTCACAACGCGCCTGAAGAAGCGGTCGAAGTGCCGCAGACCGATCCGCTGCTCGCGCTGAAGGCCACCCCCTCGATGAAGGCGACGCTGAAATACTTCTGGGTGGTGGCGGCGCTGGTGGTGGTGCAGGTGGGCTTGGGCGCGGTTGCCGCACACTACGGTGTCGAGGGCGACGGGTTTTACGGCATCCCGCTCAGCAAATGGCTGCCCTATTCGGTCGCCCGGACCTGGCATACGCAGCTCGGCATTTTCTGGATCGCGACGGCCTGGCTCGCGACGGGCTTGTTCGTCGCGCCCGCGGTGTCGGGTTACGAACCGCCGGGACAGAGGCCGGGCGTCAATTTCCTTTTCGTGTGCCTGCTGGTCATCGTGGTGGGCTCGCTCGCGGGCGAGTGGATGGGCGTGATGCAAAAACTGGGGTTCGTGGAGAACTTCTGGTTCGGCCACCAAGGTTACGAATACGTGGACCTCGGCCGGTTCTGGCAAATCTTCCTCTTTATCGGCCTGTTCCTGTGGCTGGGCCTGATGGGCCGCGCGCTGTGGCCGGCGCTGAAGAATCCCGGCCCGAACCGTCATCTGCTGGCGCTCTTCCTGGTCGCCTCGACCGCCATTGCGCTCTTCTACGGCGCGGGGCTGATGTGGGGCCGGCAGACGCATCTGGCGATGGCCGAATACTGGCGCTGGTGGGTGGTCCACTTGTGGGTGGAAGGATTCTTTGAAGTGTTCGCCACGGTGGTGATCGCTTTCCTGTTCACGCGCATGGGGCTCTTGCGAACGGCCAGTGCCACGGCGGCGGTGATCTTTTCGACGGTGATCTTTCTGGCCGGCGGCATCCTCGGCACGTTCCACCATCTTTACTTCGCCGGCACACCCACGGCGGTGCTGGCGTTGGGCGCGACCTTCAGTGCGCTGGAAATCGTGCCGCTCGTGCTGATCGGCTTCGAAGGCTACGAGAACCTCACACTGAGCCGCGCGCGGCCCTGGGTGGCGGCGTACAAATGGCCGATTTACTTCTTTGTCGCGGTGGCGTTTTGGAATCTCGTGGGTGCCGGTCTGTTCGGCTTCCTCATCAATCCGCCCATTGGCTTGTACTACATGCAAGGGCTGAACACCACCCCCGTCCACGGCCACACGGCGTTGTTCGGCGTGTATGGGATGCTGGGCATCGGGCTCATGCTGTTCTGCCTGCGCGGCCTGACCCGGCAGGAGGCGTGGAAATCCGGCGTGCTCTCGTTCAGTTTCTGGGCGATCAACCTCGGCCTGGCGCTGATGGTCCTGCTCAGCTTGCTGCCGGTGGGCTTGCTGCAAACCTGGGCCAGCGTGGAACACGGCATGTGGTACGCGCGCTCGGCGGAGTTCCTGCAAACGGGCCTGATCGACAAGCTGCGCTGGCTGCGCGTGATCGGTGACACGATCTTTGCGCTCGGCGCCGTGGGTCTCGGTTGGTTCGTGCTCGGGCTCAAGACCGGCTGGTCGCTCGAAGCTCCGCGGCCCGGCGGCGCGTTGCCCCCGTCCCCGGCAGCCGCAACCACCCGGTGAAACGCGCCGACTCCGGCATGACCTCGGCTGCCGACGGCTGGCGGCCCGGAGCCGCGATCTTGCCCCGAGGTCGCGGCTTTCCGGGCCGCGTGCTGTGCCCGAGGTTGCCATTCGGATGGCCCGCCGCACGCGGCGTTCAGTCGGCAGAAAAGTGCCCGCCGAGCCGGTGCCTGAGCCACTGTACAACCTCGGTGCCGCCGAAGGCGAGCGCGCGTGCGCCTGAGAAGGCGAGGGGATAGAGCGGTGGAAGTCCGCCCCTGTGCGGTGATGAACCGTGCGGTATCGAACCGTAACTGCGTCGCCGCGAGGCGAGGTGGAGAGCCCCGGAACGAGAACGACCCGTCCGAAACCCAGGACGGCCTGCGGGCCGTCCGCCGTGAACTCGATTCGGTCGGCGTGGCTGGGCGAGCCTGCGCGTGAAAGGCGAAGCCGGTCGGGGCGGGCGTCAATCCGCTGGCCGCCGGGCGGTTCCCGGTCGGCGCGCCGATGGTGGGAGTCGGAAGGGCCGGCAGTCCTCCCGCAGTAATCAGGGAGACCCGCCGGGGTCAAGCGGTGTTCATGGCTGCAAGGCCCGAAGAGCCGCCCGGCGGGAGTCAGAGCGTCCGTAGTAGCGGCGAAGCGGGTAACGACCGTGGAGCGAAGGGACGCAGGAAAGGGGATGCGTGAAAGATCAGACGAACGAAACGAAACCGACGGCAGTGGCGGCGACGCCTCCGCAAGCCGGAGAAGCCACATCGCCACAGGATCCGTGGGGGTGGGTGGAACGCTGCGTCTGGACCGAACGCAGGTTGACGCGGCTCACCTCGGGTGAGTCAGCAGACCGGGTCTGGTTCGCCCTGGCGGATAAGACCTATGCGCCCGCCAATCTGCAAAGCGCCTTCGAGAAGGTGTGGCGCAACGGCGGGA
>JAKANS010000110.1 GCA_021823625.1 bacterium | reverse complement strand
CCCAAAAAGGGCGCTTGGGGCCCGCCTCCCGAGGACGCCCCGCCAAAACCTTGCTTAAGGTGTTAGCTTTTCCCGCCCGGGTGAATAACTTTGGGTCAGACCCGCAGTTTGCGCAAACTTTCCCCGGGGGCAAGGAAGTCTCTGGGCCAGGCGGTATAGCGCATCACTCTATCGCTAACCTTGCGGCCGGCCCGAACGATCTGCGCGGGGATCGGGAGCCTTCGCTGGAGAAAGCTCCGAAATTCCATCTTCCCCACTTCCGCGCCGCGGCTTTGGGGGGCGGGCAGGAGCAGGCCAAACCACGCTTGCAAGTTCCAGGCCAACGCCGTCATGCCCCTGTAGGCCCAGTGGCTTGCCCGGTCCTTGACCGGCCTGCGCCTGGCGTTGACTCCCCCCTTGAGCTGCGCGATCACATTCTCTTGATGGCAGCGCTCCGGGGCTTGTTGAACGACTTCAGGCCCAGCCAGTTCCCGCCGGTGGGTGATATGGAAGAAGCCGCGAAGCTTCGGGAAGAGGTAAGCTTCGCCTTTTTCCACGCCGAGAGGCTTGCGCACGCTGACCAGCCGATAGGGACGCGTGCCTTTGCCCGGCTGGTATTCCCCCTCCGCGACTTGCTCGCTTTCCAGCCGCCGGTTCACAAACTCGCGCTCCTTGACGTTCGCCGGCCGTTGGCGCGGCTCGGTCTTAAGGGGCCGCGCCACCCGTTCCAGCCCGCGCCACCGGGACCCGGGCAGAGCCTCCGCCCGTTTCACCAGGGTGGGATTGGCCTCCATCCCAAAGACAAATTTCACCGCTGAATCATCCCCTTCATCGAACTGGCGCGTGCAGGAAAAGTCGGTGTCGCCCCGGATAAAGATGCGGTCCGCGTGGGGGCGGACCAGAGGGATCGCCCGCGCGCTCCACTCGACGGCGCCTTGATGGCTGGGGACATTGCCCGGGCGGTTCCCCCGGGAGCGCCCTTCCTGCGTATTGGCCGGGCTGCCGATGGGCGGGTGATCCCCCCCCAGACGCCTTTATCGGAAATGTCCAGCCCTTCCTTGCACTCTCCCAAGGTCCCGGCGATACGGCCCTCTACAGCGATGGCCGTTTCGTTTAAAAATCCCTCCGGCGGCAACTGCCCGACCCGCGGGCGCGAGGCCTTGAGCGCCTCCATCAAAGCCAGCGTGTCTTCCGGGGCAAAGCGCCGCGTGAAATCGCCCGCCGGCGGGGGATCGGGAAGGCGCTGCGCCCCCAGTCCAGGCAGATAATTTTGTCGGTGCGGCGCAGCTCGCTATCCTCCAGCCGCGCGCCGCCCGCCAAAAGGTTATCGGCCAGGGTGAGCCCCTGAGCGCTCTCCTGATGAGGCCACTGCCGCTTGCGCACGCTCACCTTTTCATTCAGATCGTCCCCCCGCCCGATCTTCTGGCCCACCAAATGGATGGCTCCCAGCCCGCCGCAGCCCCCCCCCGGGGCTTTGTCCGCCATCTCATGATGGATGTTGCTGGCGGCGAACATCGGCTTGGGCTGCTCCAGCCGGAAGCGGGCCTTGAGTCGGCGGGCAATTCGGTTCTTGCGGTTCCGGAGGATTTTGCGGTAGGTTCGGCCCGCTCGAAATCCCGTCTTGTTGGTTGGTTTGAACTTTTTACAAACTCAGCTGAACCAATAAAGACTGCGGTTTCGAGCTTTCTTTTTACATTTCACGCTTTATATCACGCCTGAATCAGGACTAGGCGGGCCGGGTTTAGGACCCGATCGACACGCCCGGATCGGATTCCTAGCATGAACAATGGGTAAGGAGCGCGAAGGCAGATCTCTCACAATGTAGGTCCTAAATCCACGCCAAGAAGGTCGGCATCATCAATTGCCATGACCTCTGGAGCGCCCGCGTTTTGTAATGCATGACGTATTCCACGTAGGGAGACTTCAGACTCTCGGTCAACCCAGCCAACTTGAACGCCAGCAGACGACAAACGCAGCGCAATTCGCATCAGTGCCGTGCTCTTGCCCGAACCAGCAGTCCCAGTCAGGAGGACAATCCCACGTGCCCCCTTCCCATTGCGCAGGTCTTTGACCTTCTCGAAAAGATCCTGATCGCTTTCTCGAAGGATCGCGCGCCCAGACTGAATGTCAGACCAGACTGGCTCACTCCCAAGAAGAAAGTCAGTCCTGATCAATTGCCCCCCGACGAGCTTCGACACTTCTGGAATGACAAGTTCGTTGTTTGTTGCGGCTGCACTGCGTACAGAAATGGCGTGAATCCCCTTCTGGTTCGTGCCTTCCAACTTGGACAGGATGTCGGCAGTAAACTGGTCTGTCTTCATCTGGATCCATTCAACGTTGTATTGTGAAAGCGCGACCTGGCGTGCCTTGTCCAAGTGCGGCGTAACGAGGAACGACTTCGGACGGAGTTCACCCAGCCCACTCCCGCCCCTCGTCGAACGAAGTTGGATATGCTGCCATAGCGGGGCTTCATCCAGCTTGGTGCCGACGAACACGAAAGGATGGCTAAGAAGCTCAGCCGACAACTGCGTGTAGATCGGTTCTTCCCTCGCCAGCCGTTCAGCATACTGCGTCATCGAGAACGTCACATCTCTAGGCAAGTCCTGGATGGTCCCATTCAACTGGACGACCCGTAACGTCTCCTTGTCTGACTCGGTGCTCCCAGCTCGGTCGCTCACCCCGGAAACAGCCTCGATCTTCCTTTGCAGCCAGGTTCGTTTGTCTCAGAGCCTGTCTGAAAATGCCAAGACCGATGGTTGGAAGAGAAACGCCGGGCGGAGCACTGAAGAAATGTGGCAACAAAGTGAAGTATGGCCTTGACACGATCGGGCGGTGAAAACCGCCAGCTACGACTCTGAGCTGACCAACGCCCAATGGGAATACCTCCAACCGATGTTGCCCAAGCTCCATAGGCGGGGCCGGCCTCCCACCGACCGGCGCCGGGTCGTCAATGCCATCCTGTATGTGCACCCGGGCGACATCCCGTGGCGCCTGCTGCCCTCGAACTTCCCGCCCTGGCAGACGGCGTATCACGTGTTCCGGGCGTGGACGCTCGATCCTACGTGGGCCGCGCTCAACGACGCCCGGCGCCTCTGCCCGCAGCGGGAGGAGGGGCGGCGCGATCAGCCCAGTGCCGCCGTCCTGGACAGCCAGAGCGTCAAATCCGACGGGCCTGGGGGCGAGGTGGGGTATGACGCCGGCAAGCGCATCCAAGGGCGCAAGCGCCACTTGCTGGTGGACCCGCTCGGGTTGCTGCTGGGCGTGGGCGTGACCCCGGCCAGTTGCCCGGAGCGGGAGGGGGCGCAGACGGTGCTGAGCCGAGTGGCGGATTGGTTCCCGCGCCTGCGTCGGCTCTGGGTTGACGGTGGCTACACCGGCGAGGCGTTCGGGCATTGGGTGAAGGCGCATTGGCCGAAGCTGGCGGTGGCGGTGGTCAAGCGTTCGGACGATGTCCGTGGCTTCGTCATGCTGCCGCGGCGCTGGGTGGTGGAGCGGACGTTCGGCTGGCTGATGCGCCACCGTCGCCGGGTGCGGGACTACGAACGCACCGAGTCCAGCGCCGAAGCCTGGATCCAACTCGCCATGATCCGCATTCAATTGCGCCGTCTCGCATGACCGCCAGCATGGTTCCACACATTTTCAGACATGCTCTTAAGCACCCACTCATCGAACCACACCTGCAACCCGCCCTTGAGCGACGGCTTCGGCATCGCGCGAACCACCGCCTTGTCCTTCGCGCTGTGGCTGAGAAAGACGTGGTAGGTTAAGGCTGCGTCGCGCATGGCGTTCACTTCCGGAACAGGGCTTCATCGAGCCCGCTCAGGCTGATGATGGACTTGAGTGTGCCCACCGGAATCTCGCGGCGGTTGGGGACGGGCACGGTCGCGCTGTCGCCGCCCGGCAACTGCCGCCGGTAAATGAGATGGCTGCCTCGCTGATGCATGAACGCGAAACCGTGATTGCGCAGAAGCCGGCCGACCGCGGTGGCGGAAAGTGGCCGCAGCTTAGGCATGGGCCAATTCGAGGGGCTGGACGCTACCGCCTGCCTTCATCCGGCGGACGATCTCTTTCGCGCTGGCAGCCTCCAGCCAAAGCTCTACCGCCTCGGCAAGCATGGCGTACGCTTCCTTGCGGGTCTTGCCCTGGCTGGCGACGCCCAGTTCGGGACAGGTCGAGACATACCAGCCTGCTTCTTTTTGGATGACCGCCATGAGGGAGGGGAGTTCGATCACTTCGCCGTCTTTGCAGATCCAACCGATCTTCATATTGGATATTGTTCGTAAATTCCTGGCCGGCCGCAAGATTCAAAAGATTCTCGAGGGGCGGCGTCGAACTGCGGGGCAACGCGGTGGCCGTCGTGGTTCAGCGGGGCGCGGAGGAAAGGCTGAAGCCTGAAGTTCGGAGGCCAAGTGCCCCAGCCCTGCCTCGATCATCGTCGGGACGCTGTCGCTTTCTGCGCCACGACCTTCACCCGGCCGGGCTCGCACTCTCAGTCCGGCCGCAGCATTCGCTCCGCGGCCAGATCGGCAAAGCGCAGTCCGCGTGGCGTGAGCTGCAAGCGCTCGGCGGTCAATTGCCCGAAACCTTGCCCCACCAGCCACGCGATGTCCTCCTCCCATTCACCGCGCAGGTCCAATCCGGTGAGCTCCGTGAAATCCGCGAACGGCCAACCGGCATTCATGCGCAACCCAAACGCAAGCAACTCGCCGGCACGAGCCTTCGGCGACAATTCCTCGCGCGACTCGAACGCGTGCCGGCCGCGCTCGATCCGCTCACAGTAAAGCTGTGTGTTCGCCCAGTTGCGCGTGCGCACCCCGCGCACATAACCGGTGGCGCTCGGCCCCAGCCCGTAAAACGAGCCGCCGCGCCAGTAATTCACGTTGTGCTGGCAGGCGTGACTGGGCACCTCCGCTGGCTCTGGCCCGCGATGCCGGGCGAAATTCGCGACCTCGTACTGGCGATAACCGCCCGCCGCCGCGGTGGCCACCAACTCCTCGAACATGCCGCAGGCCAGGTCCTCGTCCACGGCGAACTCGCCAGCCTTGAGCTGAGCAAAGAGTGCCGTGTCCTCTTCGTAAATCACCTCGTAACTGGAGAGGTGCTCGCTGCCGAGCCCCAGCGCCTCCCGCAAGGTTTCGCGCCAGATCGCCATCGTCTGGCCCGGGATGGCGAACATCAGGTCGAGGTTCAAGTTATCGAAGCCGGCGGCCCGCAGTGTCGCGTACGACTGGAACACTTGCGCCCGGCTGTGGATGCGGCCCAGTCGATCCAGCAGGTCTTCGTCCAGCGACTGCACGCCCATCGAAATGCGGTTGACGCCAAACTCGCGCAGCAGCCGCGCCTTGTCGGGCGAAACGGTGGCAGGGTTGCACTCGACCGTGAACTCGTCGGCGCCGAGCAGGTTCAGGCGCGCCATCTGCCGCCGCAGCGTTTCCCAGTGCTTCAGCGTGAGCAGCGACGGCGTGCCGCCGCCGAAGTAGATCGTGCGCGGCTTCAGATCAGCGGCGACCAGTTCCAATTCGCGACCGAGCGCCGCCACGTACCGGTCCATTAAATCCCCGCGCGGCACTTCGGAGAAAAATGCGCAGTACTCGCACTTGTGGGCGCAAAACGGGACGTGGATGTAAAGGTGCCGGACGTGAGCATCCCAAACGACGCGCCCGTCCCCGTCCGTGCCCGGCGCGGGTCCGCGACCTTCGCGGGCCGTGGCATCGGCAACGGGATCGGCGAGGCCAGGCGAACCGTTCTGGAGCGAGGCGACGGCCATTTCAGTGAAGGCGAGCCTTGCCGTCCCGGTCGGCTCAGACAAGAGCGAAACGCGCCAATATCGAATAGACCGGCCCCGCCGGCTGAAGTTCACTGCGAAACAGCCGCACTTCGCCAACACGCCACCCGGCGGGCGGCGGCGGTGCGTGTGTAATCGCCTCTTCGAGCGCCCGCGCTTCCCGCGGATCGCGACGGTTCACCCGGCCAAGGGTCAGGTGCGGGTGAAAATCGCGCGCTTCCGCGTGGTCGCCGAAGTCCCGGCTGGCATCGGCCACGCAGCTCTGCAATGCCAGGAGCGCCGGCAAGTCGCCGCCCAACCCGACCCAGATCACGCGCGGTGCCCGCAGCGAGGGAAAGGCGCCGATCCGGTCCAACCGTAACGTGAACGCCGGGCTGCCCGCCAGTGCGGCAGCGAGACTGCCCTCGAGTTCTTCGATGCGGTTGGCGGCGACGTTGCCGAGGAATTGGAGCGTGAGATGCAGTTGGTCCGGCTTGGTCCAGCGGACCGCACCGCGCGGGATTGCGTCAGCCAGCGCGGACTGGACTGCCTTGAACGTGGCAGCAGCCTCGGTGCCCAGTTCGGCAGCGATGAAAGCGCGGATCGTTTCCGGCATGGCAGGTTCGGAAGCGTCGCGCTCAAGGCAGGCGCTGGCCGCTCGCGGCTTCCATCAACCGGTACCATTCCTCGCGGGTCAGCTCGAACTCGGCGCCTTGCGCGGCTTCGCGGATGCGATCCGGATTGGTCGAGCCCACCACGGGCAGCACGCCGCTGGGGTGCCGCCGCAGCCAGGCCAGGGCGATGGCTGACCGGCTCACGCCGCGCTCGCGCGAAAGGATTCCCAGCACATCGTCCAGTTTCGCTTTCTGGGCGTGCTTGGGATCGCTCATCGAAGTGCCGATCCGCCCCGCCAGGACGCCCGCCGCCAGCGGACTCCACGCCATCGGCGTGATCCCCTCGGTCACGCACTGGTCCAGCGTGCCGTCGTGAAAGGGTTCGCTGTGCAGCAGGCTCAGCTCGATTTGATTCACGATCAGCGGCATCGGACAGGCCTGTTGGAGCATCGCCCACTGCGACGGCCGGAAATTGCTTACGCCGAACTCGCGCACCTTGCCGGCCGCCTTGAGCTGGCCAAACGCGCGGGCAACCTCCGCCGGTTCGCACAGGAAATCCGGTCGGTGCAACAGGTACAGGTCGATCGTTTCCACCCCCAGCCGCTTCAGCGACCCTTCGCACGCGGCGACGATGTGGTCGGCGGAAAAGTCATACCGGTACGGCGCCTGTGCGTCCGGCTCGCCGGCCCGGCGGATGCCGCACTTACAGGCGAGGAGAATGTTTTCGCGCATGCCGGAGACTTCGCGCAGCACTTCGCCGAAGATACTCTCCGCTTCGCCCAGACAATAAATGTCCGCGTGATCGAAGAGGGTGTAGCCGGCCTCATACGCGGCGATCACGGCCGCGTGGCCGACGGCGCGGCGCTCCGGGGTGACTTGATCCGGGTCCCAGGTGCCGGCGACGCGCCAACAGCCGTAGGCCAGGGCGCTGGATGCGAGCGAGCTTTTGCCGAGTTTGATGGTTTTCATGGCAACTATTGCGCCAAACCTAACCCAGCGTGGCGCCGCGACAAAAGCGATTTCCGGCGGGGCGAGACGCTACAACGTCCTGGTGGATTGGGGACGTATGTTTTCATTGGCGCACAGCGCGGCACGAACCTTGTGGTGGTTGATATGAGTCGGCGTTGTCGAGGCGTTCGGCAAAATACCGGCTGGGCGGTTGCGGGCGATCGCGGGGTGGGCCGGCCCGGAAAAACAGAAGGCCCCGCAGGCGGGGCCTTCGCTGGCAAGGGATGGCGGCGAGAGGGGCCGGCTATTTGCCGTCCGTTTTCGCGGGCGTGTCATTTTTGACATCCAACGCGCCCGGCGGCGCTTTGGCGTTGAGGTCGGTCAGCACTTCCTGGGTCAGGTCGGGCAGTCCCGCGGCGAACATGAAGACGGGCACCTGGGTGCTTTCGGCGGCGGTGTTGATCACGAGGTTGTAGTTGCCCGCCTTGGCTTTGGTGTCCACCAGATCGCGGATGTCCTTGAAGATGTTTTCGCGCATCCGCTTGATCTGGTCGCCGATCTGGGAGCGGAAGTTGCGGTCGAAGTTCTGCACGCTTTGCTCGATCTCGCGAATCTCGAGGAGCTTGCTGTTGGCGGTGTCCTTGCGCTTTTTCTGCTCGTCGGCGGAGATGGCGGGGTCGCGGGCACTTTTCTCCAGCTCCCGGTATTCGCCGTTCAACCTCTCGTAGTCGTCCGCCATCTTCTTGCGTTCCTTGTCGTAGTCACCCTGGCGTTCCTTGATGGTGGCATCCGACTGCTTGGTCTTCCAGTAGCCATCGAACACGGTCTTCATGTCGATGATGGCCACTTTGGGTTGGGCCTGGACGGTCCAAGCGGCCAGGCCGATGGCCATGCAGGCCAGCCAGTTACGGGTCAAGTTTCTCATAGTTCTGGGTCCTGATCTCGGTTAGTCGAATGCTCTCCCATCAATAGTCACGCGTGTACCCCACACTGAACTGGAAGCGCCCGCTCCCGCTCACGAACCGATCGTGGCTCAACGGCAGGGCGTAGTCCAATCGCAACGGTCCCATGCCGGGAATGTTCAGCCGGATGCCCAGGCCCCAGTTGTCGCTGAACAGACCGTAGTCCGGCCCCGCGGTGTTGAAGCTGTAAGCATCCGAATAGGCGTTGCCGATATCATAGAAAGCGGCGAGTCGCAACCGTTCAATGATCGGAATGCTGTACTCGACCGATCCGAACCAGAACGTGCGCCCGCCGACCGGCTCCCGGCCGGTCGAGTCGTACGGTCCGACCGCACGGTACTTGTAGCCGCGCAACGAGTCCAGGCCGCCCAGAAAATAGCGGTCGAAGAGATGCACGTTGGAGTCGAAGCCGTAGTTGTCCACCACGCCGACACGGCCCATGACCTCGAGGACGTGGCCGGGCAGGAAGCCGCGGAAGTAGTGATTCGACTCGAGCTGCAGTTTGTAGAAGTCGGTGTCGCCGCCCAAGGGCCCGCCGGCAACCTCGCCGCGGAGGGTGGTGTGCTGGCCGCGGTTTGGGAGCTGTACACTGTTCCGGGTGTCGTAGCTCAGCGCACTCACGACTTTGGACGCGAGGTAATAGCCTTCCTCGGAGCGAATCTCGGCCGGCACCGAATCGGTGATGACCGGTTGGCCGTCCGGGCCGGGGAGGACCACTTGGGAGGGCATGTTGATCAACCCGATGTTCTCGATGTTGTAGCCGATGCTGCCGCGCCAGAAATCGTTCCAGAGCGTGCGCATGAGCGAGACCCGTGCGCCGCCTTGGACCACGTCGTACAGATCGCTGTAGTACTGCAGTTCCCGGTAATAGAAATCCGTGCTCAACGCCAGCTTCCGCCCCAGGAACCACGGCTCGATGAACGAAAGCTCGATGTCTTTGCGACGGGTGCCGAGCTGGACCCGTAGCCGGATCTTCTGGCCACCGCCGGTGCCGAGGAAGTACGGCGGTTTGAAGAGGTCGAAATTGCCCTGGCTGACCTCGACGAAACCGGTCAGTTGGTCGATCGAGCTGAACCCGGCGCCGAGCCGGATGTCGCCGGTGCTCTTTTCCTCGACGCCGATGACAAGGTTTTTGCGATCGGGCACGTCGGTCGGCTCGGGCGAAGCGTCCACCTTGGCGAAGTAATTCAGGCCGTAAAGGCGGTTCGTGCTGAGCTTCACGCGGACCATGTCGAACACCTCGCCCGGGTTCACTGCGAGTTCGCGCCGGATGACCTTGTCCTTGGTCTTGGTGTTGCCGCGAATTTCGATCTTCTCGATGTAGGATTTCTGGCCTTCGTTGACGCGGTAGGTCAGGTCCATCGTGCCTTGGGAAGTGTTCGAGGCCAGTTGCGGCGCGACGCCGGCGTCGATGTAGCCGCGGGCGCCGTAAAAATCCACGATGCCTTCGCGGTCGCGGCTCAGGCCGCTGGGCTTGAACACCGTGCCTGGGCCCATGCTCAGCCCGCGGCTGTACCGGCCCTTCTCGCGGGTAAACATTTGGGTGGTGATGTCGTTGGTCGTGAAAAGTTTGTTGCCGTTGAAGTCCACCGTGCCGACACGGTACTGGGTGCCTTCGTTGACGAAGAATTTGATGATCATCCACTTCGGATCGACCTGCTCGAACTGGATGTCGCGGATTTCGAAGTCGATGTAGCCGTCCTCGCGATAAAAGTCGGTCAACCGTCCTTTGTCCTCGGCGAAAACGTCGTCCTTGAGCTTTCCACTCCCCGTCAGCCAGGAGAACATCCAATGGCGGCGGGTCTTGATGGCGGAGCGCAGTTTGCGTTGTTTGAAAGCCTGGGCGCCGATGAACTGCACGTCCTTGATCTTTACCTTGGGCGCTTCGGTGATTTCGAAGGTGACCGTCCCGCGGCCGAGGTTGGCGTCGATGGCGGGAACGTACTTCACCTGCGTTCGCTGGTAACCGGCCTTTTGGTAAAGCTTCAGGATTTCCTGGGTGTCGTTGAAGAGCTTCCGTTCGTCGAGGGGCTGGCCCACCTTCGAGGTGACCTTCTTCGCGAGCTTCTTGTTGGAATACTTCTTGTTCCCGGAGAACAGAATCTGGGTCAGCGTGGGCTTGCCCTGCACCTTGAAGATCAGGCGGGTCCCGCCGTCCACGGCCTGCTCCTCGACGAGGATATTAAAGAAGTAACCGGTGGCGTAGAGGCTGCGCACATCGTCATCCACGCTGTTGCGGTTGTAGGTCTCGCCCACGCGCACGCGGATGCTGGAGCGGATCAAGGCGTCGCTGGCCGCCCGCGGCCCGACGTGCTCGATCACGATTTCCTTGATGACCGGCCCGATTTGCTGGGCGTGGACGAACCCACCGAACAAAAAGCCGGCCAGACAGCCAAGCCAACAAAGGCGGCGCAATACAGAGGTCATGCGAATCACTCGCCGGGGATGTCTTCCGGGCTCACTTTGGCGGCGCTTTCGAAGCGCGTGAAGGATTTGAGGAACGTGAGACACACGTCCCCGGTCGGGCCGTTGCGCTGTTTGGCGATTAGAAGGTTCACCGGTACCACATCAGCATTGGCTGCCGCGTCGTCGTCGTCGTCACCGCCGGCGGGTTCCCGCGGGTCTTTCGGATTGGCCTTGTAGAGCAGTCCGACCACGTCGGCATCCTGTTCGATGGCGCCCGACTCCCGCAAGTCCGACAAGCGCGGCTTTCGAGTCTTGTCCCGTTCCAGGTCGCGGTTGAGCTGGCTGAGCACGATGACGGGCACTTCCAATTCCTTCGCCAGGCCCTTCACGCCACTCGAAATCTCCGCAATTTCCTGCGCCCGATTGGGCTCGCCGCGGCGTGAAGAAGACTGGAGCAGTTGCAGGTAGTCAACGACAAAGAGCTTGATGCCATGCCGTTCCTTCATGCGCCGGGCGCGGGCGCGCACCTGAAGAATCGACAGCCCCGCGGTGTCGTCGATGTACAACGGCGCACTGGCCAGGCTGCCGGTCGCATCGAGGATGCGGGCGAGATCCTTTTCCTGCATCGAACCTTCGCGGATGCTGTGGTGGTTCACCCGGGCGAGCGAGCACAGCAGGCGCATCACCAGCGCTTCGGCCGTCATTTCCAGGCTGAACACCCCCACCGGCTCGCGCAAATGCACCGCCACGTGCTCGGCGATGTTCATCGCGAGACTGGTCTTGCCCATGCTCGGGCGGGCGGCGATGACGATCATTTCGCCGGGCTGCAAGCCGTTGGTTTTCTGGTCGAGGTCGGGAAAGCCGGTCTGCAGGCCCGACAACTGGCCGCGGTTGTGAAAAAAGAACTCGATGCGGGTCACCGCCTTGCCGACCAGTTCGTTGATCGACTTGGCTGACTCGGCCTTGCGTTCGTGGTTGACGGCCAGCACTTCCGCCTCGGCCCGGTCCAGGAACGCGCCGATCGCCGAGGTTTCCTCGTAGGCCTCGCCGGTCAGGCGCGTGCAGGTGGCGATGAGTTTGCGGAGCAGGTATTTCTCGCGCACGATCTCCAGGTAGTAACTCAGGTTCGCGGCCGAGGGCACCCCGTCCATCAGCGTCGCGAGGAACCCGTAGCCGCCGACGGTTTCCAGCACGCCTTTGTCCTGCAATCGTGCCACCAGCGTCACGAGGTCCACCCCCATCTGGGCGTCGCACATTTCGACGATGTTCGTGAAAACGATCTGGTGGCGCGGGTCGTAAAAGAAGTCGTCCCCGCGGGCGAATCGCTCGAAACACGCCCCCACACCCTCGCGGGGCGATAACAACACGCAGCCGAGCACGCCTTTCTCAGCGTCCACCGAGTTGGGGGGAACGCGATCCAGCCGGCGCGGGTCCACGGCTGCGGCCCGTTGGCGGCGGGGCTGTTTCAGATCCGGCGAAGCGTTGCTGGGGACAGGTTCGGGTACGGTGTCGATCACGGCCTTTGAGAAAACATCTCCGGCCGACGAAGAGCAATCTAACTCCGGCAGGACTTATCCGCACCCGTTCACCGGTTGTTCACCGGTTGTTCGCAAGCGGGGCCGACCGGGTTCGCAACCGCCACGCACAGAGGGAGCGCCGTGCCGTTGCTCTCAACCTGCCACCGTCAGGGACACGCGCGGTGCAGGTAGCCGGGACCGGCTGTCGGCCGGAGCGGAACCCGGCGCGACCGCCCGGTGGCCGCCCACGCAGCGCAAGCAGGCACGGCCACCAAACTCCGAGGCCACTGGGATTTCCTTCAGGTGATCGCGAACCCAACTCAAAGCACAAACCTTCACCCAGTCAGGCACTTCACCTTGAATCACGCGCGTGGGGTTCAGGGCGATCACCATCTCCGCATCCCCATAAATGGCGTGGACATGGATGCCGAACGTCCGATGAAACAGCACCCGGATCACGATCCCGTAGAACTTCGCAAGCACTGGCATAATCGGTTTCCTTTCTTCTCGCATCCGAGCGTCCCGCGACGACGGTTAATCGGGCGCCGTCTGCACCGGCGGTTTTCGGGCCGCGACACCCTGCCTGCGCAAAGACCGTGCCAACCAGCGCATCGGCCACAAACCCAATGAAATCCACGTTTTTCTCCAGCCGCCTCCGCTTGCCAATGCGCAAGGCTTGCGCACCCCTGCGCAAAGACGGAACACACCCGCGGTCGGTCGGGACCCCTCGGTTGGATCGGGGACGAACTGAAAGACGCCCGGCCGGCGATCATGGTGCAGCGCTGCGACCGCTTCATATTCGCGAGTGGATTGAACCGGGTCGAATTTGGGCCATGCTCGACAACGCGTTCCAGCCCGGCTTTGCTTGCGTCCCGACGGGCGCCTTGCCCTTTCCGTCCGCGCCGTTGCCGCCTTGGTTCTGCGACCGATTCAAGATCGTCCGCCGCCAACCGGCGTTCCGGTGGGACCGAACGCGCGGTTGGCGTTGTCTGTCCAAACCATCGCCGTCCGAATGCCGATGAAAACGGAATCCCCAACCCCTTCGCCGCCCCACCCATTGCCCGCCCTCCTGGCCGGTTTCCGGACCGACGCAGGCTCCGGTTTGCCGCTGACGGTGCAAAAAGCGCGGTTCGTTGCCCGCCGCCTTCAAGCACGGGCCGCGGCACTCCGGACCCCGCCGGAGCGCCGACAGCAGGCTGAACTCGACCGGATGCTTCAGAACCCGGAAAACAAAGCCACGCTGGCGAAGATGACCGACCAAGCGTTCCGCTCCGACACACCGCCGCGGGCGGTGGATCAATTCATCCACATCCTCGATGCGCAGGGCATCCCGCGCTTTTTCAGTCCGTTTCAGCGCGCCTTGCTGAAAGGCTTCCAATCCTTCGGCGGCTACCTGCCCGGGGTGGCGGTGCCGCTCGTGAAGGAGCGGATGCGCAAGGAAACCGCGAACGTGATCCTGCCGGCCGAGCCCGAATTACTCCTCCACCACCTGCGCGAGCGCCACGCCGAGGGCGTGCGCATGAACGTGAACTTCCTCGGCGAAGCCATCCTCGGCGAGGAGGAGGCCGGTCGCCGGCTCCAGATGAACTTGCAGGGGCTGCAATCGCCGGAGGTCGAGTGCATCTCGGTCAAAATCTCGACGCTGTATTCGCAGATCTCCACCCTGGCTCGCGATCAGACACTGGCGACACTTTGCGAGCGGCTTGAACTGTTGTACCGCACTGCCGCGCACCTCACCTTTAAGCGGCGCGACGGCTCGGTGGTGCCGAAATTCGTCTATCTCGACATGGAGGAGTATCGCGACCTGAGTCTCACCGCGGAAGCCTTCATGCGCACGCTGGAGCGGCCAGGTTTGGAGCGGGTGAGCGCCGGCATGGTGCTTCAGTCATACGTGCCCGACTCGTTTCGCTACCAACAAGAGATCAATGCCTGGGCGCGGCGACGTGTCGCGTCGGGCGGCGCACCGATCACGCTGCGGATCGTCAAAGGCGCGAACATGGAAATGGAGCGCCTTGAAGCCTCGCTCAAGGATTGGCCGCAGGCGACCTACCGAACGAAGCTCGAGACCGACGCGAACTACAAGCGCATGGTCCACAAGGCGCTGCAGCCGGAGAACCTCGCGGCGGTGCGGTTGGGCATCGCCTCGCACAACCTGTTTGACGTCGCCTACGCGCTCGTTCTCGCCGGCGAAGCCAATCAGCTCGATCAGGTGCAGTTCGAAATGTTGGAGGGCATGGCGAATCCCCAGCGACGGGCGCTGTTCGAGCTGACTCGCCACCTGCTGCTTTACGCGCCGGTGTGCCGAAAAGAAAATTTCCTCAACGCCATTGGCTATCTGATCCGCCGGCTGGATGAAAACACCGGACCGGAGAACTTTCTGCGCTACGCGTTTCGCATCCAGCCCGGCAGCGCGGATTGGCAGCGGCTGGAAAAAAGCTTCCTCGACGCGTGCGCGGCGGTGGTGACGGTTTCCGATGCCCCGCGCCGGACCCAGAACCGCCAGTTGCCGCCGAAACCCGCGAATCCACTCGCCCGCGGTTGGGAGCATTTCGTGAACGAACCCGACACGGACTTTGCGCTGCCGCAAAACAGTGAGTGGGCCAGGCAGATCATCGCGGCCTGGGAACCGCGACACAGTGCCAACGCAGTCAGGGTTCCTCTGGCACTCGCGGGTGAGCAAATATTCGAGAACCGAGCCGTGTACGATTGCCTTGATCCTTCGCGCCCGGGCACGGTCGTCGGCCGATACTGTCAAGCGAGCCAGACCGACATCGAGCGCGCCGTCAGATGCGCGGTCGCTGACGACGACGACTGGCGAAACCTCTCGCCGCAGGTGCGCTTCGAGACTCTCGGTCGCGTCGCAGTCGAGTTGCGTCGTGCGCGGGCCGACCTCATGGGCGCCGCGCTGGCCAACGGCGGAAAGACCCTCGCGGAGTCGGATCCCGAAGTCTCCGAGGCCGTCGATTTTGTCGAGTTCTACCGCGCCACCGCCCGCTGGTGGCAAGAGATGCCGACACTCCAGGCGTCGCCCAAAGGAGTGGTGGTCGTGGTGTCGCCTTGGAACTTTCCCATCGCCATCCCGTGCGGCGGGGTGGCCGCGGCGCTGGCTGCAGGTAACACGGTGATTCTCAAACCCGCCTCCGACGCAGTGCTGGTGGCCTGGGAACTTTGCCAGTGCTTCTGGCGCGCGGGCGTCTCGCGGAAGACGCTGCAATTTCTGCCGTGTTCCGGTGGCCAGGAAGGCCGGCAGCTCGTCGGCCATCCCGGCGTCAACGCGGTCCTTCTCACTGGCGGGACGGCCACCGCGCTCGCGATGCTGCACGATCGGCCGGCGATGAATCTCAGCGCGGAGACCGGCGGCAAAAACGCCACCCTCGTCACCGCGCTGGCCGACCGCGACCAGGCCATCAAACACGTCCTCCATTCCGCCTTCAGCCACAGCGGGCAGAAATGTTCGGCCACCTCGCTGCTGCTGCTCGAAGCCGAAGTCTATGATGATCCAAAGTTCAAACGCGCCCTGTGCGACGCCGTCCACAGCCTCCCGGTCGGTTCGGCGTGGGATTTGAAAACCAAGGTCGGCCCGCTGATCCGCCCGCCGGCCGGCGATCTGGAAAATGCCCTCAAGGTCTTGGAGCCGGGGGAGTCCTGGGCGGTGCTTCCCCGTTGCTCGGAGGATAATCCCAACCTCTGGTCACCCGGCGTGAAGTACGGTGTGCAGGCGGGCAGCTACACGCACCTGACCGAATTTTTCGGACCGGTGCTCGGCGTGATGCGCTTCACGAAACTGGCCGAAGCGATCGAGTGGGTGAATCAAACCGGCTACGGTCTGACCTCCGGCCTGCAGAGTCTCGACGACCGCGAACAGGAACAGTGGAAGGCCGGCATCCGCGCCGGCAATCTCTACCTCAATCGGACCACGGTCGGTGCCGTCGTATTGCGGCAACCGTTCGGCGGCCTGGGCAAATCGGCCTTCGGGCCGGGCCTCAAGGCCGGCGGCCCGAACTACGTCGCCCAGTTCACGGACTTCACGGACGCGGGTGAGCTGCCGGTCAGCGAAGTGCCGGCTGATCCTTTGCTGGCTGGGTTGTGCGACGGCTTGCGCAAGCGCGCCCAGAACTCCGCAGCTCTGCCACCGGCCGAACTGACACGCCTCCTTGCCGCGGTGGGGAGTTACGCGCAGCGCTTCCGCGAGGAATTCAGCCAGAGTCACGACCACTTCCGGCTGGTGGGCCAGGACAACTTCCGCCGCTACCTGCCGGTCCGCGAACTGCGCGTGCGAATTCACCCGGCCGATACCGCCTTCGAGACCTTCGCCCGGGTGTGTGCGGCGCGAACCGTCGGCTGCCGGATCACCGTCTCATTTCCGGCCGCCTGTCAGCCGCCGGCACTCACGCTGCTCGAAGAACTCTGCGAGCCGTGGGCGGGTGCGATCGAGTTCATCGAGGAGAGCGACGAACAGTTGGCCGCCATCGTACGCGAGCGCGAAACCGACCGCATCCGTTTCTCTGCGCCGGAGCGTGTGCCGACGGTGGTGCGACAGGCGGCGGCCGAGACGGGCATTTACCTCGCGAGCCAGCCAGTCTTGCGGGAGGGGCGGATCGAACTCTTGTGGTACGTGCAGGAGCAAAGCCTCAGCTTCGATTACCACCGCTACGGCAACCTCGGCACGCGCGCGGCGGAAGCGCGGGCCGAGGTGCTGTGAGTGGGTTGCCACGAAACAGCACCCGCGAGACGCGGATGGACATTCCGGCGATGGGGCGGCGCCACGTCTCGTCATCGTCAGACCAAGCGGCCAATCTGCCGCAGCCGCAACGCCGGCTCGCCCGTGGCGCGCGATTCGGCCAGGTCCGCTTCAAACTCGGCCACCCAGTCGTTGTGCCCGTCCGGGTCCACCAGCATCTGCTGCACCCGCCAGGTCTTCTTGTCTTCGGATGGCGTGACGTAGGTGTGGCGGCTGTTGCGAGCTTCGGGCGTGAGCAGGAGTTGCTCGTGCTCGGCGTGGTAGTCGTCCATCGCCTGCTGGAGTCGCTCCGCGGACCAAGACTGGCTGCCGCTCTCCCTCCCCCCCTCTGAGGGGGAGAGGGCCGGGGTGAGGGGGGCTTCGCGTAACGACTCCAGCGCCGCCTCTAAATCCCCAATCACCAGTCCGCGCAGGAAGGTGAAGATGCGATTGCGGATCGCCACGGTGAACGCCTTCGTGTCGCGGGTAATGTCGGCGGCGGCTTCCTCGGCGCCGGGCGGACGGACCTCCTTCGTCTCGGCGCGCTGGTAGCTCGGGTTGCGCATCTTCTCCCACTCGTCGAGCAGGCTCGAATCCACCGCGCGGATCATCGTGCCGAGGTAAAGTTCCATCTCGCGCACCGCATCGGTCTTGGCGGCGTCGGGGACGGTCTGTTTGAGCACCTTGAAGACACTGTTCAGGTGCCGCAGCAGCAGGCCCTCGGCGCGCTGGAGTTCGTAGTCGCGGATGTAGTCGGCGAAGGAACGAAAGGTCTCGAACATCTCCCGCGCGATGCTCTTGGGCCGGATGTTCTCCTGGCCCACCCACGGGTGCTTGTCGGCAAAGGCGTTGAATGTCGAGTAAATGAACTCGCGGTTCGGCTTCGGGTATTCGAGTTCCTCCAGCCTGGCCATGCGCTCCTCGTACTCGATGCCTTCGGCCTTCATCGCGGCGACGGCTTGCCCCTTCACCCGGTCGAGTTGCTTGCGCAGAATCAGGTCCGGGTCTTCCAGGATCGACTCTACCAGCGTGAGTACCACGAGCGCGTAATCCTCCTGCTCCGGGTTCACCAGCGGAATCGTTTCCAGCAAGTAGAGCGAGAGCGTCTGATCCATCGAGAAATCGTCCTGCAACTCGACGTTCACGCGGAGTTTCCTTTTTCCCGTAGCAGCCGACGTAAGTCGGCTCTGATCTCCTGCCGACTCCTGACTCTTGTCTCCTGACTTCCCGGTCTGAGCGGACTCACGTCCGCTGCTACGAGACGCAGGAGGGAGAATCTCAATAATCTTCCGCTCCACCAGCGACCGGAACAACTGCCACGCTCGCTTCGTGTGCTCCTTCTTCTGCCGCGGCGTGTCGTGGCAATCGCGGATCAGTCTCTGCATTGCCGCGCAGCCATCGCCCTCGCGGCTGAGGACGTTCAGCAGCATCGCGTGCGTCACCTGGAACCTCGACACCAGCCGCTCCGGCGGCGACACCATCAGCCGCTGAAACGTCTTCACGTCCCAGTTCACAAAGTTGTGGTCCGGCTGCTTGCGCTTCACGCCTTTCTTGCCGCCTTTCGCCGCCTTCTCCTCCAACTTCAGATTCTCGATGACGTGCTCCGGCGCCTGCGCCACCACCCAGCCCTGGTCGTCGAATCCCTTCCGTCCCGCCCGCCCGCTGATCTGATGAAAATCCCGCGCGCTCAGGATGCCGGTCTTCTGCCCGTCGAACTTGCACAGCCGCGTGAAAAGCACGGTGCGGATCGGCACGTTGACGCCCACGCCCAGCGTGTCCGTGCCGCAGAGAATCTTGAGCAGGCCCTTCTGCGCGAGCTGCTCGATCAGCACGCGATACTTCGGCAGCAGTCCGGCGTGATGAATCCCGATCCCGTGCTTGAGCCACTTGCGGATTTCCGGGCCGTAGGGTGAGGTGAACTTGAAGCCGGTGATCTCGTTTGCGATCCGGTTCTTCTCCTCGCGCGAGCAGACGTTGAGGCTCGTGAAATCCTGCGCGCTCTGCGCCGCGTCCGCCTGCGTGAAATGCACCACATACACCGGCGCCTTGCCCTCGGCGGCGAGCTT
>JAKANS010000109.1 GCA_021823625.1 bacterium | reverse complement strand
TTGATTGTGTCCGCCACATAGACATTGCCTGCGCTGTCCACCGCCACGCCGGAAGGCCAACTAAACCTCGCGGCGCTCCCGGTCCCGTCGGTGCTTCCCCGACTGCCCGCCAGTCCGGCCAGGGTCGTCACCACTCCCGTCGGCGTCACTTTCCGAATCGTGTGGTTACCTTGGTCCGCCACATAGACGCTGCCGGCGCTGTCCACCGCCACGCCCAGTGGGGAGTAAAACCTCGCCGCGCTGCCCGTCCCGTCCGCGCTGCCATCACTACCCGCCAGTCCGGCCAGCGTCGTCACCACACCGCTGGGCGTCACTTTGCGGATCGTGCGGTTGCCGGTGTCCGCCACATAGACGTTGCCCGCGCTGTCCACCGCCACGCCGGAAGGATAATTGAACCGCGCGGCGCTCCCGGTCCCGTCGGTGCTTCCCCGACTGCCCGCCAGTCCGGCCAGGGTCGTCACCACTCCCGTCGGCGTCACTTTCCGAATCGTGCAGTTGTAGAAGTCCGCCACATAGACGTTGCCGGCGCTGTCCACCGCCACGCCGGAAGGTTGATAGAACCGCGCGGCGCTCCCCGCCCCGTCTGCGCTGCCAATGCTGGCTTGCCCGGCAAGGGTAGTGAAGGCGTAGGGAGTAGCGTAATCCGCCTGGCCAAAGGCGGGCACCGGCGAGTGGACAGCCAGGATGCAGAGCCAGACAACGAGGAGTGAATCGCGCAACGCAGGACGCATCGTCTGGGGGAAATGGCTCGTTTTCATAACGGATGCGGGGTGAACCCTTTCCGCCAGCGGCGACGGAGAGGCGGTCGGAAAACGCGCTGGCGACGCGCCAAGAGCGGGGACCCGAACGTTGGGTGTCCACGCTTCAGCGTGAGTGCGGCGCCCGGCAGCCTGAAGGCTGGACACCCAATGGGAGTTTCCAAACCAGCCCTTGGCCCGGGGCCGCGCTGGACGCCCGCGTATCGGGAGTTGGTTTCGGCTTGCACGCGTGCCCTTTCGGGGCGCTGGAGAGCAGATTACCAACCGTCCCGGAAAGCAAGCGAAGTTTTTGTTTCGCCCTGTTCCGCTCCACAATGCTCCGGTTGAAGCTTTCCGCTTTCAGAACGAGGCCATCCGGCACCTTTCCATGAACTTGGTAGGCCGAGCTGCCGCTCGGCCCAAAGATCAGGGCGGCGCCGCAACGCCGCCCTACCGGCTCCCTGGCAGGTGAGCAGGTCCGCAAGGAACAAAGGGCTTCCCTCGCCGTCCGTACGTCCAGGTTTTCCACCGCCGCGCTTGCTGGGCGCCGTGCAGGCGGGTAGTTTCTTGCGCATGAGCACGGTTGAGTTGATTACCCGCAAGACGCGGGCGTTGCCCGCCGAACTCCAGCAGGAGGCCTTGCATTACGTGGATTACCTGCTGGCGCGTCAGACCGAAAACACCGAGGCGCGCGAATGGTCGCGGTTTTCGGCGGAACAGTTGGCGGCCCAATACGCGCCGGCGGACACCCTCTACGACGAGGATTGATGCCCCCGCCGGTCTATGCGCAAGGGGACGTGTTGCTGGCGCTCCTGGTGTTTTCGGGCGGGCAGGGTGTCAAGCGCCGCCCTGTGCTGGTAGTGCAGGATTTCGGCGACGCGGATTTGCTGGTGGTTCCGGTCACCAGTCATTACGCAAGGGTGGACACTGACCTGACGCTGTCGGACTGGAAAGGGGCCGGGCTGAAGTTGCCTTCCACAGCGCGCACAGAGAAACTGGGCACGATCGAGAAGTCCTGCGTCGCACGAAAGTTGGGCGCCCTCCTGCCTGCGGATCGCGCGCGGGTCAGGGAAACTCTCGCGAACGTCTTCCAGCGGATCCTTGGGTGAACGGCTGGGCCGGCCTTCGTCACCGGCCTTCGCCGCTTGCACCCGGCGCTGGGCGGCGGGTAGCTTCGCCCCGCGCTATGCAGATCAAGAACTACACTTTCGACTCCGAGCCGGTGCTGATGGATTTCCATCTGTTCCAGGGTTGCACCTTCAGGAAGTGCCGCCTGGTGTACTGCGGCTATTCGTCGGTCCAACTCGACGGCTGCCGTTTCGAGGATTGTCGCTGGGAGTTCTCTGGACCTGCCGCCGCCACGCTGCACTTGCTTTCCTCGTTCAACCACGTCGGTGGCGAGATGGGAAAACTGATCGTCAAACAAGCGCTGACAATCATCAACACCCCGCCCACCGCGCCGACGGCTCCCAGTGCCGCGCCGGTGCCGGGCTCAATGCTCCCGCCGCCGGCTGGCGCCAGTCCCGTCCCGCCCCCGCCGGTGCCATAACTTCGCCCGCGACCTTGCCCGGCTACCACCGCCTCACGCGATGGAAACCCGAGGCAGCGCGCCCAAGCACGGGTGGCCGGGTGCTTTCGTGCCGACTCGCGCCCAGCGGGGCGTCACCATGCCGTGGGCGGGTTTGGGCGGCAGTTGGTACGCGTGCCGGATGGCCACGGTGTTGGCCGAACCGCGCAACCCCCAAAACCTCCCGGCCGCACGCCGTTTGGGGAGCCGGTCCGGCTCGGGTTCGAGAGGCCCATGCCGGGCGACGCCGATCAGCAGCCCGACGCCGGCAAACAGCGCCAGCAGGTTGGAGCCGCCATAGCTGACGAACGGCAGCGGCAGACCCTTGTTCGGCATACTGCCGGTGGCCACCGCGACGTTGATCAGCGCCTGCAAGCCGATCAGCGTGGTGACGCCGCAGGCGAGCAACCGGCCAAAGGGATCGGCCGTCCGCATCGCCACGCGCAATCCGCAAACGACCACCGTCGCGTAGAGCGCCAGCACCAGCAGGCAGCCGACAAATCCGAGTTCTTCGCCCAACACGGAAAAGACGAAGTCGGTTTCCTGTGCCGGCACGTAACCGGCCTTGAAGCGACCGTCCCCGATGAACCGGCCCCACGGCCCGCCGCTGGCGATCGCCAAAATCGAGCGCCATTGTTGAAGGCCCGCACCGTATTGGTGCCCTTCAAGGTCAGTGAAACACAGCACGCGCCCGAGCCGGTGCGGGTTGGTGAGCAACAAATGCACGCCCAGCAAGCTGGCGATGCTCACCGCGGAGACCAGATAAAAAGTGCGCGTGCCGGCCAGGCTCATCAAGGCGAGGCCGACCACCGCGATTACCGTGGCGCCGCCCCAATCCGGCTCCGCAAAGATCAGGCCCGGACCACGCCCACCATCGCCGCGGGTCGCACGAAGCCGTAATGCCGGTCCGCCAGCCGCGTTTGATTTCGTGCCAGGTAATCCGCCAGCGCGAAGATCAAGGCGAGCTTCGCGAGCTCCGAGGGTTGCCCGCCCCAGATCGGCCAGCGGCGCGCGCCGTTGCGGACTTCGCTCAGTCCGGGAATCAACACCAACACGAGTTGCAGCACTGCCACACCCAGCAACAGCGAGGGCAGCCGCAGGCGGGCGAATCCACGCCGGCGCAGTCGTTCCGGCAATCGCCATTCAACCAGCGCCGAATACGGCGTCAGCGCCAACGCGACCGCGAAGGCGAGGCTGATGGCCAACCAACCGACGTGTGAGTTCAAGCGGCGCGGGACGGTTTGAGCCACGGCAGTGCTGTCCAAAACCAACGTTCCCAACAGAGATAACAGGCCGACGCAAACCGCGAGTGGGATCCAGGTCTTTTTCATCGCGCGCCTCCTGTCAGCGAGCGTCCCGACGAAGTGGCCGACGACAGCAGCGTGGGCAGCGCGTTTGCCAAACCGAGGTAACGCGCCGCCTGTTCGGCCACGCGCCGAAAAACGGGGGCGGCCACCGCGGCGCCGCTGTGCGCGCCTTGCGGCTCATCGACCGCCACCGCGATGACGATCGCAGGTTGCTCGACGGGCAGGAAGCCGATGAAGGACGCGTAAAACCGGTCCGCGGAATAGCCGCGTTGGTCGCGCCTGGCCTTTTGTGCCGTGCCGGTTTTGCCTCCGGCATCGCAGTCTGCCACCGCCGCGGCGGCGCTGGTGCCACCCGGTGCCACGACGCCTCGCAGCGCCTCCCGCATCGCCTGCGAGGTGGCGGTGCGGATGACCTGGCGCACCGGCGTGGGACGCGCCTGCCAGGCTACGCGACCGGTCGCGTCTTCGATGCGCGCCACCAGCAGCGGGTGCAACAGCCAGCCGCCGTTCACAATGGCACAGAACGCCATCGTCATCTGAAGCTGCGTTACCGCGATGCCTTGACCGAAACCGGCGTAAGCCACGGCAGCGGCGGCGTGATTGGTCAAAGCGCCAATCCAGCCTGGACTCTCGCCTGGCAGCGGGATGCCGGTGCGCTGGCCGAAACCGAAGTTGGCAAGGTGCCGGTAAAACCGCTCCCGGCCGATGGCCAGCGCCAGCTTTGCGTGCGCGGTGTTGAGCGACTTGGCGAAGGCGGTCCGCATCGGCACCCAGCCGTAGGCCAGACCGTGGTCGCTCACGACCTCGCGACCGAGTTTGAGGTGACCGTTCTCGCAATACACAAGTTGGTCGAGCGTGATCAAGCCTTCCTCCAAAGCGATGGCGAGAGTGAACACCTTGAAAGTCGATCCGGGCTCGATGGCTGCCCAAAGCGGACGGTTCAACCAGGCCTCTTGCGGCGACTGGGCCGGCGATTCGCACTCGAATCCGGGCCAGCACGCCCAGGCGAGGATTTCGCCGGTCTGTGGCCGAACAATGAGAATGCTGGCGTTGGTCGGCGAGTGTTCGTTGACGACTTCGGCGAGCGCGTCCTCGGCAATGCGCTGCAGCGTCAGGTCCAACGCCAAAATCACCCGCCGCCCGTCGATGGCAGCCTGGGTGAGCCCTCGCCGGGCGGGCAATTCGCGGCCGGCGGCGTCTCGCTCTGAGATTCGCTGACCGGGGATTCCGGCGAGGACGGAATCGAGGCCGAGTTCGATGCCACCGGCGCCTCGCAGTTGAAAGTCACCTTCCGCCGGACTGACCGATCCCAGCACGTGACAGGCCAGCGCCGCGAAGGGATAACGTCGCTGCTGATCGTCGAGCGCGAAAAGCAAGCCGCGCCGGAGACGGGTCAGGCGATCAGCGTTGGCCCGTGAGAGGTTGGTCACGTCGAAGCCGAACGTCGCCCGGGCCAGGGCGTTGGTGATGGCGGCCCATTCGGCGGGCGACACGTTTCGCCGCAACCGCACCGCGCCCGCCGGGGCTTCACGTGCTTTTCGGATGGTCGCCAGCAACCCGCGCAGCACGCGCCCCCGCACCACCCTCGGTTCCAGCGAAAGCAACCCGGCAGCGACTTCGCAGACCACGTCCAGTTGCTCCGCGCACAAAGCCAGATCGATGTACACGGTCCAGACCGGGACGGTGGTGGCCAGGACTGTGCTGTCGCGCGCAAGGATGTCGCCCCGCCAGGGAACGATCGTTTGGCGGAGATCGGTCAAGGCGCGGGCCTTCCCTGCCAACTCGGCGTGTCGGGCGATCTGAAGCTGGTACAACCGCCAGGCAACCCCGCCAAAGCCGAGGGCCAGCAGGATTCCGAGAATCCACAGGCGTCGGTATTGAAAGGATCTCCCCACGATTGCCTCCGGAGAGCGATGGCGCCGGGCGACTCAAGTTTTTGGGCCGCCAGCACCCACAGGTGGGGTGGCGCCGCGGAAATGAGCCGAGGGCAAAGACGCGACGAGCCGCCGGGGCGAATCGGTTCGACCCACCGCAGACGTTGCCACGCGCTGGGGCACTCGCGGAGCCGGCTGGCCAGCAGCCAGGTGTTGCGCGCCATGAGGCAAGGCGGGCGGGTAGAGGCTGACGAATTGCGCGACTGGCCTGGCTTCGGGCGTGGCAGCGTTCAGTGCCAGCGCGCCAGCAAGCTGGCGGTTGGCCAGAACCAATTGGTGCATGGCCTGTTCGCGTGCCGCGATGGCGCGGCCGAGTTGGTACCGCTCCCGCGCCCGGCTGACCTCTTCAAACCCGAACACACAGGTATTCGCGGCAACCAAAGCGGCCAGCAGGCTCGCGTAAAGCAGGCCTTGCTTGACCTTGCTGATCCGGCCGTGTTTCGTCGCTGAACCGACGGCTCGCTTCGCCACCAGGACAGGCACAACCGGACTGGACTCCCGGAACTGGCAGTGGTCCGGCTTCAGGGCGGTCAACGAAGGCGCATACCGATAGCCGGCTTCAACCGGCAGGTGGACGCACAGTCTCCGGTTGAGGGCGAAAAGCATTCCAGGTTTCATGTCCGATCTCCTTGAAGAATTCCGCGGCTTGCAGTTTGTACTGTTGCTCCATGGCGGCGTAGCGATCCGGGTTCCAGATTTCGAAGCGGTCGATCAACCCGAAGATTTCCACCTCGTCGGCGATGCCCGCGGCCTTGGCCAGTTGTTCCGGCAGGGCGACGCGACCGACCTTGTCCACCGTCAGGTAACCGACACTGGCGCCGAGCGCCCGCACGCCGGCCGAGACTTTTTCGTCGAACAGCGAGCGCTGCCCGACCGTGCGGAGCACTTCCTCCCAACGCGACATCGGCAAGGCCAGCAGGTGGCGGTCCAGCCCGACCGGCCAGAGCATCACCACGAACTCGGAAGCCGAGCCGGCCTGGCGCCAGCGTGCCGGCAGGCTCAGGCGATGGCTGCGATCGACACCGAACCGATAGCGTCCCGTGAAGGGAGCCAAAGTCTCTGGTGTTGCGGCGTTCGTCATGGGCGTGTTCAGACCCGGCCAAACCCCAATGCCCCTAATCATCCCGGATCAACCCCAGTTTCTACTTTTCAACCCAGGAAGATGCAATCGCGAGTTATCGACAGGCTGTGAATAACATCGGCAGGCCGGCTCTTTGAAAGCCACGGGTCGAAGGGTGATGTCTGTCAAACCCTTTGCTAGCAAACGGCGAAAAGAGACGCCGAAGGCGCCGCCCAAGTTTGGCGTTCACTCAAGGCTGCCGGTAAAGAAACCTCAGAATTGTGCGATGCCTCGAAGCGGAGGAGTCGCCGTGCCAACGGACAAAAGACTTCGGTTCGGCACGGGTGCCGTGTTGGTTTAGCGGCTGATTACCGGCGTCGTGCGGCTCTGCCGCGCGATTGGCGGGGCGGTCAGTCCTTCCGGGGAAACAGCGGTTGCGGTTCGCCGATTTGGTGGCCGGCGGGCAAGCCGCCCCAAGTCGTGCCCGCCAGTTTGTCGGGCGCGCCGGGCAGCGCGAGTTGTTGGAAGATTTTGACCGCGGTGTCGGGCAGGAACGGCCAGAGCATCACGGCGAGGACGCGACACGTCTCGGCGAGATTGTAGAGCACTTCGTCGAGGCGCGATGCTTGTGCGGGATCTTTGGCCAGCTTGAACGGCGCTGTTTGGTCCACATACTGGTTGGCGCGGTTGACCACGCCCCAGATCGTGACGAGCGCGGCTTGGAGTTCACTGGCCTTGAGCTGGCCGAAAAGCTGGCAAGCCGCTTTGCCCAGGTCGGGCGCGAGTTCATCCGAGCGTGCCGGCACGATGCCTTGGCGGTATCGCCGGAGCATCGACAGCGAGCGGTTCACCAGGTTGCCCAAGCCGTTCGCCAGTTCGGCCGTGTAGCGGGCCTTGAAGCCGCTGTCGGTCCAGTTGCCGTCCGGGCCGATGTCGAGTTCGCGCACCACGTAATAGCGGAACGCGTCCACGCCCCATTCCTTCACCACCGCGATCGGGTCCACAACGTTGCCGGTCGTCTTGCTCATCTTGGCGCCGTCCTTCTGCCACCAGCCGTGCACGAGCACTTGTTTGGGCAGCGGGATGCCGGTCGCCTTGAGCATGATCGGCCAATAGACCGCGTGGAATTTGATGATGTCCTTGCCGATGACGTGGAGGTCGGCGGGCCAGAGGCGGATGCCTGGCACGGGCGGTGTCTGGCCCGGACCGGGCACATAATGTTCGCCAAGCGGCGCAGCGGCACCGGCGTCGCCCAGCGCGACCGGAATGCTGTAATAATTCGTGAGCGCGTCGAACCAGACGTAGTTCACATAGTCCGGGTCGAAGGGCAGGGGAATGCCCCAACTCAAGCGCGCCTTCGGCCGGCTGATGCACAGATCCGCCAGCTTCTCGGCCTTCAGAAAACCGAGCACTTCGTTGCGGCGATAATCCGGCTGCACGAATGTCGGATTCGCCTCGAGGTACTCGATCAGCCACGACTGGTGCTGGCTCATCCGGAAGTACCAGTTTTCCTCGACCAACTCCTTCACCTCGCCCCAAAACGGATCGAAGGTGCCGTCCGGGCCCCGGTCCTTGTCGGTCAAAAATGTCTCTTCCTTCCAGGAATACCAGCCGCGATACGGCGCTTTGTAGATGTCGCCCTGGGCGTGAAGCTTGTTGAGCATGGCGGCGACCACGGCCTTGTGGCGCGACTGCGTGGTGCGCACGAAGTCGTCGTTGGAGACGTTGAGCGTGGCCGCCATTGCCTGGAATTTCGCTGTCAATTCGTCGCAGTACGCCTGGGGGGACTTGCCCTCAGCTTGCGCGGCTTGTTGCACCTTCTGACCGTGCTCGTCCGTGCCGGTCAGGAAAAACACCTCTTCGCCGAAGCTGCGTCGAGCGCGGGCGATCACATCGGTGATCACCTTCTCGTAAGCGTGGCCCAGGTGCGGCTGGCCGTTCACGTAATCGATCGCGGTGGTGACATAAAACCGCTTGTTCATGTGCGGCGAGTGTGACCCAGCACGGCAACAATGGCAAACCTCCCGGCGAGTGCGACCGGGGACCGGTCGCGGTCCAAGAAACTGAGCGGCGCGACTGGGCGAAGTCCCGTGCTCGTCCTTGCACGGAACGCCGGGGTGCGGTGTGATTCCGGCATGACTCAGCCGGTACCTGATTCCTCGACTTCGCAAGGCGCGCCGCCCGCGCGCCGCAAATGCAATTGCTCCGGTTCCTGTGCCCCCAAGAGTCCGCCGCCCGCGCCGCTGACTCTGGACCGCCGCGGTTTTCTGGGCCTGACCAGCGCGGGGGCCGCGGCGCTGCTGGCCGGCCCCGATTGGCTGGGCCGGGCCGAGGCCGCCGCGGATTTGGAGAAATGGAAGCAGTCGCTGGCCGAGCGTGGCGAGCCGCGCGTTTATCGCTCCGATCTGCACACCGACGCGCGAATGCACCTGGGCGGCATCGGCACCGGCAACTTCGAGCTTGGCGCCGACGGCCAGTTCACGACCTGGCAACTGTTCAACACGCTGCGCGACGGCCACGTGCCGTTTTACCTCGCGGTGAAGGTTGGCGAAGTGGCGCACTTGCTTCAAACCACGGGCGGACCCGCGGTGCCGCGCGTTGCCCGGATCGAAATGGTGGGGGAGTACCCGATCGCCCGGCTGCGTTTCATCGACGCCGCGTTGCCGATCGAGCTCGAACTGGAGGCGTTCAGCCCGCTCGCGCCGCTGGACGAGCGGTTGTCCGCGGTGCCGCTCGCGGCCTTGGTGTTTCGAGTGAAAAACCCCACCGCGACGGCGCAGACCGTTTCGCTCGCCGCGTTCATGCAAAACCCGGTTGGGTATGACGCCGTGACTCCCATCGAGGGCGACCGGCATCCGAACTTCGGCTGGAACGTGAACGAGCCGTTTCGCGAAGGGCCGACGGCCGGGATCTTCATGCGCGCGGAGGCGGGCCAGGAGGCGTCGCTCGATCAGCCAGTCGAGCTTTTTGCCAGCGCCAACCTCGCGGGGTTGAACACGCCGCCTGCCGACCGGCCGGCGAGTCTCAAGCTCACGCTGCTCGACCAGTTGCCGGGCGCGGTGGCGAAGCTCGCGACGCCAGCACGAACGGTGGTCTGGATCGAAGAACCGGGCGCCGATTTTCCGGCGCCGTTGTTGCGGGCGGCGCGCGATGCCGTTCTGGCCGGGGCTACCCTCGCCTTCGCCGGGAAGACTCAGCCGCTGCTTGGTTATTACGCGCAGGCCACGGGAGGCAAGCCGCTCGCGCAAGCCGAGTCGCGGCCGGACATTCTGTTCGACGACTTCGAGGACGGTTACGGCAAGTGGACGATCACCGGCAACGCGTTTGGCGCGAAACCGGCCGGCGGCACGTTACCGAACCAGCAGCGTGTTTCGGGCTTTCTGGGTCGCGGAATGGTCAACACGTACCTCGAAGGTGACGGCACGACCGGCCGCGCGGTGAGCCGGGAATTCAAGATCGAGCGGCGCTTCATCCGGTTTCTCATCGGGGGCGGAGCGCGCGGCAACACCCAGTTGCGGCTGGTCGTCGGCGGCCAGGTGGTCCGCCGCGCGTCCGGCAAGGACAATGAAAAACTGGAGCCGTCATCGTGGGACGTGAGCGAATTCGCGGACCAAACCGGGCATCTCGAAATCGTGGACGAAGCCACGGGCGGCTGGGGTCACGTCAACGTGGATCAAATCGAGTTTTCCGACCAACCCGGCAATCGCGCCGTGTTGGAGCTGCTCGAAGAACTGCTGCCGGCTTCGTTCACGTCCGTTCGGCCCGCCCAGCGCAGTAATGCGACAGACCCCAATTCGATCGAGTTTGCGGAACTGAGACTTCGCGAAGGCGCGGAGGCGCGGTCCTCGCCAAGCGGCCTTCGCCTGCTCACACGCCCGCATGGCAAAGGCCGGGTGGTGTTGGCGGGCGGCGCGATTTTGAATGCTGGCGAGGCCGGAGCCGTGCCCGCGCGGCAACGCGCCTACGCACTGCTCTGCGGCCTGGTCGGGGTGAAGTACACGCCGGTCTCGGCGCAACATCCGAAGGCACCGGGTTTCGGAACGCTGGCGTTGGCGGCGTTGGGCGGCCGGCCGAGTTTGCTTACGATGTTCAACGGCTGGGACGAGGCCTGGAAGCGCTTCGCGCAAAGCGGGCGCTTTGCCGCCTTCGACGCGGCGCCGCAAGCGGGCGGTCCCAGCCTGCCGGGAACGACCGGCCATTGCGCCCTGGGCAGCGAGGTGGAGGTTGCCGCCGGCCAAACCGTGGAAATCCCGTTCCTGCTGACCTGGCATTATCCGAACAAGTACAACGCCGCGGGCGAGTGGATGGGGTGTCATTACGCCACGCAGTGGCCCGACGCCCGCGCCGTCCTGCGCGAAGCGGCGGAGAAGTTCGCCGAGTGGCGGAGCGCGACCGACAAGTTTCGCCGCGCCGTTTTCGACAGCACCTTGCCCTGGTGGCTGCGGGATTGCCTGACCGCGAACGCCGCGATCATCCGGCACATTGGCGTGGTGTTTCGGATTGCCAACGGCGACACGTTCGGCTGGGAAGGCTCGAACGGCTGTTGCCAGCCGACCTGCACGCATGTCTGGGGCTACGAGCAAACGCTGGCGCGGCTCTTTCCCGGTCTCGAGCGCGACATGCGCCGGATCGATTTCAAACACCAGCAGCGCGAGGACGGCGGCGTGAACAACCGCACCGACGTGCCGTCGCCACCGCGCCCGACCGGCGAGCAGCCTTTCGCCGACGGCCACGCGAGCTGTGTTCTCAAAGCCTATCGCGAGGCCTTGAACTCGTCCGACGGCGCGTTCTTCAAGGAGTACTGGCCCCACGTGCGGCGGGCCGTGGACTACCTCATCGCCCGTGACGCGAAGTCGCATGGCGGCCAGCCGGCGGGTTACCTCGAAGACGACCAATGGAACACCTACGACGAAGCGTTGCACGGCGTGACGACGTTCATCAGTGGTTACTACCTGGCCGCGCTGCGCGCAGGCGAAGAGTGGGCGCGGCGCATGGGCGACAGCATCACCGCGCACCGGTTTCGCGAAGTCTTCACCAAGGGGCAAAGGAAACTGATCGCGCTTTGCTGGAACGGGGAGTACTTCCAGCAAAACCTGCCGGACTACGCCCAGCGTGGCGGCGAGGTGGGGCCGGGTTGCATGAGCGACCAACTCATCGGCCAATGGTGGGCGCACCAAATTGGTTTGGGCTACATCCTGCCGCAGGACAAGGTCGTTTCAGCCTTGCAGGCTGTCTTCAAGTACAACTGGAAATCCGATCTCACGGGTTGGAAGCACGCCCCGCGGGCCTTCGCCGGCGACGGCGACAAGGGGCTCATCATCTGCACTTGGCCAAAAGGCGGCCGGCCGGCGCAGGTGATGTTGTACTCGGACGAAGTCTGGACCGGCATCGAGTACCAAGTCGCCGCGCACATGATTTACGAAGGCCTGGTCGAGGAAGGCCTGGCGATCGCCAAAGGCGCGCGTGAGCGTTACGACGGCCGGCCGCGGGCGCCGATCCCGCGCAATCCGTGGAACGAGATCGAATGCGGCGGGCATTACGCGCGGGCGATGTCGAGCTGGTCGCTCCTGCTCGCGCTGTCGGGCTGGGAATATGACGGGCCGAACCAGGCGCTGCGCTTCGCGCCGCGACTGATGCCGGAGAACTTCAAGTCACCCTTCGTCGCGCCGGAAGGCTGGGGGAGCCTGAGCCAAAGGCGCGCAGGCGCGCAGCAGGTGAACGAGCTCGGCGTGATCGCCGGCGAGCTGGCGGTGAAGACGCTTGAGTTGGAAACCCACGCGCAGGTTGCCAGCGCGGTCCTTGAGTTGGCCGGCAAGCCGGTGGCCGTACAGGTCAAGCCCAGAGCTAGCGGGGTGACGTTGAATTTCGCCTCTGGTGTTCGGATCCACGCTGGTGAAACGCTGGCGGTGACACTGACCTGAACTCAGACTGGGCGCCGGAATTGCGCTCAATCCGCGGCGTTTTCACCCGCTTTGTCAGCAGCGTGCGCGACTCAACGTCTTGGGTTGGTCACGGCCCAGCATTCGCCGTCACGAACGACTCCGCATTTCCCAATCGGACCACGCATGGCGGCGGTCGCGGTTTACGCTGTCGCTCGCGGCTCGAAGACCGCTTCGTAAAGCGCCGCGAAATCCTGCACGGTCAGCGGACGCGGATTGAACTGCGAAGTCCATTGTTTCGCAGCTTCCGCGGCGAGCATTGGAATTGCGCTCCGTTCCAATCCCCGCTCCGCGAGCGAACGCGGAAAACCGGCGAGCTTCAGGAAGTCGTCGAGTTGGTCGATCAACGCCGCGACCGCCGGCTCAAGGCCGTCGCTGACGCACGCGATTTCGGGTGCGGAGGCGAGTTCGGCGTAGGCCAGCCGGGCTGCTTCGTCGGCCGCGTTGAAGCGAACCACCGCGGGCAGCATCAAGCCGACCGCTTCACCGTGCGCGAT
This sequence comes from bacterium, assembly GCA_021823625.1. GTDB lineage: Bacteria > Verrucomicrobiota > Verrucomicrobiia > Limisphaerales > J093 > DSVZ01. The sequence continues at coordinate 6,160 of JAKANS010000109.1, read as the reverse complement.
GCCGTAATGCGCGGTAAGCGGATTCGCGCATGCGTGTGCCGCGCCAAGCATGGAGTTCTCGATGGCCAGGCCGGCGAACGCGGCGCCGAGCAGCATTTCGCCGCGGGCCGGCAAGTCGCGTGGATTCGCCAGCACCCGCGGGAACGCGGGCACAAGCCGCTTGAAAGCCTCGTGCGCGTACATGAGCGAAACCGGGTTGCGCTTCCGCGTCACCGCGGTCTCGACCGCGTGGGCGATCGCGTCCAGTCCGGTGCAGGCCGTGACCCGCGGCGGTTGAGAAACCGTCAGCCCCGGGTCAAGCAAGGCGACACGAGCGGCGGCCTTCGGGTCGAGGCAGGCCATCTTTTGATGCGTTTGCTCGTCAGCGATGAGCGACGCGCTCTGGCACTCGCTGCCGGTGCCGGCGGTGGTAGGAATCGCGATCAGCGGCAGCATCGGCAGGGTGGCCTTGCCAACGCCCCAATAATCGCGCATGTCGCCGCCGTTGGTGTAAACGAAATTGCAGCCTTTGGCCGTGTCCATCGCACTACCGCCACCCAGACCCACCAACAAATCGGCGGCGTGTGCGCGCGCCGCGGCGACGCAGCGCGCGACATCCACAGTTGTGGGGTTTTCGCGCACCTCGGCAAACACAGAGGCGCTCAAGCCGGCGTCGGTGAGCGATTTGCCGGCGCGCTCAGCGTGCCCGGCAGCCACGATGCCCTGGTCCGTGACCAGCAACACCCGCCGGCCACCGGCTTCGCGGGCGAGTTCGCCGAGGCGTTCGAGCGCGTTTTCGCCGAACACGAGCCGGGTGCGCGGTTGGTAATCGAAACCCGCTGGGTGCGGGTTGGGAGCGACCGGTTGCATGGGTCAACAGACTGGTGTCGGAACCCTTGTGTTCAACCCGAATTCTGTAATTGGCTTCGCCTTTGGCGCGCAGCCGTCCTCGGAGCAGGAACAGTCCACAACGCCGCGCGGTGTGATTTCCACGCGCCCTTCCAGGTTCGAGTTGCTGCGGGTGTGGACGCCCGCGCGCCGGGCTTTGCGTAGTCTCGAACCTCAGGCTGTCGTTGGCGTAGCCCGGTTGATCTCGGCCGCAGCTTCACCCGTCAGAAAACGCACACGGGAAACGCCTTTTCCGGATCGACCCCCAGATCCTTGATGGCCTTCTGGACCACCGACGCCTTGAGCTGACCCTGGCGCGCGAGCGCGTGCAACGTGGCGAGCACGGTGAATTCCGCATCGACCTCGAAAAAGCGGCGCAGCTTCGCGCGCGTGTCGCTGCGGCCGAAGCCGTCCGTGCCGAGGGTGTTCAAGCCGCGCGGCACCCAGGGCGCGATCATGTTGGGTACGGCCTTGAGGTTGTCGGACACGGCCACGAACACGCCATTTTCCTTTTCCAGCAGCGTCTGGACCAGCGGTTTCCTCGGCGGTTCGGTCAGGTGGAGCAGGTTCCAACGATCGGCCGCGAGGGCCTCGTTTCGGAGGCGTTTGTAACTGGTGGCGCTCCACACGTCGGCGGAGACACCGTAGCGCTCGCCGAGGATTTGTTGCGCCCGCAACGCTTCGTTGATCAGCGGCCCGCTGCCCAGCAGATGCGCCTTGTGGGCCAGTCCGTCGGGCCCCGGTTTGAACCGGTACAGGCCTTGCAGGATGCCTTCCGCGGCGCCTTCGGGCATCGGCGGCATGACGTAGTTCTCGTTGTAAAGCGTGAGGTAATAGAACAACTCCTCGCCTTTGGCGTACATGCGCTGGATGCCGTCGGCGACGATCACGGCGATTTCGTAAGCGAAGGCCGGATCGTAAGCCATCAAGGTTGGGATGGTGCTGGCGTGCAACAGACTGTGGCCGTCCTGGTGTTGGAGCCCCTCGCCGTTCAGGGTGGTGCGGCCGGAGGTGGCGCCGAGCAAGAAACCTTTGGCCTTGATGTCGCCGCAGAGCCACATCAAGTCACCGACGCGTTGGAAGCCGAACATCGAGTAATACGTGTAGAACGGGATCATGCTGACCCCATGCGTGGCGTAAGCCGTGGCCGCGGCGATGAAGCTCGCCATGCCCCCAGCCTCGGTGATGCCCTCCTCGAGAATCTGGCCGTCCTTCGTCTCGTGGTAGTAAAGCAACGATTTGCTGTCCACCGGCTCGTAGAGCTGACCCCGGTGCGCGTAGATGCCGATCTCGCGGAAGAGCGCATCCATGCCGAACGTGCGCGCCTCGTCGGGAATGATCGGCACGACGTGGCGACCGACGCCTTTGTGCCGCAGCAACAGACCCAGCAACCGCACGAACGCCATGGTGGTGGACACCGTCATTTTGCCCGAACCGCGGTGCAACTCGGCGAAGTAATCGGCCGGCGGCACATCCAGCGGGGCGGCGGTGACTTTGCGCTCCGGGATGTAACCGCCCAGCTTCTGGCGCCGGTCCTGGAGGTAGATCGTCTCGGGCGCGTTTTCCGGCGGCCGGTAAAACGGCATCTCGGCGATTTCGTCGTCGCTGATGTCCACGCCGAACCGCGACCGAAACTCGCGCAGTTCCTTTTCGTTCAGTTTCTTCTGCTGGTGGGTGATGTTGCGCCCTTCGCCCGCCTCACCCAGACCGTAGCCCTTGATCGTCTTGGCCAGGATGACCGTCGGTGTGCCTTGGTGGTTCATGGCCGCCTGGTATGCGGCGTACACCTTTTCCGGGTCGTGACCACCGCGCGCGAGCCGGCGAATCTGGTCGTCCGTCAAGTGGTTCACCAGTTCGCTCAACTCCGGGTACTTGCCGAAAAAGTGCTTGCGCGTGTAGCTGCCCGGCTCGACCGAGTACTTCTGGTACTCGCCGTCCACGGCTTCTTCCATGCGCTTCGCGAGCAGGCCCGATTTATCCGCGGCCAGCAACGGATCCCATTCGCTGCCCCAGATGACCTTGATCACGTTCCAGCCCGCGCCGCGGAAGGCGGCTTCGAGTTCCTGGATGATCTTGCCGTTGCCGCGCACCGGGCCGTCGAGGCGCTGGAGGTTGCAGTTGACGACCCAGACCAGGTTGTCGAGGTGCTCGCGCGAGGCCAGGCTTAGCGATCCGAGCGTTTCCGGCTCGTCGCTTTCGCCGTCGCCGACGAAGCACCAAACTTTCGGCTCTGGATCCTTGATGAAACCCCGCGCCTTCAGATAGCGGCTAAACCGCGCCTGGTAGATCGACATGATCGGGCCGAGGCCCATCGACACGGTCGGAAACTGCCAGAAACCCGGCATCAGGTACGGATGGGGGTAAGACGAAAGCCCGCCGCCTTCGCTGAGTTCCTGCCGGAAATTCGAGAGTTGCGTCTCGTTGAGACGGCGCTCGAGAAACGCGCGCGCATACACGCCTGGCGACGCGTGGCCCTGGAAATACACCAGGTCGGCCGGGTGTCCGTTGCCGGCGCCGCGGAAAAAATGATTGAAGCCCACCTCGTACAAGGTCGCGCTCGAGGCGTAGGTCGAGATGTGGCCGCCGACGTTGGTGTGCGAATTGGCGCGCACCACCATCGCCATCGCGTTCCAGCGGATGAAACTCTTAATGCGCCGCTCGAGTTCCCGGTCGCCAGGCATGGCCGGCTGTTGCATCGGCGGGATGGTGTTCAGGTACGGCGTGCTGATCGTCTGCGGCACCGGCAGGCCGGCCGCGCGCAAGCGCGAAAGCAGGTCCGTGACGAGGCGGCGACCCTGGGCGGGGTCGTGCTCGCGCAGCGTGAGTTCCAGGAGTTGGCCGTACGCCGCGAACCACGGCGCGCCCGGTGACGATTCCGGCGCGGCAGGCGCCGGGATTTGCGTAGGTTGTGTGCTCAACGATTTCAAGGTTTCGGAGTTAACCACCAGTTGCGGCAGCCGCAGGTTGGCGCGCGGCGCGGCCGGTCCGGCCCGGTTTCCATGCTTTTGCCGGGCCCGGTCAAAGTGCTTCCTCTAAGCCAGCCGCCACTCAATGCCAGACGAAAATAGCGTCACTCAAGCGGATGCGCCATTCGAGTCGAGCCGCGGGTCTGCGCCTTCAGTGGGCGGCCACGTCCAGGCACACCAGCCGGGTCAGGTCGCGCGCCAACAGCCGCCCGCCGGCCAGGGCCATCGGCCCCCAGGATTCGCGGCCTTTGAGCACCTGCGCCTGGGCGAGCACCTGACAGCGATCCGGCGAGGCGGCAATCAGCGTCAGCTTGCCGTTGTCGTTCAGGACGTAAAACAGGTCACCGGCGAGCAGGAAGGAACCGAGGCCGAAATTCGTGCCCGGCTCGGTCGTCCAGACGACCTTGCCGTCGAGGTCCAGACAGGTGAACCGCCCGTCCGGTCGCACGCCGAAGATATGGCCCGCGTGGAAAATCGGGGTTTGTTGCGTTGCGCCGAAGGTGTCGGCGTCGAGCCGGAAGACGGTCTTCGGAACGATTTTCCCGCCGTCTTCGGCGAGTTGAAGCATCAGCGCCCCGGCGTTGTAGCCGCCGGAGAGGAAAATGCGCCCGTTTTCGAGCACCAGCGGCGACGGCACGGTGGCGATGCTGATCTTCCAGTCCGGCGTGTCCCAAAGCAGCGCGCCGTCGGCGGCGGAAACGCCCACCACACCCAGGCTGGCGGGATAGACGTACTGGCGCTTGCCCGCGAACTCCGCGACCGCGATCGAGGCATGGGTCATTTTCCAGTCATTAGGATTCGGCGTCTTCCACACCGGCTTGCCGGTCGCGAGGTCCACCGCCAGCAAGAGCGCGTCCGGTCCGCCGGGCGCGAGGATGACGCGGTCGCCGTCGATGAGCGGGCATTGACCGGCGTACCACGGCGGCACCGTGGCGCCGAAATCGCGGACCAGGTCGAGCCCCCACTTGAGTTCACCGCTGGTCGCGTCGAGACAGACCACGTGGCATTTCGGCCCGATTCCGACCACGTACTTGTCGGTCACCGCCGGCGTGGTGCGGGACATGCCGTGGTTGCGCTTGACCGACACTGGGTAGGCGAACCGCCAGATTTCCTGGCCGTCCGCCAACGAAAGGCAGCGTAACGTGTCCAACTTCTGCTTCTGGTCGTAGTCGAAGAGATAGACGCGCCCGTTCAAAACGGCCGGGCCAGCATAGCCTTCCCCGAGATCGACGCCCCAGAGTTCCCGCGGACCACCGGCAGCCCAAGTTCGCGCCAACAGCACCGTTTCGGTGCTGGCGCCGGTGCGTGCGCTGCCGCGAAAGCCCGCCCAGGCGCCCGGCAGATTCGCCGCCTGGCCCGGGCCGCGGGTGAGCTTGCCGGCCAGCACGGGGTTGCTGCCCGCCGCCGCCGCGATCGTGGGGCGCTGATCCGCGCCGGGCAGACGCAGCGTCAGAGCAGTGCCTGGTCCGCGGGCGAGCCAGGCGGCCAAGGCGACCAGTCCCGCACCGGCCACGGCGGCGGGCGCGAAGCGCAGCCAATTCGATTGCAGCAGCGTTTGCATCAAACATGAGCGAACCGCGAGTGGATTCGCACGCGGCGCGAAGTTACCTGCCCGCCCCGGCGTGGGCAACAACAGGTCGCGCCGGACATCGTTCCGAGTTGACTCAAATTAAAGGTTATCGGGGCGGGGCGTCCGACGATGCGTTGACTCAGATTCGTGGTGGCGCAAGCCCCGACCCTGAGCCTGTCTGCCCAACGCGCGGGCCGCGCTCGCCGGCCCGGCCGCACAAGTCGCGCCTCCCCGACGAGTTTTGCGCCCCCGGCGGATCCCTCGCAAAGCCGCCCGGCGGCTGTTGAACCGCCCCCTGCCCGCCACGCCGCCCCGGCGCTCCGGCCGAGGGGCGGCCGGGTGCTCCAGGCCGTCTGGCTGGCCAGCGAGCAGTTAGGTGGCGCAAGCGGCTCAAAGCCGTGCTGGCCGAAGGGCTCGATCCTTTCGAGCGGCGCGGGGCTTTGAAGGGGAAACGGCGGCGGGTCAGTCCCGCACAGAGCGACCGCCGCCGGCGCCCGGCCCGCTCCTCCGTCGCGCGGTGCCCACGCGCGGCGGACCGCCGCCCCGTTCGTGCGGATCACGTCGCGCACGGTCGTGTCGTTGATCGTGAGGCGGATGTCCTTGGCCAGATTGGCGAAGCCCAAAAGCGAGGCTTCCGTGGCCGTGCCGAGCGCCGTGCCCCCCGTGGTCGAGATCGTGAGGCTGACGTTGAGGATCAGGGCTTCGAGCCACTTTTGCTCCCGCTCGATACTGAGCGGGGTCATGGACAGGGCCGCCG
>JAKANS010000286.1 GCA_021823625.1 bacterium | reverse complement strand
GACTGCGATTGGAGCGGAGTCGAGCAAGGGGAACGTTCGGGCGCCCGCAAACAAGCTGCGTCTTGAAGTCGTTGGTGGGCCGGGGCCCGCGTTCCGGCGCGCCGTCGAGCCGCGGCTGGCCTGGCGGCGCGGCAGCGCCGCCCCACCCAGTTTGTGGGCCGAATCGCGAACTGCGCATCGTTTTCATGGTTCTCCGCTGTTTTCGGTGGAGTTAGATCTGGGGCAGGCGGAGCTTGCCGGCAGTGAAGTAAAGCATGGTGATGAGATGCGTCGTGGAACGGTAGCCGCGCGCCTTGCGTTGGGTCGCGCTGAAGACGCTGTTCAAGCCCTCCATGAAGGCGTTGGTCACGCCCCACTTCCAGTGCGCCAGAATTCCTGCCAGATGGTTTTCAATCATTTGCGTCAGCTTCACCATCGCAGCCAAGAGGCTGGCCTTGTAAAACCGGGCCACCCACCGCACCCACCGGCACCAGACTTGGAAGCGTCGCCGGGCCGTCGTCGCGGCGGGGCTGCGGTAGATGTCCTGGAGCACCAGCCGCATCTGATAAGCTTTGGCGGTGCCGAGATTTTTGGCTTCGATTTTGGCCAGGCGTTTTTGTTCCTCCGCCGTCAGGTGCTCCGGGTTTTTGCGCCAGAGCCATTGGCTTTTGTGGAGCGCTTCCCAGATGCCTTGGCCGCCCAAGCGCACTTCGGCCCGCCGCACCCGGTCCACCGCCTCGTTGGCGTTTTTGATCACGTGAAACTTGTCGAACATCACTTGCGTGTTGCGGCAGTTGTCCGCCACGCCACGCTGGTAGGCCGGACTCATGTCCAGGCTCACCTGCGTGAGCGCATGCCGGTGACCATTGTGTTTTTCCAGTGCCTCCACGAATTTCAGCCACGTTGCCTGATCCTTGCCTTCCGTGGCGAAGAGCACCCGCTTCTTCACTAGGTCGGCGAACACGCTGATGTATTCGTGGCCCTTGCGCACACTCATCTCATCCACGCCGACACAACACACGTTGTTGAAATCCGCCTCGGCAGAGGCGGCATCCACCTGCCGGAAGCGCATCCGCCACTACCGGGTGTCCGTTTCGCCGACCGCTTCGGCCACTTTGCTCAGGGGCATCTCCCGCATGCGCAGCAGCGCGAAGGCTTCAAACTCTTTCGTAAAGTGCGTGCTCAACCCCTCCCACGGCGGACGCACCCGGAAGATGTGCCCGCACTGGCGGCATTGGCCGCGCGGCAGCCGGCAGGTGATCTCGCAGCGGTGCTGGAAAACATTCAGATGCCGCCACGTCAGCGCTTCGGTGGGGTCGTCGCCAAAGACCCGGCCGCCGTCCTGCGGGCGGCGTGCCGACTCCCCTCGCCGGTCGGTCTCGCGGATCGCCAGGCAGACCAGGCCCGTCGCCCGCTCGAAGCGGCTCGCCACCACTTCCCAGTCCAAGCCCAAGCCGAGCAATTCATGAAACAGCTTCTCCGGTGTCATGCCCCCCAGACTACCCGCCCATTCCACCGAAAACAGCGGGGAACCCGATTCCGACCTCCGCCTCCAACTTCAAGTTGCGCTTTTGCAACGGGTTGCAGAATCCAGAGGAGGCAAGTGCCAGTGAAAGTGCCAGTGAAATCAATACCGGAATACGCTCAACAACTACTCCGGTATCGCTCGGCAATCACTCGTGATGACGGGATTCGCAGCCCGTTTGGTGTAGCTGATACACCCAAAGCCGCGTTCAGTTTCATACTGACATTGTGGCGATTTCCTGCTCCAAATTATTGCCAAAATGTCAGTTGGTCTCAAGCCCCAGGACCGCCACACTTGATGGATCGAGGAACCGAAACCAGTCGAGAGCCGGCACGGGTGGAAAGTCCTGCAAAATGGTGGCGAGCGGCGAACCATTGTGGGGCGTGCCGATGGTAATGGATTTCTCAACATCATAGTCATACGGCATGGACCGAGAGCCGTCCCACTGAGCTTGTCCCTCCAGCCCGCCCATGCTGTGTCCAATGAGGATGACCTTGGACTGCCCGGTGACCGACCTGACTCTGCTGATCACCTTGCCGACCTCATAACCCTGCTGCTCGAAAGTCAGTGTCTGCGACTTTGGGTCGTCGTTATGGTCCGACATGTTCATCGTGTAAAAGTGCCCCCACCCAACTCCGTCCACCCAGTCCTCCGAGGGCGTCTCTGCGCGCACAAACTTTGGGGAGCCGCCGTCGTGCCAGCCGTGGAGGGTCAGAAAGCTGCGCAGCTTATCCCATGTGCTGGCGTCACTGGCGAGCCCGTGGATGAAAATGACGGGGTATGGAGGCAGTGGCAAGCTGGCCGCCGAACAGAGCGTTGCCGTCGCGCATCAAGCCCAGAGAAAGCCGGCTATCGTCTTTCGAAACGTCTTCATTGTGTTCATTCCCTCGTTAGTCTCTGGCAGTCCGAACAGGAGCGGGCGTCACTGCTCACGCTCCGCGTCGGGTACTGAAATGGCTTCCAAGAAGCGCATCCGGCACACCCACTCCCGGGTACCTCTCGGGTTGTATTTCCATGAGCTGGCGGGCGTTGGGGGCAATTCACTTCTTTGGCACGTCCTGGGTTGTACCGCGGGTCTCCATGCCGCCGCCGGTAGAACTGAAGCTTTGTACCTTGCCATCCTGCAACGTCACGATGAGCGTCTTGTTCTTCGAATTGGTGCCGCCCGCAAACGCACCCGCGTAGGGGATGAAGGACTCGCCCTTCACCGTCGCTTCCGTGTAAATCCAAGTGTCGATGGTTTGCCCTTCGGAGTTCACAGTGCGGTTCTGGGGTTGGCCGAACATTTGGATCAGTTGCGCCTCGGTGGTTTCGCCCTTCTTGATTTGGGCCACCTTGCTTTCATCGAAGTTGCTGCCGGCGGAGGCACAGCCCACGAGGATGGCCGTAATCAGGGTTGCGAGGAGCACCGTGAGTTTTGAGTTTGCGTTCATGGTATTTGCGTTCTTTCGGTTTTCGTTTGTGGTTTCTGAGTTTGGGAATGGTGATAAGCGTTTAGTGCCGGTCAGCGTGACGCCGACCGGAGCACCAGAGACGGGCGCGTTCCCCCTCATCCACCCTCCGGGCACCTTCTCCCTTACCGGGGGAGAAGGCTGGGGTGAGGGGGCGCGGCCGGCCTCGAATCTGCGTTCATCCGCGTTCATCGGTAGGGGATCGGCTCAACGGAAGGGCCGGTTGGGCGGGAGGAAGAATTCGCGCCGGAGGCCGGCGTTGGCCGGGTCCGTGGACGGCCACTGGGCGTCGGCGGCGTATTGGAGTTCCCGGCGCCGGGCCTCGATGTCTTTCACCGCCGTGGCCAGCTGTTTTCGCTTGGTGGTGGCGGAGGCCTGGCCGCCGGTCTGGTCGGTCTGGACTTGCTGGTATTCGGTCAGGGCCTGCTGGAGGGCTGTGACTTTGGCGGCGTCGATGCCCGGTAACGGGTCGGCCGCAGTCGAGCCAGGATGTTGGTGGCGGTTTGCTCGAGGACGGCCCGGCTGTTGTACCACTTCTCGCCGACAGCGTAGTCGTGAAGGGCCGTGGTTTTTGGGGCCGCGTGTTTCTGTTTGGCGCGCTGCTGGACCTCGCGGATCAGGCCCACCAGTTTGTCCATCAACGCGGCCTCGGTCTGGGTGACGGTCTGCTAGCCGGTGGTGCCCCGATGGCCTGTCCGGCCAGGCTTTGGGCGGCCTGGATGTCCGCCGCCAGGGCGCCGAGCCAGGCCGCGTCGATCCCGCCCTGGGCGAAGGCGGGCGCGTAATCGGGCTTCAACGCCGCCCGCACGAGCTGGTCCGCTTCGTTGAGCATCTGGATCCAGCGCTGGTTGAGCGCAGAATGGTTTTGCGGGGATTTGGCCGGCGCGGCCGGCGCTTCGGCCGTGGGATTTGGTGTTGTTTCAGGCATGGTTTGTCTCCGGTTTAGGGCCAAATGAAATGGTTATTGGGTTCATCTCGACGGCCCCTCATCCGCCCTCCGGGCACCTTCTCCCAATGGGGGAGAAGGATGGTTTGCAGCGTCGGTTGTGTCGGCACGCATTGCGAACATGTGCTCCCGGAAGCTGGGAGCACTCGGGGTAAAGGCGGGTTCATCGGGCAGGTTTGTTCCTAGAGTGAGAATCTGCTATCCATAGGGCAATTATGAGTTAAAATATATTGCATCACGCCTTTGGCGTGCGTGAAGGCTCTGAATATGTGCGGACTGATTACC
>JAKANS010000108.1 GCA_021823625.1 bacterium | reverse complement strand
GACTGCGATTGGAGCGGAGTCGAGCAAGGGGAACGTTCGGGCGCCCGCAAACAAGCTGCGTCTTGAAGTCGTTGGTGGGCCGGGGCCCGCGTTCCGGCGCGCCGTCGAGCCGCGGCTGGCCTGGCGGGCGCGGCAGCGCCGCCCCACCCAGTTTGTGGGCCGAATCGCGAACTGCGCATCGTGGATTCTCTCACCTCAGGTGGCTTGCGTCGCTGTTCGCCGGTTCGGCGAAGACCAGCCGAGCTCCACCACCATCGCGGACCAATGCGACCGGCCGGCCGACGACGAGTGCAAGCAGTTCGGCGTCGGTGATTTCGCTCACTCCGGCTCGCTGGTCAGCAGTGGTCACGAGCCCAGCGCCGCCCGGCGCGGACGTTACGATCGGCACGCTGCCGACGCGCGTTTCCACGATCATTCCCGGCGGCAGTGGCCGGCTTTCGACCACCCTCACGGAGCGGGCCTGGGCGGGTGGCGGGAGTTCGGTCGGAGCCTGGCGAAGCCACACCGCCAGCGGCAGGCCAACGCCGAGCAACACCGCCAGCGTTCCGCGTTGCCAGCGTTGGACGCGCTTTCGGCGACGGACCTCCCGCAGCGTGGTGGCCAGCGAGTTGGCGCGGAAGTCCGGCGTCAGCGTTTCGGCCAACACGGCTTCCAGCAAGGGTTCGGTTTCAAGTTTCATGTTTCAATTGCGCCAGGATGGCGTCCTTGAGTTTCCGGCGAATGCGACCCAGCCGCGCTTCCACCGCCTTCTCGGTTTCGCCCAGTGCGGCGGCGAGCTCGCGGACCGATCCGCCTTCGAGGTACTTGCGTTCAACCAGGTCACGGTCGTCGTCACTCAGCCCAGCCAGACTGACGGCAAGGAATTCGCGCAAGCGGGCATCGGCGTCGTGGTTGTCCGCGGGCGGAGCGGTCTGGCGCCACCGCAGGAAGCGGTCGAGGAACGCCAGGTAGCGGTGGTGCTTGCGGTGTTCGTCCACGACTGCGCTGCGGGCCAGCACCGTCAACCAACTCCACAGCGCTGGCTCGCTGTCGAACCGCCGGACATGCCGCACCGCCCGGAGGAAAGTCAGTTGCAGCGCTTCGCGGGCCGCTTCTTCGCGCCCACCGGTGACAACCAGCAGATAGCGCAACAGGCGCGGGAAGTACGCTTCGTGGAACGTGCGCCACGCGGCCTCGTCGCCGCCGACGAGCCGGGCGGTCAAGGCGGCGACCCCGGTCGGGTCGTTCCGAACCGGGGCCGCCGTGGCTTCCGCGGACGCTGGCGCTTCAGTGTCCAAACACAACTGGGTGGCGGACTCGACCACAGTGCGGGCTATTGAGCCGGTGCCGGTGGAGGTAGTGGAGGTACTTGAACTTGGGGCGTTGGCCTTGGCGACCCGAGTCTGGACGGCGTCTTGGGCTTGGGCGCGGTCGCAAGTTGGCTCAACACCTCTTCGATGATCTGAAGCTGCGCCGGCTCGCCTACAGCGATCAGGAGCTTGGTTTCTTTGTGGAAGTTCATCGTTGGGGGCGAGGTTTCGCCGAGCATTTTCCAACCCGTCTGAATGGCGGTGGTGATGTCGTCGAACTTGTACGCATCGAGGTAAGGTCCGAGTTGATAGAAACGGACCACGCGAGCGGGCGCCGATTCGGGCGGCAGGTTTGGCTTCTCGTAATGGAAGGTCCAGATCGAGTCGTCGTTGACCGGTCCTTTGGTGCGAAAGCCGAAGGTAGTTTCCTGCTGTGAGTAATCGTAAACCTCCCTATTCGGTACGGCGAAATAACTTCCCGTCTTGTACATCATCATCTTGTGGCTGGCCGCCTCGAGCGCCTCGAACAATTGCGGGACGGTGACCTGTTTCAGGTGCATCTCCGGCAACCGAGTGTCGGCCAAGTCGTCCGGGATGATGGCGTTCACCGGCTTGCCGCGCGCTTCGGACACCACGCGAATGAAGTCCGCCGGCCCGCCGCCGGGGAAGTCGAGGTCGAAGCGCTTCACCTTGGTGGGGACCGGCAGCCCCGTGGCCGGATCGACGTAAACCAATTCGGGCGCGGCCACGGAGGGGGCCAGCGGTTGGGGCGCCTGCGGGGTCGCGGCCTGCATTGGCGCGGCCGCTGCGCGCGTGGGCAGGAAGCGCGGCAGCGCGGGCACCGGTTGCGGGGCGGATTCTTGCGCGAGCAGCGATCCCGCGGCCAGGGCGGCCAGCACGGAGGCGACGAGGAAAGGCGTTTTCATGAGATTGGCATTTGTCGGTTCCAACAGATACACGACGGCGGCGGCAAAATCCCGCGGAATTTCTGACGGACACTTGCTTGGCCAGCACGGCTAACGCGCAAGTGTGCAGTCCGGAAGCGGGCTCGCCCTCGCCCCGGCCCTCTCCCCCGGGGAGAGGGAGAGACGTTCCCGGCGCGGCAGATCCTTCACCGTTCGGTGGCTCTCCTCACGCAGCGACCGCTGGTTCCCTCTCCTGGGGGAGAGAGTTAGGGTGAGGGCGAGCCAGCGGTCAGACCGCATACTTACGGCTAAACTGGCGGCAGATTCGCCAGCGCGGCCAGGACTTGTTGTTCCTTGGTCTGCCATTCCACCAACCGCTTTTGGTGCTCCGCGAGCACGTGGGGCGGGACCTTTTGGGTGAACTGGGGATTCTCCAGCTTGGCGCGGGCCTTTTGCACCTCGGCGCGGGCTTTGTCCAATTCCTTGCTCAACCGCGCGCGTTCGGCGGCGACATCGATCAGGCCGGCCAGCGGCAGCAGCAATTCGCCCAGCGCATTCGCGACGACCGGCGTTCCTTTTTCGGGCACGAAAGCCGGGTTGACCTCGACCGCTTCCGCGTTGAGCAGGAGCCGGATGACTTCGATCTCGCTGGCGGCCAGGTTGCCGGTCGGTTTGAGGACGTAGTGGAGCTTTTTGTTCGCGGGCAGGTTGAACTCGCGACGCAAGTTCCGGCCCAGGCCGACCAACTCGTACTTGGCGGACGCCAGTTTCTCGGCCGATTCGTCGAGGCCGTAATGCTCCTTGAAGTCGGCGTCGAGCGGCTTGGGCCAGTGCGCGAACATGATCGTCTTTCCACCCTGGCCTTCGGGCAGGTCTTGGTTGAAGCCCATGCCCTGCCAAAGTTCCTCGGTGATGAACGGCAAGAAGGGGTGAAAAAGCCGCAGCGTGTGGCTCAAAACGAAGTCGATTACCGCGAGTTTATTCGCCTTGAGCGCCGCGTCGCTGCCCTGCAAGGCCGCCTTGCTCGCCTCGACGTACCAGTCGCAATACTCGCTCCAGAAAAAGCGGTAGAGCGTGGCGGTGGCGTCGCTGAACTTGTAGTCGGCGAAGGCGGTGTCGATCTCGCGGATCGCCTGGTCGAGGCGGAGGAGAATCCACTTGTCGTCGCTGGTCAGCAGCGTGGGGTCGATCTCGCCTTCCATTTCGAAAGCCTCGGACGAGCCGTTCGCGGCAGCCGGCGAGCCGCCGGCACTCCCTTGCATTTGGCGGAAGCGGCAGGCGTTCCAGAGCTTGTTGCAGAAATTGCGGCCCAACTCGACGTCCTTTTCGTCGAAGAGCACATCCTGGCCGAGCGGCGCGCTGCGCATGGTGCCGAACCGGAGGGCATCCGCGCCGTATTGGGCGATGAGTTCGAGCGGGTCGGGCGAATTGCCGAGGCTCTTGCTCATCTTGCGGCCCAGCTTGTCGCGGATGATGCCGGTGAAATAGACGTTCCGGAACGGCAAGGCATCCGGAAGGCCGAACCGCGGCTCGCCCATGAACTCGTAGCCGGCCACGATCATGCGCGCGACCCAGAAGAAAATGATGTCCGGCCCGGTGACGAGGTCGGTGGTGGGATAGAACTTCTTGAGCGTGGGCGTCTGCTCCGGCCAGCCCATCGTGGCAAACGGCCAGAGCCAGGAACTGAACCAGGTGTCGAGGACGTCGGGGTCTTGCTCCCAGTTCTCGTGGTCTGACGGAGGCTCGATACCGCAGCAGATGTCCACCGAAGCGATTTCGGATTTCGGATTTCGGGTTTCGGATTTCCTGTACCACACCGGCACGCGATGCCCCCACCAAAGCTGGCGACTGATGCACCAGTCTTTGATGTTGGTCATCCAGTGCGTGTAAGTCTTGCTCCAGCGCTCCGGGTGGAAGCGGATCATGCCCCCGATGGCTGGGTTGACATCCGCCAGCAAGTCAGCCACGTTGATTGCGGCAACGTTCGGTGCAGGCTGGCTGCCCAACTTCTCCTCCGGGAGATGCGCCACCAGAGGTTTACCGCCGAGCGCTGCCTTTTTTGCTTTGTAGTCATAAAGCATCCGTCCGTCCGCCAACTCCTTCACGGTGATGGGCACGCAGTAGAGTTCCTCCGCCAGCTTCAGCGCCCCGATGAAGTAATGCACCCGCTTGAAGCGTGGGTGGGGCGGGTCATGAGGCACAGAACGCCAAAGAATCGCCGTCCGAATCAGTTCCGGCAGCATGGCCGCGGCTTGAATGACCACAGGGCTGCGGTTGTTGAACGCGTGTGAAAGGCTCTTGCGCCGGACCAGAATATCCCAGCCGGTGTCTTCGTTCCGAAAAGACTTCCCGATCCAGCCTTGTTCGCGGGCCAGCTTCATCGCGGATTCCCGCAGTTCGGCGCGATCGGTGCCGGCCAATTCCCTGCCGGCGAGTTCCACCACCGGTACTGTCTTGCCCGCGATTGCGCCCAGTTCCACGCATTGCGTGGCCTTGTCCACACTCGGATACTTCAAGAACCACTGCTCGCTCAGATACGGCTCGATAGGCACATGGCTGCGCTGGCTGTAGCCGACGTTGTGGACGTAATCCTCGACCTTGAGCAGCAAGCCTTGTTCGGTCAGTTCCTCGACCACCGCCTCGCGGGCTTCCATGCGATCCAGGCCGTCGAAATCCTCGCCCGCGGCCGCGGTCATGTTGCCGGCCGGGCCGATGACCACCGTCAATGGCAGGTTGTGCCGCGTGGCCATCGCGTAGTCGTTTGGGTCGTGCGCGGGCGTCACCTTCACGCAGCCGGTGCCGAACTGCGGATCCACGAAATCATCCGCGATAATCGGGATGGGTTTGTTTTGGAGCGGCAAAAGCACTTTGCGTCCGATGAGCTTCGTGTAGCGCTCGTCCTGCGGGTTCACCGCCACCGCTTCGTCGCCGAGCATCGTCTCGGGCCGCGTGGTGGCCACGACCACAAACTGATCCGGCATCAGGCATCCGGCATCATCCAACAACGGATACTTGAGGTGCCACAGGTGCCCCTTCGTTTCGGTCATCTCGACTTCCTCGTCGGAGAGCGCGGTACGGGCGGCGGGATCCCAGTTGACCATGCGTTTGCCGCGGTAAATGAGGTCCTTCTTGTAGAGCTCGACGAAGACCTTCTGGACGCAGCGCGAATACTCCGGGTCCATCGTGAAACGCTCGCGGGTCCAGTCGCAGGAGCAACCGAGTTTCTTGAGTTGCTGGATGATGATGCCGCCGTGCTTTTCCTTCCAGGCCCAGACGTGTTCGAGGAACTTCTCGCGGCCGAGGTCGTCGCGGTGCTTCATCTTGCCCTCTTTGCGGAGGGCCTTCTCGACGACCGCCTGTGTGGCGATGCCGGCGTGGTCCGTGCCCGGCAGCCAGAGCACCTCCTTGCCGTCCAGGCGCGCCTTGCGGCTAAGGATGTCCTGGATGGTGTTGTTCAGGACGTGGCCCAGGTGGAGCATGCCGGTGACGTTGGGCGGCGGGATGACGATGGAATACGCCGGTTTGGACGACGCTGGATTGGCCGTGAAACAGCCCTGCTCGCACCAGAACTGGTACCACTTGTCTTCCACCGCCTGCGGCTCGTAGGCCTTGGGAATGCCGCCCGGTTCGCTTGTGCGAGCCGTGTCTTTCAACGCGATTTCGCTCATGTCAATGGGCGGGCAGCGTAGCCAAGCCACCGTGCCCTTGGCAACAAGCGCCCGTCTGCGCCCAGCCTCCTTTCACCCCGCGATTGTCCCGCCAGGCAGCGAGCCAGACTTCGCCTTCCCGCCGCCGGCGCATTCCGCGCGTGCGTTGGAGCAGATTCTTTTGTCCAATCGACCGTTGTCTTGCGACTAAATCCCAGACAGGCCATGAACGCAGATGAAACCCAACTGGTCGAGGCGGCGAAGCGCGGAGAGTTGCGCGCGGCGACGGAACTCGTGGATCGCTTCTATGAAGCGCTGTTCGCCTTCCTGCGCCGGCTCGCCGGCAACGAGGCCGACGCCGCGGACCTGACCCAAAAGACCTTCGCCCGCGTGTGGCCGGCCTTGCCGCGCTTCGCCGGGCGGTCGTCGGTCAGTTCCTGGCTGCACGGCATCGCCCACCACGTTTATCAGGACTGGCGCCGGGCGAATCACCGTCTCGAGCCGCGTCCCGACGAATGGTGGGAGGACTGCCCCGATCCGCGCCACACGCCGGACCGCCTGGCCGCCGACGCCGACCTCGCCGCGGCGCTTTACGGCGCCGTGGACCGGCTCGAGCCCGACCTCCGGAGCACCGTGCATTTGCACCATTACCAAGGCCTGACGCTGGAGGAAACCGCCGATGCCCTCGGCGTTGCCGCCAGCACCGTGAAGTACCGGCTGCGCTCCGCCGTGCAACAGTTGCAGGCGCGCCTGGCCGAAAAAACCAGTCCCAGTTCCACCCTCAACCTCAGTCGCAAGCCATGAATCCTTCCGAAGAACAAATCGAGAAAACGCTCCGCCAGGCGCTGCGTCCGCGCCCCAACCCAGGTCTGCGGCGGCAGCTCGTGGATCAAATCCAACTTCCCGCCGCTGGCCAGACCGGCGCCCAGGCCGGCAGCTTTGGCGGCGCCTGGTTCAGTCGCTGGTGGCCCACGCTGGCCACCTGCGCGCTGGCCGTCGCCGCGGTGGTGGTTTACGCGTCCCAGCAAAGCGAGATCAACCAGCTCCGCCAGGTGATTGCGGCGCTGCAACAAGAGGCGGACGTCCGGGTGGCAGCCGCGCCCGCCGCCGAAACGCGCGGAGTCTCGACCGTCCCGATGCCGGATGGAGCGGCTGAGTTGGCCAGTCTGCGGGCGACGGCGCAGCAACTCTCGACCGAGATCGCCGTCCTCGAAGCGCTCCGCACGGAAAACGCACGCTTGAAGACCCAAACCGCCGCTGCGCTGGGCGTTTCCGCGGAAGCACTCGAACAACTCGCCAACGCCAAGGAAAAAGCGCAAAGCATCGCGTGCATCAACAACCTGAAGCAGCTCGGTCTGGCCGCGCGTATGTGGGCCACCGACAATGGTGACGTGTTGCCGCCAAACTTCACCTCAATGTCGAACGAGCTCTTCACGCCCAAGGTACTGGTCTGCCCGGCCGACACCGCGCGGCAGCCGGCGGCCGACTGGGGCTCGTTCACAATGGCGAACGTGAGTTACGAGTTTCTCGCGCCGTCCGGCTCGGAAACCGAACCGCAAAGGGTGGTGTTTCGCTGTCCCATCCACGGTCACGTCTGCCTCGCGGACGGCAGTGTGCAGTCCAGCCTGGCCAAGACGCATCCGGAGTGGTTCATCCAACGCGACGGCAAGCTCATGTTAGAGCAGCCGCAGATGCCCGCCCAGCCCGCGCCGACTGGAGCCGTCCAACCGGGGCAGATGGACCCGGAGATGATGAAACGCTATGGCCTGGTGCCGGCTCCAGCTCAGCCCGACGCGGCACCCACCGAACCACCCCAATGAACGCCCGAAACCTTGTTGCCTTCGTCGCCGGCGTGGCTGCCCTGGTGGGCGGCCTCGCCGCGTTTCAACAGCACTCCCGCCTGGCGGACCTCGAACGCCAACGCGCTGACCTCGAACAAGCCCACGCCACCGCAGCCACGCAGCCGGTGGTTAAACCTGCGCCGGCAACGAGCCAGTTGAGCGAGAAGGACAAACTTGAACTGCTCCGGTTGCGCGGCGAAGTCACCCGTTTACGCGAGCGACAGCGGGAACTCGCCGGCGTGAAGGCCGAGAACCAGGCGTTGCGGGCCCGTGCCGGCGTGAAGGGCACCAACGCCGTCGGAGCGCAAATTGCCTTGCCGCCCGGTTACGTGCGCCGCCAAGACGCGCAGTTCGTCGGACAAGCCACGCCGGAGGCGGCGCTGCAATCGTTCTTCTGGGCCATACAAAACCGCGACACCAACACGCTGTTGCGTGTGCTGGACGACCGGGGCAGTCAGGAAATGCTGCGGGAGATGGAACGCCAGGACGAAGCGAAGTTCTGGGAAGGGACGGGCATCATCCCCGGTTACCGTCTGATCAGCTCCGAGCCGCGATCAGACAGCGAAGTCGTGCTCAAGGTCGAAATCATGCCTGGCGACAACCCGCAAGACATGGTCGCCCGCCTGGTCGGTAACGAGTGGAAGCTCCAGCCGTGAGTTGAACCAACCGGGCCGCGGCAGCTTGCCGCCGCTGGTCTCACGAGCGGTCAAACCGCAGCCTTCACCGCTCCATTCTGGAACTGGAGTTCGTAGAGGCGCCGGTAGTGGCCGTCGCAACGTAGCAACTCCTCGTGGCGGCCAGTCTCCACGATCCGGCCTTCAGCCAGAACCACGATGCGGTCGGCGTTCACGATCGTGGACAACCGGTGGGCGACGCAGATTGTGGTGCGGCCTTGCATCAACTCGTCGAGCGCGGCCTGCACCAGCCGCTCGGATTCGGTGTCGAGCGCACTGGTCGCTTCGTCCAAGACCAGGATGGGTGCGTCCCGCAAGATTGCGCGGGCGATCGCGAGCCGCTGGCGTTGCCCGCCGGATAAGTTCACGCCGCGCTCGCCGATCACGGTGTCGTAGCCGGCCGGCTTTTCCAGGATGAACCCGTGCGCGTGAGCGTGGCGGGCCGCAGCCTCGATTTCAGCCGCGCTCGCGCCGGGGCGGCCCAGTTCAATATTCCGCCGGATGGTGTCGTTGAAGAGGATCGTTTCCTGCGTCACCACCGCGATCTGGCGGCGCAGTTCCTTGGATGAGACTTCGCGCAGGTCGCGCTCGCCGATGCGAATGCTCCCGCTTTTCGGATCATAGAACCGCAGCAGCAGGTTGGTGATGGTGGTTTTGCCGGAGCCGCTGGCCCCGACGAGGGCGACCAGTTGGCCGGCCTTCACCGTGAGGTTGATGCCGCGCAGCACCGGCTTGTCGCCGTAGTCGAAGTCCAGATTCTCGAAATGAAGGTCCTGCCCGGCGGCGTGCAACGGCAGCGGGTACGCCGGCTCGGGCAGTTCGGAGACGGTGTCGAGCAGTTCGAACACGCGCAGGCTGGCCGCGCGCGCCTGCACGAGGCGATTCGAGACGCGGATGACGGACTTGATCCGCGCGTACATGAGCATGATGGCGGACAGGAACGCCATGAAGGCCGCGGCGCTGGTGCCTTGCTTCGGGTCCATCGCGATGAACGCGAGCAGGACGGCCGCGCCCACCATGCCGAAGAACTCGATCATCGGTCCGGGCAGTTCGCTGGCGCGGCAGATGCGCATGAACTGGCTGATGTACCGGTTCGTGTTGCGCCGGTACTGCTCGGCCACCACCGGGTCGAGGTTGTAGGCCTTCACGATGCGCACGCCGCTCAGCGCTTCCTGGATGCCTTGAAAGACCGCCGCGTTTTCGTTCTGGATTGCCTCGGATGACTTCCGAATCTTGCGCGTGTAAACGATCACCGGCACCAGGCATACGGGGAAAACCAGGAGCGAAAGCAGCGTCAACCGTGGCTGCTGCGTGATCTGGTAAATCGCGAAGGCGACCAGCGCCACCGGGTCTTTGATCAACGACACCAGCGAATCCGCCAGCGCGGCGTGGAGCGTGGAAACGTCATTCGCCAGCCGGGACATCAGTTCGCCGGTGCTGGTCTTGCTGTGGAAACTCAGCGGCAGGTGGATGAGGTGCTCGAGCAATTTGCCCCGAAAATCGGCCACCACGCGGACTGCGACCCATTGCAGCAGATAAGTGTGCAGGTAATTCACTATGCCGCGCAACGCCATCACCGTCGGGATGATGGAGACCACCAGCACGACAGTGCCGAGGTTGGGGGTAATGGCAAACTCCTTGACGCGCTCGCCCAGGAACCGGGCCAGGTCCGGCAGGTAAGCGGCCAGGCGGTCGAGTGCGTGCTGGATTTCCTGGGCACCGGTTTGGGGAAAAATGACGGCGAAAACGAAATACACTGCGAGCACCAGCAGCGCCTCGTTCAGCCCCGCCGCCACCCCCAGGAGAATGCCCATCGCCAACCGGAACCGGTAGGGTCGCGCCCAGTGAAGCAGTTTGAACAGGAATGAAACCATGCCGCCGCGCGGAGTATGCGGAGCCGTCATCGCGCGGCGAGCGCAAACTCCGCCGCGGCCCGCCGCCGCTCAGACCCCACCGAACCGCCGGTGCCGGCGCGTGTATTCCTCAAGCGCCTCGTAGAGCTGCGGTTTGCGAAAATCCGGCCAGCACGTCGGCGTCACCACGAACTCGGCGTACGAGATCTGCCAAAGCAGGAAATTGCTCACGCGTAATTCCCCGCTGGTGCGGATCAGCAGGTCGGGGTCCGGGTAGGCGTGAGTGTACAAATGCTGGGCCACCGCCAGTTCGTTGATCTCCTCCGGCTCGATCAGTCCCGCCTTGACCTTCCGGGCGATGTCGCGGACCGCCTCCACGATTTCGGTCCGCCCGCCGTAGCTGAGCGCCAGGATCAGCGTCAGGCCGTTGTTTTTTGCCAGGGCGGCCTGGGTTTTCCGCAACTGGTCCTGCACGAATTCCGGCAGGCGGTAGATCTGGCCGATCGCCTCGAGCCGAACGTTGTTGCGGTTGAGTTCGCCGATTTCGTTTTTGAGATAGCGCGCCAAGTACTTCATCAGCGTGTCCACCTCGTCCTGCGGCCGGCTCCAGTTCTCGACCGAGAAGGCGTAAAGCGTGAGGTACTTGATACCCAGTTCGCCGGCGGCCCGGACGATCGCGCGCACCGACTCGGCGCCGACGCGGTGGCCTTCAACACGCGGCAGATGCCGTTGTTTGGCCCAACGCCCGTTGCCGTCCATGATGATGGCCACGTGCGTGGGCAGGTTCGCCAACGCAGCCGGACTCAAATGGGGGGTGGGAGCGCTCATGCCGCGCTTGAATTGGCGGCCAGACCGCCGGCGTCTGGCTATACAAAAATCGTCTGGTCCCGCGCCGGCCCCACCGACACGATCTTCAATTTCGAGTCGCTCAACCCGGCCAGCGCCTTAAGGTAGTTCCGGCACTTGAGCGGGAGTTTCTTCCATTCCTTGATCCCGTGCGTGGGCGTGCGCCAGCCGGGGAACTCCGCATAGACCGGCACGCACTCCGCCAGCACTTGAATGTCGCTCGGCACGTATTCGTAGCGCTCCTGCCCACGCCGGTAGCCAATCCCCACCTTGATCGTCTCGACGGTGTCGAGGCCATCGACGTTCGTGACGGCGAGGTCGTCGATGCCATTGACCATCGCGGCGTGCCGCGTGACCACGCTGTCGGCCCAGCCACAACGCCGCGCGCGCCCGGTGGTCGCCCCGAATTCGCGGCCCATCGCGTGCAACAGGTCGCCGATCTCGGCGTTCTCCGTCGGCAACGGTCCTTCGCCGACGCGCGTCGTGTACGCCTTCATCACGCCCACCACGCGGTCGATGCGGTTCGGCGGCACGCCCGAACCGGTGCAGGCGCCGCCGGCCGTGGTGTTCGACGAGGTGACGAAAGGATAGGTGCCGTGATCGATGTCGAGGAACGTGCCTTGCGCGCCTTCGAACAACACCTCGTCGCCCCGGCGGGTCGCTTCGTGGAGCAGCACCGTGGTGGAGGCGATGAACGGCGCGAGCCGGTCACCGGCGGCGCGGTAGGCGGCGTGAACCTTGGCAAAAGAAAGCGGTTTGGCCCCCAGCGCCTTGAGCACCTCGTTGTTTTCCTTGATGCGCAAGTGTAACAAGGCCTCGAAGCGTTCGGGATTGGCCAGATCGACCATGCGCAGGCCCGCGCGCGCGGCCTTGTCGCCGTAGGCCGGTCCGATACCGCGCTTGGTGGTGCCGAGCTTGTTCTTGCCTTTGCGCAACTCGCGCTGCTCGTCGAGGAGCCGGTGATACGGCATCACCAGATGGGCGGTCTCGCTGATGAACAAGTTGCCATCCACCTTGACGCCCAATTTGATCAGGCCGTCGATCTCGTCCACCAGACTCACCGGATCGATGACCACGCCGTTGCCAATGACGCACTGCTTGCCGGGCCAGAGGATTCCGGACGGCACCAGGTGCAGGACGAACTTCTTCGGGCCGATAAACACGGTATGCCCGGCGTTGTTGCCACCCGCGGTGCGGACGATGAGGTCCGACCGCTCGGCGAGCACGTCGATGATCTTGCCCTTGCCTTCGTCGCCCCACTGGGCGCCCACGAGAATGGTATTGGCCATAACAGCGCTATCGAACGCGAACACGAAAAGCCCCGCCCCGGAGGGGGGCAAGGCGCTCTTGCGGGCAGACAATAGAAGGCCGGCGCGACGCCCGTCAACGCCACAACCAAAGCGGCTGAAGCGGTTGAAGCGTCGGCAACGCAGGTGGCGGCGTGGGAACGCGGACAAATCGCCAACGTGTGGCACACGTCAGAAGTGCGCCTCCGGGTTTGCCCTCCTCAGTCGCGAACAGGAACCAGATCGAAAACGCCGCTGCCGCGCTAGCGCCTCCCGGTGCCCCGCCAGTTGAATCGTGCGTTCAGCCCGAAGTTCCACAGCGTGACCAGCCCGATCGCGAGCAGATTGGCCAGGTACAGGTTGAATCCCAGCCCGGTGTGGAACAGGTGCAGCCCCAGCACCGCCAGCCCGATCCCGGCCCCGCAGATGGCGTGAAACCGCCCGAGCCGACCCCAGACGCACCCCATCTTCACCTCGCCTCCGCCCGCCTCCCGAAATGTCCACACCTCGTTCCAAAGGAAGTTGCTTGGCAGGGCCGTTTCGGCCGCACACACCTTGCTGAGGCTGACGTTCCAGCCCAGCCCGACCGCGAGCGCATGGAGCACTATCATGTCCACGATCACCCCGCTCCCGCCTACCAGGCAGAACCGGGCGAACTGGGGCAGCCGCGCCATGTGCATAATATTCTGGACGACAGCAATTATCACTCTTTGACCACCCGCCTTTGCACATCAGCGCAGCGGTCCCTTGCGGAGTCTTGTGCAATCCCCTTCGCGTTTGCCTGATACCCAAGCCGACGGATATTCACCGTACGACGATGCTTTGCCCCACCGCATGTTCGTGGAGCCACCTGCCATCGAAACTCGATGGATCCACGCGTAAGCCGGGAAATCGTGTCTCCGCACCGATCAAGGCGTCCTTCCAGCGCACGACTTCCACATGCCCATCGCCAAACGCCACGCCGGCACTTCTTGAGTGGCGCTGTCCGGGGAAATCGATGATCACGAGCGGAATCGGCGTTCCTTCGCCGGTCGGCTCCCCGGTGTTGCTCAGGTCAACGGCAAAGTAGCCGTCATTGATCGTCGCTTCTTCCTCGTCCAAGACGGTGAAAGTCATGCTTGGCCACAGCATGTCCGTGGGGCGCCGGAAGACCGGGTAGTTTGTGCCCGCTCCCCAGAGCCAGCGGGGCTCGTCCTTTAGACGCACGGGGTTCACCCGGCAGTTCAAGGAGACGCTTCGCACCGCGTCCGTTCGGTCTGATGGACATTTATAGAGCCGAGGTTCTTGGAGATACGGGGCCAACAACGTGCGCGCCGGACTTAGCAGTGACTCGTAATCGCGGCGATCGACCAGGTCGGCCATGTTTCCGTACGCCCAATTGGGCACCATCTGCCTTCCGGCCAAGCCGTCATAGTTCAAGGGGAACCGCTGTTGATTATCTGTGCTATACAGTTCGAACGCGACTCCCATCTGGCGGAGATTCGAGAGACACTTCGTCTTCTGGGCGGCCGCCTTGCTGCGAGCTAACGCGGGCAGCAAAATGCCCAGCAGGACAGCGATGACGGCAATAACGACGAGCAGCTCGATCAACGTGAACGCCGCCTCTCGGCCCAGCCCGTTCGCGCCGGACACGCGCCCGCTGCTGCCGGTGTGAGTATGCATGAACGGCCTCGCTGAACGATTCATTGGGTTCGCGGTACCCATACCCCTATGTCCTCATCGCCGCACAAGGGTTGATAGCTCACGCGGATCGCCTCGACCAGTGTCGGCCGAGCCCTGTCCAAAGCCGGCGCGATCAGCACATCCGCTTTCTGCGCCCGGATGTGCTCTGCCAATTCGTCATCGGTGAGGTCGCCGATCCAATACCTTTTGAGGGGCATGACGGCATACCAGGGCAGCGGCTGAAGCCGGCAATACGCGGCGTAAGGATCCGGTACCAACTGAAGCATCGTTCGTTGTCCGTGGGCGTTAGGGACATGTTTACGTACGCACTGAACGATTGGATTGTCCTGCCAGGGTCCCTCCGCCCGCACTCGTGCGGCCTCGGCCGCGAATGCTTCACCCCATTCCCAAACGCCCGCGGCCGCTAATGCCGCCGCCAGCAGCTTGAAACCTGCTTGGAGCGCACCACCGCCCCGCGTACTAATGATCCACCGGATACCGCCGACGAGGCCAACCCCGGCTAGTAAAGCCATTGGAATACTTAGATGTATGGAATAGTAATTCCACCAGGGGAAGTGAGCCGCGAAAGCCAGCAGGATGGAAGTAGCCCAGACACCGACCAGTGCCGCGGTCCACTTCCGTGACGAAAGCGCTAGATAGATTCCCCCAATGGCTGCGGCTACCGTGAAGAAAGGCTGCGACGAGAACCATGTCCATCGGAAACGGTAGGCCGCGCTAGCTTCTGCATCCACTGCCGGATATCCTGCGAAATGAGTGAAAACCAGGTAGTGCCAAGAGGCGCCCCCCGTGCAGCTCCACCAGATCACCACAGCCGTCACGGCAGAGGCAAACAGAGCCGCTGCGGAAACGCAAACACAGCGTGGTTGGCGAGCCAGCCAGGCTACGGCTACAAATCCTCCGGCCAGTGGAAGAACGCTAAGTCCAGTCAACTTCAACATTGCCGCGACTCCAAACAGGCTCCCTGCCACTACGCCCCAGACGATCGATGATCGACTAATTGCGAGAAGCAGCCCCCATGTTCCCAGCATCCCCAATGACAATGCGGGAATCTCAAGCGTCGCGGACGCCGAACACGGTAGAAATGCGAAACTCGTCGTCAGGAAGCCGCCCGCAGACAGCAACTCCGCGACCGACAGCCCCAGCATTCCACCAACAGCACACGTGGCGACGAACAGGAAAACAGTAAAAATACAGTTTGCGCGTCTCAGCCACAGCATCTCGACCATTCCAGAATCGAACAACGCGCTGAGAAACAGGGTGTACAACGGCGGCTGGTCATTCCAAATCTCGGCGTAAAGATGATGCCCAGACGCCACCAGCAGCGCCTTGTTGACCTCCATGCCTTCGTCTCCCGAATTAGAAAAGCAACCGAACGCGCCGCAGACCGAGTGCCATAGAAAGATCCCCAGCGCGAGCAAGCCACCCACGAGGAGGCTCGCACGGACAGGAGATGCGCGCGCAGATGCCGATAGCGCCCGCGCACCACTCTTCACTTCACGGAGATAGCCGCCGTCCATTTCTGAGTAAAATGAATCCTGTAAGCGCCAAGACCGCGAGCAGACTCAAGGTGACGAGATTGGTTGCCTGCGTGCTCCAGAACAACACTTTTGGCAGCAGGCCAAGACACGGACACAGCTCATTCGAACCGACACTATGACCAATTCGATAAAACACCGAGCACATTATAAACCAAAGGAGGAGAGTGCCAACCGTTTCGTCGTCGCACCAGGTCCCAACCAGCAGTGCAGCCATGGCGAATTCCACCGCACCGATCACGAGGAGCATGAGCCAAGTGGGAATATCCAATACTGGGTCCGGCGAAAGCAGCACTGCTTGGCCACCCGCAACCAAGCTGGTCACTTTCAAGCCGGCAGTAGTGAATAGAATGAGGGACGCCACTCGCCTTGGTGCCGAGTGGCGCCGCACATTCGCTCCGTCAAGTAGCCGCATATCACTTCAGGCCTGCAGGTGTCACACGATGCCGAACGCAACGAACCGTCGTAGCTGGCGCGTCCCGCGAATCACAGTTGCCCAGTTGTCGTCGCTGGGCGCAACCGGCATCGTCGCCCGTCCCGCGATGCGGTTCCGCGGAGGGTTGCGAGCCACCTGCGGCGAGGTTCTTTTCCTGCAGTGGCGAAATACTGGGTCTTACGGGAGACTCCCGCCTGCTATGCATGGGCCGTTCACAAAGCTATAGTTGACGCCGTACGAACCGCCGTAACAGTATTGGTCAATCTCACCGGGTTTGGACATAATGTAAAACCGACGGCATTTGCGCGTAGTAACGTACGAGCCTGAGCCTTGCGAGAGAGGCGTTTTTTGAACTACATAGTACTCAGCCCAAGGCCCATCCTTTGTCCATCCATTCCCCCAGTCGCACTCCGATTGTTGCGGGGGGTTGGCGCTACACGGCAGCAACGTGCTGATATGAAAGCACACGCTTTCGGCGTTGGACGGCCCAGCAGCCCAACCCATGGTCATCACCAACATTAGACCGTTCCGCATGTAATGCACTGATCGCATAGGTTAACTCCGTTTTGTTCTGTTTTTCACGCGGATCGCCGCCACCACCGTGATGGCGGCGACCAAAGTAATTACGCTCCACTTGACCAGCCGGTATGGGAACACCCAACCGAACAAAACAATCTTCCGCCAGTCGTCGCGGCTCGCAGAAAATGAGACCAGTTGTCCACCCTCTAGCCGCATCACTACAGGGAACCCCTCCAGTACATACGGCTCAGGCCGGAATAGCCGCAACGGGAGAGGCGAGTCAGCCAATGTCAGCGAGATGCGCTCCACCGTACTGATTAGAGCATTTGCCGGAGTATTCAAGTCATACACCGCGTAGCGTAATGGAATGAACGAGCCGGCCTCGAGTTCGCCGCAGACACGGAACTTGTTTTCTCCGCCACCTATCCTATCCCCTTTCATAATTCCGGCGAGGCTATAGGTGAGCCGATCGGTCTGGTTCTCGCACTTCTCGACCGCAACTTGCGTGGTCAGCTCTCGGCTGCGCCATTCGAAGCCACTGGCGGTAAGCAGCGGCTGGCGCTGCTGCGGCAACGGTTCGGTTCCGAAATAGAGGAAGGCAAGTCCCAGCCGTGACGCGCCGAAGTTCAGCGTCAGCGTTGAACCAACGAAATTCGTGTCGCCAGAAGCGCGGTCCTTTTCGCGCAGGAAGCGCAATTCCGGGATTCGACCGCGTACCACCCACAGTTCATCGCCGCAACGGCCGGTGACATCGACCTCCGGCGTGAGGACTCTGGCGCGGAGTAGTTTCTCGGTTGGCGCCATCTTCACCACGTAGTTGGAGCCGTCGGCCACGAGAAGCAGATAATTAACGCTGCCGTTGGCCTGGGTCCGGCGCGCCACCAACTCGCGGATCCGCGGACGTTCCTTGACCCACGCGTTTAGGTCCAAGGCTGCGGCTGCGGCGCGAACGCCAGGGAAGTGCAGAAGCAGAAGGGCCAGCACGGCTACGCTCCACGGCCGCGCAGAACGCGCGCACGGCGCAATCCACAGGGCTCCCGTTGAACCGGCACTCCCCAGCCTCAGGTCCGGGCGATCGGTTGGCGCAATCTTCATTTGCGTACCACGAACACACCGCTGGCCCCCGGTAGGCGATCGCTTTTCGTTCTGCTGGCAGCGGGCTGTGTGCATTTCCACCGGTCTTAATAGCACGCTCCAAACGTTCAGCCAAGTGACTTGTTTAAGCCACGCGCTTGGCGGGAGGCGCGGCCGATGCCTGTGGCCGCCGCTCTGCTGTGCACCCGGAGCTTATTGAAGACACGCCGCCAGTAGTTGTTCACCGTGTGCGGGCTGATGTCGAGCAGATCGGCGATCTCTTTGTCGGTCTTGCCCTGGGCGGCCAGCTCAAGTACGTGTTGCTCTCGCTGTGTCAGGCGGCGTTTCTTTGGTCCATTGACTTCCTGGTTCACTGGCCACCTCCACAAATGTTGACACTTGACCCTTCCGCGTCGGCGTCGCCGAATCCGTGGCTCTTGATCGGGCCAATCGGTCCGCACCTCGGCCGTGGGCCAGCGCCGGCGAGTCCGCTCCCGGATGAGCAAACACGCCTGAGAGCCTGAGAGCCTGAGAGCCTGACTCGGTTGGAAGTTTCGCTTCACATACCATTCCGCCAGTGCGGTGTAGCGGATTACAATCCTGCGGTCAAGACGTTTCGGAAAGCCTGCAACCGAAGCGGCAACGCGCATGAGATGGCGCTGCCGGAGCCGACGTACAAACCCGCCGCGACGGTATAATTGTCCGCGCACCCGCGATCGCGTCTGGTATCCGCAGTCTCGGACCTGAACTTGATCGAAACGACTATGAACACTGCCTGCTTCGGTTTTCTGGAACTTCTGGTGGCACTGCCGTTCATGGGCCTGGGCCTGCTCGGCTCCGCCTGTTGCCTTCCGTTCCATCTCACGATTCCTCTAATTTGCTCCTGACTTCCTACTCCTGGCTTCTAACTTCCAACCCCCAACTTCTCGCTCCGGCTTCTCACCCCGCCCAGTGGAAGTTGATATACCGAATCACAAACACGGCCTGAAGGACACTCGCCAATACCACGTAATACCAGAAATACCAGGATCGCTCCTTCCGTCCCAGCCAGTGTCCCAGAACAATGAAGACCGGGAAGCACAACTCGATGAATCGATTGTAGGAAAAGAACCAGTTGGACATCGCGGGGATCAATCCAGCGCCAATTCCCCACCAGAAGTAACGGTGGTCCAGGCGCCACATGGCCGGAAGCGTGGCGAGGAAAACCACGAACAGCGCCCGGTCGATCGCCGAATCGGTCGCTCCATGGAGCTCCCCGACATGGAAGAACGCGTTCAGGAATCCCGGCACATTCAAAATGTTCGCCACCGAAGGCTTATTGGGGTAGAAACACTGGGCTTCGAAACCCTCCCAAGGGTTACCCGTCGCTGCGTACATCACCAAGAAATAAGTCGCGTACCCTCCCAGCACGGCCACCGCCCCCCAGACCAAGCGCTGGCGCATCAGGGAGCGGAGGAACCGCCCCACTCGCTCCCTGGATGCACTAGCATCCTCGCACCCCCCTTGCGACCACGCTTCTTCCAGAATCTGCCAGCCTAACAGCCCGTCAAAAAAGTCGCCCGGGGGAGTGAACATTTAAAAGGGGAGAGCGTCCAACGAGGAACTTCATTATGGCGCTGGGTCGACGCACCCCCAAACAGTCCGAGTTGTTCGTGGCCACG
>JAKANS010000107.1 GCA_021823625.1 bacterium | reverse complement strand
ACTCAAGCAGAACGAGTCGCTCAAGGAACGGGTCGCGGGCGATCGATCAGCCATCAAGGCCAATGCCAAGCTGGTGCGCTCCTTTTTTGGCGCCCCAAGTGTAGCCTATGCTAAGGACTGATCAGTAAAGCCCAGGCCGGCGATGCGTTCGCAGGCTTGCTCGAGCGGGAGCGACTTGAAGTGGATCGAAGAAGTCGATTGCCACAGGTGCCAGCGCGAAGACAGCGGCGTGATGCAACCGGTGGCGAGCGCGGCGGAGGATGCGGCGGCAAGCTCGACGAAGTGGCGGCGGTTCATGGCGGCAGACTACCACGCTCGCACCCGGCTTGGGCATCGGAAAACGCGCCGGCCGGCCGGGCCGATTAACCGTGCCCGTCCGCGTGGTTTCCGCTAGGTTCCGCCGGTCGAATGTCCGCCGCCCTCGATGAATGGCTCACCCGGCTGCGTCAGGCTTGGGAGCATGGCACGCTCGTGAAGTTGACGTTGGGCGCCCACCGCGGCGCCGACAGCTCGCTCCGGAACGTGTTTGCACGCCCGGTCGATCTGCGCGCTGGCGCGCGGCTGGCGTTCGTGTTTCGGCACGCGACAAAGGACATTACCAAGAACCTGCCGCTCGCTGAAGCGATCGAACTGGTGGCGCGCGCGTTGAGCCATGATTTTGGGAGCGCACACCTGTTCACGACCGAGGCCGAGTGGGAACTCCAACTTCCGGGCAGTGGCGAACCGCGGCTGGTGAAACGCCCGGCCCGTCACGGCGCTCCGGCGACGACCGCGCACGACCGCGCCAAGGCGCGCCTCATCGATCCCGCCGCTCCGTGGCTGCGCGGGTTGGGCGTGACCAACCCCGGCGGTCGTGTGCGCGAAGGCATGGCTGCGAAATTTCGCCAGATCGACAAATTCGTCGAGATCCTCCAGCACAGTCTGGCCAATCTGTCGCCGCGACCGGACCGCGCCTTGACGCTGGTGGACATGGGGTGTGGCAAAGGCTACCTGACCTTCGCGGCTTTCGACTGGTTGCGCCGTGCTGGTTGGCAACCGCTGGAGGTTCGCGGCGTCGAGGCGCGCGGAGACTTGGTCGAACTCTGCAACCGCGTGGCGACGTCGGAGGACTTCGGCGGCCTGCGGTTCGAACCCGGCACCATCGCCAGCACCGGTTTGGAGCGCGTGGACGTGCTGGTGGCTTTGCACGCGTGTGACACGGCGACGGACGACGCCATCGCCAAAGGCATCCAGGCCGGGGCCTCGCTCATTCTGGTGGCGCCGTGCTGTCACAAAGAGTTGCGGCCGCAACTGCGCCCCCCGCCGCCGCTCAGCGGCGCGCTCAAACACGGAATTCTGCGCGAGCGGCAGGCTGAGTTTGTCACCGACGCGTTGCGGGCCGCGCTGCTCGAATGGGCCGGCTACGAAGCCAAGGTCTTCGAGTTCATCGCCACAGAACACACGGCGAAGAACCTGATGATCGCGGCGGCGAAGCGCGGGGAGCCGGGCGACCGCGAGGCGTTGGCCGTGAAAGTGTGCGCGCTGGCGGGCTTCTACGGCATTCGATCACAGCGGTTGGCGCAGCAACTGGGTTTCGAGTTGGCCGGCCGGTCCGGCGCGGCCAGCGAGGGGTAATAGCCGCCCTGGCGCGGGCGCTTTTGCGGCACAGGGAATGCTGTTTTTAGAGGCATGAACGCTGAGATCGTCAAAGTTCGAACCAAAGCGGAATTGCTGCTGGCCTTCGCCCGGAGGCACCGGCGCCCGGCGGTTTCGGCCGGCGCCGTTCGCGGGCGTGCCGGCGCCAATCCGCCGGCGGCCGCCAAGGCGCCAGGTCAGTCCACGCCCGGCTGAGTTGCCGCGAGCCGGTTTGCTGGAGGCTACCATGCGACTCGTAACCGCCATCTGTCTGGCGCTGGTCGGTGCGGCGTGGCCGTTTGCCGGCCATGCTGCCGACACGCCTTGGCGGGCGTTCGCTGATGGGCGATTCGCGTGGAAGGCGTCGGGACCGCTGATCGATCCCGGTCCGGTCCGCACCGCGGCGGACCCGCACGTCGCACTCAAAGACCCGAGCGTGGTGTTCCACGACGGGCAGTGGCACTTGTTCGCCACGCGGCGCCAGAAGTCCGGCCAGGTCGGGATTGACTACCTGGCGTTCCGCGACTGGTCGGAGGCCAACGCGGCGCCCCGGCACGACCTCGCCTTGCACAACCAGTATTACTGCGCGCCGCAAGTCTTCTTCTTCACGCCGCAACAACGGTGGTACTTGATCTACCAGCTCGCGGACAGCAATCGAATGCCGGCGTTCGGCCCGTTCTTCTCGACCACCACCAACCTCGCGGACCCGCATTCGTGGAGCCGCCCGGCACCGATGGTGACGAACGCGCCGGCCAAGCCCAAGTGGCTGGATTTTTGGGTGATTTGCGATGAGGCAAACGCCCACCTGTTTTACACCTCGCTGGACGGGCACATGTGGCGGCGGGACGCACGGAAAAGCGATTTCCCGCTCGGCTGGTCGGAGCCACGGTTGGCGCTCGAAGGCGACATCTTCGAGGCTTCGCACACTTACAAACTGAAAGGCCTCGACCGCTTCCTGACGATCATCGAAGCCCAAGGTGGCGGGCGGCGTTACTACAAGGCTTACCTGGCAGACCGGCTCGACGGGCCGTGGCGAGGTTTGGCGGACACAGCGGAAAGGCCCTTTGCCGCCGCGGCGAATGTCGCGCAGGACACCGCGTGGACGGCGAACATCAGCCACGGGGAATTGTTGCGCGCCGGGGTGGATGAGTTCATGGAGGTCGATCCCGCCAACGTGCGGTTCTTGTTTCAAGGGGCGAGCGACGCCGAATATCGAGGGCCGGGCTACGGCGGCATTCCCTGGCGGCTCGGTTTGCTGGAAATGCAGCGCTGAGCGAAGCTCCGCCGCGAGACCGATCCCGCCGTACAACTCACAGCCGGCCCACCTCGTCCAGGATTTCGCCGTTCGCCGCGCGGAGCGTCACTTGCAAGGCCAAGCGGCCATCGGCGTGGGTCGAGCAACTCAAGCACGGATCGTACGCGCGGATGCCGGCTTCGACGCGGTTGAGCAGCGGCTCGGGGATGTCCGGCCCCTGGA
Source organism: bacterium (assembly GCA_021823625.1). GTDB lineage: Bacteria > Verrucomicrobiota > Verrucomicrobiia > Limisphaerales > J093 > DSVZ01. The sequence continues at coordinate 16,283 of JAKANS010000107.1, read as the reverse complement.
TGTAATGGCGCGCGATCTGGGTGATCGTGCGGTTCATCGCCAGGTTGTTCTGTCCGGTGGCGATGATCATGTTGACCCGCTTGACCAGGCCGTTGTCGTCCACTTCGTAATCGTGGAAGAGCGTGCCGCGCGGCGCTTCGCTGGCCCCGACGCCTTGGAGTTTGTTGATGCCGGCGTCGGCGCGGAGGCGCTCGGAGAGGATGTCCGGTTCGGCCAGCAGTTTTTCGATGTGCTCCAGCGACCCGAGGATTTCAATCAACCGCGCGTAATGGTACAGGAACGACGACGTGACGGCGCCCCAGCCCAGAGCCTTGAACTTAACCAGTTCGTCGTCGGCCAGCGGCGTGCCGATGCGCCGGCAGATGTTCAACCGCGCCAGCGGACCGACACGGTACATCCCCGCCGGGTAACCCATCGGGCGGTAGTACGGCGACTTCAGATACGACGAAGGCTCGACCGACTCGCCGATGTACTCTGCGTAGCGTTCCGGGTCGATCTGGTCGGCGATCACGTTGCCGCTGCCGTCCACGAACCGCAGTTTCCCGCCGTAGTGTTCCCACGACCCGTCCGGTGCCACCAGGCCCATGAACAGGCTGGGGAAGTTGCCGAACACCTGGGTCTCGGTCTCGTACTTGGCGAGCAGGCTGCGGAAAATCTCGATGCCTTTGAGCGTGGTGGCCTTGGCCTCGGGAAGGCCGGCGCGGATGAGGTCGCGATTCGCAGCCGTCAACGGCTCGCGCACCCCGCCGGGCACTGCCCAGGCCGGGTGGATTCGGCGCCCGCCCAGCACCTCGATGACCGTTTGCCCAAACTGCCGCAGGCGGATGCCCGCGCGGGCGAGGTCCGCATCGGCGGCCATCAAACCAAAGACGTTGCGCTTGTCGATCGGCGCATCCCAGCCGAGCAGCAAATCGGGTGCGCTCAGGTGGAAGAAGCTCAGCGCGTGCGATTGCACAATCTGGCCCAGGTTCATGATCCGCCGCAGTTTGGCCGCGGTGGGCGGGATGTTCACCGCGAGGATGGCGTCGCACGCCTTGGCCGAGGCCAGCAGGTGGCTGACCGGGCAGATGCCGCACACGCGCGGCGTGATGCCCGGCATTTCGCTGAACGGCCGGCCTTCGCAGAATTTCTCGAACCCGCGGAACTCGGTGACGTGGAAGTGCGCGTCGGCCACGTTGCCGTTGTCATCGAGTCGAATCGTGATTTTCGCGTGCCCCTCGATGCGGGTCACGGGGTCGATTTTAATCCATTTGGGCATGTTCAGGCCTTAAAGGGTATGAGCGGTAGCAAGACTGCAATGCCTGACGCGCAAGCCAAGACGGCGAGTGCGAGCAGCAAGGAAGAGGAGAACAAGAGGAATTCGTCCGACTTGACCACCCGGCTCAAATTCATCTTTGCCGCCCAGATCAGCCAGGGCACGGGGACCGCCAGTATCCAGCCACCAGCACTCGTGACCAAGTTCGTGATGGCAGGGCCTGGGATTCTCTGGTCATGCAGCGACGTTTCCGTGATATGGACCATCGCCCAGCAACTCAGGCAGACGATCACGGCTCCCAAAGCCAGCAGCCATGCGGATAGCTTCCTCATCCGAAGCTGATGTTGCAGCCGTTCAGTTGGGGCGTCCTGCCCGCGATGAGTTCCTGCAAGAACGCCTTGATGCGCGCCGCCGGCGGCGGACAGCCCGGAAGATAATGATCCATCGGCACGACCTCTTGGATGGGCAGCACGCGGGGTAGCAGGGCCGGAATGATGCCGGCCTCCTGCGGGATGCGCGGGCGGAGATTCGAGGGATCCAGGTAGGCGCGTTCGAGCACTAGCTCGGGCTTGCCGAGCGGATTGCGCATGGCGGTCACGTTGCCGGTGATGGCGCAGTCGCCAAACGCCACGAGCACTTTCGTGCGCCGGCGCACCTGCAGGATCATCTCGAGGTTGTCCTCGTTGGCCACCGCGCCTTCCACGAGGCAGACATCGACGCCCTCCGGGTATTCCTTGGTGTCCACGACGGGGCTGAAGACCACGTCCGCCACCTGGGCGAGGTCGAACAGCCACTCGTCAAGGTCCATGAACGACATGTGGCAGCCGGAACAGCCGCCGAGCCAGACGGTCGCGAATTTCAGACGATCCATTGCTTTTTCTCCCTCGCCGTGACGATGTACTCGAGTTTGCCGCGGTCCTTTTCCATCTCGGCCACGGCCGCGCCCTTGCTGAAGAGCGCCCCGGTCGGGCAGGCCTGGACGCACTTGCCGCAGCTCGTGCAGGTCCGCGAATTGCCCCACGGCGCGTTGAGGTCGCTGACGATGCGCGACTGGGTGCCGCGGCCGGAAAAGTTCTTGGTGCCCGCGCCTTCGATGTACCAGCAGACGCGCACACAACGCCCGCAGAGGACGCACCGGTTGTGATCGATGCCGAACAGCCGGTGGGTCGGGTCCACCGCACACTTCGGGAACGTGTAATCGTAGCGGACGTGGTCCATGCCGAGCGTCATCGCCAGGCTCTGCAATTCGCAATGGCCGTTCGAGACGCACACGGCGCAGATGTGGTTCCGCTCGGTGAAGAGGAGTTCCACGATCATCCGCCGGTAGCGCTGCAGCCGCTCGCTGTTGGTGGTGACCACCATGCCGTCGGTGACCTTGGTGACGCACGCCGGCACGAGCTTGTTGAGGCCGGCGATTTCCACCAGGCAAAGCCGGCAGGCGCCCACGTCCATGACGCCGTCCAAGTGGCAAAGCGTGGGGATGGCAATGCCGGCGTCTTGTGCGGCGTCGAGCACGGTCTGGCCCTCGGTCGCGGTGATTTGCTGGCCGTCGATGGTGAATACTTTTGCCGCCATGAGAAGGGTCTCCTTTCCGGCTTAAGCGGGGTTAGCCGGCGCCGGGGGTGCCGCCGGCGGGCTGGTCTTCCTTTGCGTTTCGACCGCGAGCAGGTCCAGGTATTCCTGGCGGAAGAACCGCAGCGTGCTCAACACCGGGTTGGGCGCGGTCATGCCCAGGCCGCAGAGGCTGGTGTGCTTCACCAGATCGCAAAGTTCCTCGAGTTTCTGGAGATCGCGGGCGGTGGCCTTCCGGGCGATGATTTTTTCGAGCAGGTTGTGCATCTGCACCGTGCCGGCCCGGCAGGGAATGCACTTGCCGCACGATTCATCCATGCAGAACTCCATGAAGAACCGGGCGACGTCCACCATGTTGTCCTTCTCGTCCATCACGATCATGCCGCCGGAACCCATGATCGAACCGAGCTTGGTCAACGACTCGTAATCCACTGGCGTGTCCAGGTGGTCGGCGGGGATGCACCCCCCGGAAGGCCCGCCGGTCTGGACCGCTTTGATCCGCGCGCCGCTCGGGGCGCCGCCGCCCATGTGCTCGACGATTTCGCGCAGCGGAATGCCCATCGGCACTTCGATCAACCCGGTGTTCTTCACCTTCCCGGCCAGCGCAAAGACCTTGGTGCCCTTGCTCTTTTCCGTGCCGATCCCAGCAAACCATTCGGCGCCGTTCAGGATGATCGGCGGCACGTTGGCAAAGGTCTCCACGTTGTTGATCAGCGTGGGTTTCCCGAACAGGCCGCTCTCCGCCGGAAAGGGCGGGCGGGGACGCGGCTGGCCGCGGCGGCCTTCGACCGAGGCCATCAACGCGGTTTCCTCGCCGCACACAAAAGCGCCGGCCCCGATGCGGATGTCGATGTTGAAATGGAACGGCGATTCGAAGATGCCGCTGCCGAGGATTCCGTGTTGCTTGGCCTGGCGGATTGCCACCTGCAGGCGCGCGATTGCCAGCGGGTACTCGGCCCGAACGTAGATGTAGCCCTGGTCCGCGCCCACCGCGTACGCGGCGATGATCATGCCCTCGATGACGCGGTGCGGATCGCTTTCGAGGACGCTGCGGTCCATGAACGCGCCGGGGTCGCCTTCATCGGCGTTGCAGATGATGAACTTCTTCGGGCTTTCGGTCTTGGCCACGGTGGCCCATTTGAGACCGGTCGGGTAGCCGGCGCCCCCGCGGCCGCGCAAGCCGCTCCGAGTGATTTCGCTGACGACCTCGGCTGGCGAGAGCTCGCGCAGCACATTGCGCAAGGCAAAGTAGCCGTCGCGGGCGATGTAGGACTCGATCCGCTCCGGATCCACGATGCCGCTGTTCGCGAGGACGATGGACATCTGTTTCGCGAAGAACGCGCTGGCCGGGTCACCGCGCTGAACCGAAGTGGTCCCGCCTTTGAGCGTGCCCACCAACGATTCGGCATCGGCCAGCGTCACCTTCTGATAAAGCGCGCCCGGCGGATCGATCATTACCAGCGGGCCTTCGCAGCACAGGCGCAGGCAGCCGACGCCGCGCACCTCCACCTCGGATTCGAGACCGGCGTCCTTCACGGCGCGGTCCAGCGCTTCCTTGACCAGCTTGCCGTCCGACGACATGCAGCCGGCGGCCAGGCAGCAGGTGATGAGCGCCTTTTTGCGGGCGGCCAGCTCGCGTTCTTTGATTTCGACGAGTTCAGCGAGGACCATGATCCAGCCATCCTTTCACGCGCTCGAGGGCGGATTCCGGAGTTTGCCGGGCGGCGACCGCGTCGTCGTACACGACGGCCGGGGCGAGGCCGCAGGCGCCGATGCAGCGGGCGGTCAGCAGCGAGAGCGTGCCGTCCGGCGTGGTTTCGCCGGCCTTGACGCCGGCCGCCTGTTCGAGCGCTTGGACCACGCGGCTGGCCCCTTTCACATAACAGGCGGTGCCCATGCAAACGACACAGGTATGCGCCCCCTGCGGCTTGAGCTTGAAGTAGTGGTAAAAGGTCGCTACGCCATAGACGCGGCTCGGCGGCAGGCGCAAGCCGTGGGCGACGAACAGCAGCAGGTCGTCGTCCAGGTAGCCAAAGAGTTCCTGGGCTTTGTGGAGCACCTCGATGAGCGAATCCTGGCGCTGCTGCTGGCGCTTGATGAAGACCTCGAGGATTTTGAAGCGCTTGTCGCCACTGGGATGCTCCGGCGGTTTCGCCACGGAGGCAGCCTTCGGGGGCGCGGCAGTGATGCTCATAACAGCGTGTCTGGGCCGGGGAAAGACGCGCCTCGGGTTGGGAGCGCGACCTGCTTCCGGCGCGCGCCCAACGTATCACGATCCAAAAGTATGGCTTCACATGAATTGCCAATTTCTGAGCATCCTTTGCTGACAACGGACGATCTGCCGCCGGAACGACCGCGGTCGGAACGCCACGTAGCCACGTTGATGTGCCCGCACTTGGCGCCCATTTTTGCTTCGATCCGGCGACCCAATTCCTCGTGACGACGGCGAGGCACTGGGAGGATCGTTGGCAAAAGCCGGCCCGGCGGTCTGGTCAACTCCGCCACGCTCAAGCCGTCAAGGCGACCGTGTCCGCCACCGGCAACGGCGCGACCCGCTTTACTCCGCGAGTTGCAATGTGGCCAGTTTCAGGCTTCGATGCGCGGCGTTATGCGTATCGCGATATTGGGTTTGGGGCTGCTCGCAGTCAGCGTGGCTGGGCTTCGGGCCGAGGACTGGCCGCGCTGGCGTGGGGCGTACTTCAACGGCGTTTCTCCGGAAACCGGGTGGGTGGCGGCGTGGCCCCGGGAAGGCCCGCGCCGGTTGTGGACGGCGAACGTGAGCACCGGCTTCTGCGCGGTGGCGATCAAGGCCGGGCGCCTGTTCACACTCGGCAATTCCAATAACACGGACACGGTCTGGGCCTTCGACGCCGAACGGGGCCATGTGCTTTGGAAATACAGCTATCCGTGCAAACTGGACCCGAACCTTTACGAAGGCGGCCCCAACGCCACGCCCACAGTGAACCTGGACCGCGTCTATACCCTCAGCAAGGAGGGGTTGCTCCTCTGTTTTCGGGCGGTCAGCGGCCAGATGTTGTGGCAGAAGCACCTCGTCACCGACTTCGGCGTGAAACGCCCCGAATGGGGATTCGCCAGTTCGCCGACGGTCGTGGGCGAACAACTGGTCCTGAACGCCGGCGGCGCCGGCCTGGCGGTCCACAAGATCACCGGCGAGTTGCTCTGGTGCGCCGACAAAGGTCCGGGCGCATACGCCTCGCCGCTGCCAGTGACCGTGGCCGGCAAGCACGCCTATTGCTTTCTGAGCCACCGGGACTTGATCGCCGTCGGCGCGGACGGTCCGAACGCGGGCGTGGTCTTGTGGCGCCATCCTTGGAAGACCAGTTATGACATGAGCGTGCCCGACGCGGTGGTGTACCGAAATCTCCTGTTCGTTTCGTCCTTCGGCCAACCCGGCACCTTGTTCGACCTGAGACCCGCCGATCCCAAGCCGGTTTGGCAGTGCAAAGATTTCTGGCAGCACATCAGCACCCCGGTGTTGGTGAACGGTCACCTGTACGGCTTTCACGGCGACGCCACCAAAGGCAACGAACTCAAGTGCGTCGAGTTCGCCACCGGCCAGGTAAAGTGGACTGAGCCGAATCTCCCCAACGGCGGCCTCACGGCGGCGGGCGGTAAGTTGATCGTGCTCACCGGCAACGGCGAACTGATCGTGGCCGACGCCAGCCCCGCCGGCTTCAAGCCGATCTCCCGCACGCAGGTGCTCGGCGGCAAGTGCTGGACCGTGCCGGTGCTGGCCAACCGGTTGATCTATTGCCGCAACGCGCGCGGTGACCTCGTCTGTCTGGACGTGCGGCCCAAGAGCCCTTGAAACGTTTTAGCCTGCGGGCGCGGCCTTACCAAGCGGGCTGGCCACTCGCGGCGGCTCGCCAATTCGCCGACCCGCCGGCAGACTGCGGCGCATGGAAACCGCGCTGCGCGACCAAGTCGTTCTGATCACCGGCGCCTCGGGTGGCATCGGCTCCGCGATTGCCCGGGCCTTCGCCGCGGAAGGCGTGCGTCTGGTGTTGCACGCAAACCGCCACAAGACGCGAGCCAGTGCGCTGGCCAAGGAACTGGCGGGCACGGAATCGCTCGTGCTTGCGGCTGACCTGCGGCGCGAGGCCGCCGTCAAAAAGATGTTTGCCGCGGCGCGGAAACGCTTCGGCCGCGTGGACGTGCTGGTGGCCAATGCCGGCGCGTGGGAAAACCGTGACATCCCGCTCCACGACTTGTCGCTGGGCCAATGGCAGGCCACCCTCGAGACCGTGCTCACGTCGGCTTTCCTCTGCCTGCGCGAATTCTTCCGACTGGTCCGTGACCAACGGCGCGGCAACGCCGTGTTGATCGGCTCGACCGCCGCCGTTTTTGGCGAGGCCGGCCACGCGGATTACGCGTCGGCGAAGGCGGCGGTGGCGTTCGGCCTGACCCGCACGCTCAAGAACGAAATCGTCCGGCTGGCGCCGAACACCGCGGATTACTGCGGCGGACGTGTGAACTGCGTTTGCCCTGGCTGGACTCTAATTCCACGCACGGCCTACAAGTTGGACGACACTACAACGGTCCGGCGCGTGACGGCGACGATGGCCTTGCCGAAGCTGGCGCGCCCGGAGGACGTCGCGAACGCCGTCGTTTTTCTCGCCTCGGACAAGCTCGCCGGCCATCTCACGGGCCAGACACTGGTCGTCGCCGGCGGCATGGAAGGCCGCTGGCTCTGGCGGCCGGAGGAAGTGGACCCGGCGCTGGCCTAACGCCCCAGTATTGACTCTGCGAGCGGCGGCAGATTTCCACCGGCGTCGAAAACCAAAGGCTGCGCCTGGCTCAACACTTCGAGGTCTGAGTTGCCGCGCATCTCCGCCAGCAAGGCCTCGGACGCCAACAGCGTTTCCACCGAGAGCGTGTCGGCGATCCGTACCACGCGCGTCGTGCTCGTGTCGGTCCGGCCCAGCGATCCGAGCGCCGCGGCGATGGCCTCGCGGTCAGTGTCGAAGTAAATCGGCACCTTCGCGCCTTGCAGCGAAAGTGCGGTCAGCGAGTTGGTGACGGTGACGCCACGGTCCATCGCTTGCACGAGGCGCGTGGTGGTGAAATCGGCCAGGCCGAGACCAATGGCGTTGCCGTGGCTTTCGGGCGTGAGGTCGCGCACGAACAGCCGCCAGACGTGCGGGTGGCGCCGCTCGGCGTCGCCGGCCAGCGAGTAGCCGTGGATCATGCGCCCGATCACCGCGGGGTCCATGCCAGTGCCACTGATGTTCTTGCCCATCCGATCCACGATCAGGAGATCGACCTCCGCAAACGGCAGGCGCGGCATCAGTCGGGCGGCCTCCGCGCACAAGGCTTCTTCGCGCTCGGTCAACTCCTCCGGTTGCACCACTTCGATGCGCGCAGTCTGGTGCCGTTGATCTTCGACGATGGCCACGCCCGCCAGCACTGGCAGGCGGTTGGCAACCACGCTCGCGGCAGCGCGCAACTCACGTTCGTAGCCGAGCGCCGCTGAGGCCGCGTGGAAGTTCGCCGCGCCGACGCGTTTGCCCAGGCCGACGACGAGCATCTTCAACAAGCCGCTGCCCAGCCGCCCGCCGAAGTCGGTGTGCGGCTTGATGCGGTTGATGACGAGGACCGCGTCCGCGCGCAACGCTTCGGCGCTGCACACGATCGGGTGGGCGTCCGGCAATTCGCCGATGGCTTCCACGTCCATCGCCGCCCGGATCGGGACGCCCAGCGCGGCTTCGGTGACGCCGTAGTCCGCCAGCAATGCGGTCTGGCCTTCGGCGGTGCCGCCGCCGTGGCTGCCCATCGCCGGCAGGATGAATGGAGCAGCGCCGGCTTTTCGAAGCACCTCCAGCACGGCGCGGACAATCGCCTGCAGGTTCGCGATTCCGCGGCTGCCCACGCCCACGGCGACGCGGGCGCCGGGCCGCAGTCCGCTGGCGATGGGCGCGAGCTGGTCCGTGATCGTGCGGGTCACGTCGATCCGCGGCGAAGCGGGGAAGCGCTGCCGTACCACGGCGAGGCGCGGGAAGCTCCTGGCCTCGGGCGGTGCGGTTAGTTGCGCGGCTGTGGCGTTCATCTCGGTCGCACTTCAGCCTAGCCATTCGGCCTTCGGTCTGAAACAAGAAAGGCCGAATCGACCGGGCGTGCGACCAGCGCGAGCGCCAGACCGGAACGAACTCAATTTCATGAAGACCCAATCACTCGTTTGGACCAGGACCGCCAAGGCGCTGGTATTCTTGTCGATCGCTGTCTCCGCTGGCACGGCTTGGCCAGCCGATACAGCGACCGACAAAGTGAAACCCTCCACTGCGGCCCTGGCGATGCCGGGCGGTTGGCAGCCGTGGGCGCCGCGCGACGAAATCCGGCCGCACTTCGCGTTCGAACCGGCTGTGGGCCGCAGCGCGCCGGGAGCGCTCGCCATCGACAGCGGCGGCAACGTCGCGGCGTTCGGCGCGTGGCGACAAACCCTTGCCGGTATTCAAGCGGGGCATACTTACCGCTTCACCGCCTGGTATCGCGCGCAAGGCGTCGCTTTTGAGCGCCGCTCGGTCATCGCGCGACTGGGCTGGCTGGACGCCGTCGGCCAAAGCGTGGCTCCGCCCGATTACGCCGGCAGCCCGCGCCGCGAAGGCGACTGGACGCGGACGGAATACCTCGCGACCGCGCCCTCCAAGGCGGCGAGCGCCGAGGTGTGGCTTTGCCTGGGGTTCACGGCGAAAGGCCGCGTTTGGTGGGACGATGTGACGTTCGCCGAGGAACCGAACCCGCCGGACCGCGTCGTGCGCGTGGTCACCATCAAGCATCGCCCCGCCAACACCGCGTCCGCGGAAAGCGTCGCTCAGTTTTGCCGTTGCATACAAGACGCCGCGCCGCTGAAGCCGGACATCGTCTGTCTGCCGGAAGGCATCACCGTGGTCGGCACCGGCCGGAGCGATGTCGAGGTGAGCGAATCCGTGCCCGGTCCCACCACGCAGCGCTTGGGCGAACTGGCCCGGCGCCTGCACACCTACATCGTCGCGGGCGTCTATGAGCGGGTGGGTGCGGTCGTGTACAACACAGCCGTGCTGATCGGCCGGGACGGCGAACTCGCGGGGCGGTATCGCAAGACCCACCTGCCGCGCGAGGAATGGGAGATCGGCCTCACCCACGGCAACGAATACCCCGTGTTCGACACGGACTTCGGCCGCATCGGGCTGATGGTCTGCTGGGACGTGCAGTTTCCAGAACCGGCCCGCGCGCTGGCCGCGCAAGGCGCCGAGTTGATTCTGCTGCCGATCTGGGGCGGCAACGAAACCCTGGCCAGGGCCCGCGCCATCGAGAACCACGTCTTCCTCGTCACCTCCAGCTACGACATGAAGACGTTCGTGCTCGATCCGGTTGGGGAAGTTATGGCCGAGGCGACTTCCCAGAATCCACTTGCATTTGCCGAATTGCACCTCGACCGCAAATATCCCGCCCCCTGGCTCGGCGACATGCGCACGCGGACGTGGCAGGAGCGCCGCGCGGACATCCCGGTTCCTTGATCAGGCCAGGGCCTGGCTTCGGGCCGCGGGTCGCAGATTTCGGGTCTGGGTCCATTACTTGAACCGCAAACGAAAAAAACAGGCGAAAAATAGGCTTGACGTGCCGGTTGCCTGGCGTTCCGCTCGCCGTGCAACCCTTATGAGACCGATTAGTGCCCCCAGCCTGCTAGTGGCCTTGGGCCTTTATTCGAGCGCCTCGGCCGCCATCTCACTGGTCCCCGAACCAGTCACCGGCCCTCCCGCCTCCACCGTGCGCCTCCGGGGTGAAGTGCCGCCAGGCCAGACTGATCTCCGTTTCTACTGGGAACAGGCGGGAGTGCTCCGGCCCTTCGCCGCCGGCACCGCGGATTCAACCGGCGCGTTCGCCGTGTCGGCTCAAGTGCCGGCGGGTGCCACTCCCGGCGCGGCGCAGATTGGCGTCTTGCCCGTGGGCGGGGCCGTGGACGCGCTGGCGTTCGCGGACTTCGAAGTGACACGGCCCGCGCCGGCCGGTATTGCGGGCACGGTGGAGGACGCCGCTGGCGCCGGTGTGGGTGCCGGTACGACTGTGCGGTTGTTGGACGCCGCGGGGCTTACCGTCGCCGAGACGGTCACGGACAACTCCGGTCGCTTTGCCTTCTCCGGGTTGCCGCCAAGCCGGTATGTGGTGCAGACGGTGTTGGATGGTTACCCACCGGCATCGGAGGATCTGCCGGCAGGCGCGTCGGTGAACTTGGTGGCAAAGCCGGTGCCGGCGGCGCTGAATTTCCCGCCGGTGTATTTGGTGGGCGCCGGAGCCATCGCCCTGCCCGGCGGGTCTTTCTCAGGAACCCAACCGGCCGAGGTGGGCGAGTGGTTCGACACGCCGTTTGCCCGGTTGGTGTCGCTTAAAGGCAAGGGCCTGGCGCCGGTGAACGTGCGGTTTTGGGCGCGCGTGCAGCGGGTGCTGCTGCCGACGGACGCGCCCTTGATTATCGGCTTCGCGCTCAAAAAAGGCGGTCAGATCGTGGCCAGCGCGCCCGCGAGTTCGCCCACCCTCGTTTTCAACCAGAGTCCGTTCGACTTTTCTGCGTTCACCGCGGACTTCAATTCGCTGGAACTGCCGCCGGGCAAGCTCACGTTGTCCATCGTCGCGATCAGCACCTTCTTTACCGAAGTCGGGCACTGGGAATTCCCCGTGGACGTGGTGGACCTCGGCAATCGCTGGTACGCGGGCAATGTCCTGAACCCGCAGTTGAAGGTCACGCGCGAGGACTTCTACCAGTTGCGTTACGAGTTCAAGGGCACTTTGCCGGGCGGCATTCCCGGTCTGGGAACGCCGTTGTTCGACGACCCGATCGACCTGAAGTTCAAGACGGTGCAGAACACGTTCAACCTGGGCATCGGCTTGACCGAGCGCTTTTACACTTATGGCGGCTGGTCGGGCCAGGCGGCGGCGACCGCCCAACTCACGCTGCTGGACATACCGGTCATCAACGAGCAACGCGCCCTGAACCTCACCGGAGCGAGCCTGCCGGACGCCACGTACAGTCTGCCGCCGTGGACGGTGCCTCTGCCCGGCGGCCAGTGCGTGCCCATTTGGGGGGCGGCGCTGCCCAGCCCGATCGACCTCTGCGGCCTGAAGTTCAACGGCCAGGTGGGCATCGTCCTCTGCCTCGACGGACAGGTCTCCCTCGATGCCACTGTGCATCCAGATCTGAACGTCGGCGCGAGCGTGACGCCAGCGCTGAACGTCTCGCTGCCGGTCGGCGCCGATGTGGAAGCGGCGATCTGCGAGGCCACCGCCAACATCAAACCTTCAGCCACCCTTGCCACGCCGATCATCCTGGATGCGGCCCATGCGCCGCCGGTGTACTGGGACGGGCTCTGCCTGACGTTGAGCGGAAAGGCCAACCTGGCGCTGATCTGCTGCGGTCTGGGCTTCGACAAGTCGGCGAATTTGTTCGATCCGATCAAAATCGGCCAGTGCCCCACCGCACAGCAAATCGCGCTCATGGCGGGCGATGCCTCTCTGGCCTTCGCGCCCCCGCGGCATGCCTCGATCGCCTTCAGCCCGGCCGGCTTTGCCCTCGCGGTGTGGGAAAACTACATCTCGGTGAACGGCGTGGTGCAGCGGACGGCGCCGGTCTATAGCGTGTACGATGGCGCATCGTGGACGCCGCCCCAGCCGATCGCCGGCGACGAGTTTGCCGGCTGGGAGCCGCACGTGGCCTTTCTGGATGCGCGCCGCGCCGTCGCGGTGTGGGTGCGCCCCAACCCCCAAGGCGGACGCCGCGCAGCCGGCCTGGCCGGACCGGAACCCCACAGCGTGTGCGATAGCATCGGCACTTTGCTTGATTTCGGTTGCGAGGTTGTTGGCGGCGTGGTGGGGGTCGTCATGTCGGTCTGGGATTCCATTTTCTTCGCCCGCCCGCGAGATCTGGCTGGTCATCCCCGGCTGGCCATCTCCGGCACGTGGCAACCGCCCGTGGTGCTCACCGAAGGGCTGGAGCTGAATGTCCGCCCGGCGCTGGCATCCAACCCGGCCGCGGACGACGCCACACTGGTCTGGCTCCGCGAACAACCGCCCGTGCCCGGCGGCCAGCGGTCGCTGGCCCTGTATTACTCGCGGCTGACCGCCGGCATCTGGAGCGCGCCCCAGCGCGTGGACCCCGCCTCCATCGCGTTCGACCTCCAACCCACGGTTCGGTATGACCGCCGCGGCCAACCCAATGCGGTTTGGGTGCGCGATCCTGACGGCGACCTCGGCACACCGGACGACCGCAGCCTGGTCATCAGCACGCTGGGACGGAGTTCCTGGTCGGCGCCGGAAGCCCTCCCTTCGCTGCCCGCCGCGCCTTGGACGCCCTCGCTCGATTTTGACGCTGGCGACCAACCCGTGGTGGCCTTCGTGGTGCCGCCCGTGAACTCGCTGACTGGCGGGCATCTCACCGGCGACGGTCTGTTGAGCGCACTGCATGTGGCCCGCCGGACCGAGCGCGGCTGGACCGATCAGCCGGTCGGCGAGCAAACGCTGGCCGAGCGACCGTCTCTGCGCGTCACGCCAGACAACCACGCGCTGGTGGTTTTCCGCAGTTTCGGCACGCCCACAGGCATGCGGCCGTCCGGGGATGTGGCCGCCGCGGTGGCGGATTGGGGGACCGGCGCGCCGCGTTGGACCCTGGGCCGGCTGACCTCTGATGACCGCTTGAACTGGCAAATTGCCGCTGAGTTGAATCCGGTCACCGGCGAACCGCTGTTGTTCTGGGAAACGCGGGACCCGGCCAACATGGCGGCGGACCCGCAGTTGCTGCAGGAAACGCGCGCCTGGGCCGTGGATTTGACTTTCGACGAGTCCGGCTTGGTCTTTTCAACGGCGCATCCCGATCCAGGTGTGCCGGTGCAAATCTCCGCCCGATTGACGAATGCCGGCCTCAAACCGCTGGGGGCCGAGTCGCTGGCCGTGAATTTTTACGATCGCCAACCGGTGCGCGACGCCGTGCCGTTTGCCACGCAGACGGTGCGCGGGCCGCTGGGCTTCGGCGAAGTCGTGCCGGTGACGGCTACCTACACGCCGGCCGACCGGTCCACACGCACGATCTACGTCGTGGCGGACGCGGCCAACGCGGTGCCGGAAAGCGACGAGGCCAACAACCAATTGGAGGCCCGGCTCGGTGGTCTGGCGGCGCCGCAAGAACTGGAGGTGACGCCGGAACCGGGCGGTCTGCGGTTGCGATGGACCCAGTCCGCGGCGCCGGATGCCTTGCGCTATTGGATTTGGCGGACCCGCACCGGAAGCCCGGCGGCGGAGCTGATCGGCGCCACGGCGGGCGACACCTACCTCGACGCGACTGCACAGCCGGGTGTGGATTACACCTATCAACTGGCTGCATTCGATGGGCAGGGCGTGCGCTCGACTGCGGTTGTGACCCCGCCGGTCATGGTCGCTCCGCCCGCGCGGGTCACGCCCGACTCGCTTCACTTGGGCGTGGTTGCCTTTCGCGGGGCGGTGACGCTGAACTGGACCGCCTTGCCGGCGGTCCAACTCGAGGTGACGGAAGCGTTGGCCGGTGCCCAGACTAGATGGGTGCCGGTCAGTGAAGGCATTGAACAGTTCGGCGGCGTGGCGCAACTCACCTTGCCGGCGGTGCAACAGCAGTTCTTCCGGCTGGTCGTGCCTTGATGCCGGCTTTGAGACGACGGAAATGACACCGATGCCGTTCGGGCCAGGCGCCCGGGCAGGTCACACTCCAACCCGGTCGCGCTCGCGTTCGAATCCGGATATGGATTTTCGGGTCTCTGATTTCGTGCCGTCGGACCGTGGTTGACAAATTGGGCGGCGAAGCCATGCTTCTTCCCAGACTAATCCCGACTCAGCCCATGAAGCTAACCGCGCAACCTTTGTCGCCCGCCCGGCGTGGGCGGGGATTTACCCTCATCGAACTGCTGGTGGTCATCGCCATCATCGCCATCCTGGCGGGCATGTTGTTGCCGGCCTTGTCCAAGGCGAAGCTCAAGGCCACCGGCGCCGCCTGCCTCGGCAACCTGAAGCAGCTTGGCCTGGCGTGGGTCATGTACGCCGACGACAACCGCGACACGATCGTTTACACGAACGAGAAGGGGCTGCCGGACTTGTATGCCGGCGGGTACTGGATCGGTCCCAGCCCCGGACCGAACTTCACCGTGGGCTTGTCGCTGACCGAGGCGATGAAGCGCGTGCAGACCGGCCTGGAGAAGTCGCCGCTGTACCAGTACTGCGGCAGCGCAGGCGCCTACCATTGCCCCGGCGATTTGCGCACCAAACGGCTGCGGCCCGGCAAAGGCTGGGCTTACGACAGCTATTCGAAGGCCGACGGCATGAACGGCGGCATGTGGTCCGGCGTGGACCCCTACAAGAAGCACTCCGGCATCGTGGAACCGACGCAGGCGATGGTCTTCATCGAAGAAGCGGATCCGCGCGACTACAACAACGGCACCTGGGTGCTGGACGTGAATCCGCCCGGTTGGGTGGACCCGTTTGCCGTGTTTCACGGCGACACCAGCACGTTCGCCTTCGCCGATGGCCACGCCGAACCGCACAAATGGCTGGAAGCGACCACGATCAAGGCGGCGACCGACTCGGCCAACGGCAAGCAGAGTTTTTACTGGCAGGGCGGCAACGCGAAGAACCGCGATTTCCGCTGGGTTTACGAGCGGTTCAAGCACCTCAAGTGGAAGC
Organism: bacterium; assembly: GCA_021823625.1. Lineage (GTDB taxonomy): Bacteria > Verrucomicrobiota > Verrucomicrobiia > Limisphaerales > J093 > DSVZ01. The sequence continues at coordinate 766 of JAKANS010000107.1, read as the reverse complement.
CGCTGCAGTAAGCCGCGACCGCCTCTTCCCGCGCGCCGGACGAACCCGGCGCGGACCGGGTTACCGTCCGGGCTCCGTGGCCATGCCGTGGGCTGGTGTTGGTCCCGCGATTGGTCGAGCGGATTCCAGCCGGGCCGTCATTTCCTTCTCCGAGGCGGTGGGCACGGCCTGACTCAACCCCCGCAAACTCCGCCGTCACTTAACGGGCGGCGGCGCACCGTCAACAAGCTGCGCTGTGCCCGTTTGGGTCCGGACCGCTGGGTGCCGTTGACAGATTGAGCCAGGGGGCGGAGCGTCGTACTCGACAAATCCGGACTCCGGCCATGAAGACGGTCAAGCGAACGTTGCTACCTGCCCGGCGTTGGCGAGGTTTCACACTGATCGAACTGCTGGTCGTTATCGCGATCATCGCGATTCTGGCGGCGCTGCTCCTGCCGGCGCTCTCGCGGGCGAAGGAGAAGGCCAGGGCGATCCAGTGTCTGAACAACGAGCGACAGACCACGCTGAGCTGCAGGCTCGCTATTGACGAAGCCCCCGGCGCCTTTGGAACTACCTTGTTGACGTGGTTTCTCCACGAGTCGGGGGGACGTGAGCGGAGTTGGATCTGTCCCAGCGCGCTTGCCAGGAAATCTCCTCACTCACAATACGTGTTCGGTACAGTTGATTCCGCCTGGGAAGACCAGCGTTTCGGACTGGGGTTGTATCCTGTGGAGAACCAGCTTGTCCTCCACACCCCGGAGTATCGGGCTGGCAGTTATGCCTACAA
>JAKANS010000005.1 GCA_021823625.1 bacterium | reverse complement strand
TGTCACTGGCGTTGAGGATTTTGGTGGTTTGGACAGTGCCTGGCGCAAAAACCGTCGCCGATCGCGTCCGCGGCCCCCCCCGCGTCCCGCGCCACTTCAAAAAACACGCGTTTCCGGCCAGACACTAGGTACAGTCGGGCGGGCCATCACCGATGGCTGTCTGTCCCGCGTGCAACCAACAACTCCGACACCCATGCCAAAAGTCACCACCGCCAAACGGCCCAAGCCCCTGCTTCCCCTAAAGCCCTTGAAGTGCACCTGCACCTGCTCTCCGATCAAGGGCAAATCCATCACCGTCTTCGAAAACGTCACCGTCGGTCCGGGGGCCAATCATGACTCCGGCGTCGCGCACGACGTGGACGGTTATCGCTATGTGAACTACTGGCTCGTGGCAAAGCACCCCACCAACCGGGCGATGGACAACGTGTTTCTGGAAATCGTGTTCGAGTATCCCGGCAAGGCGGGCGCCACCGGTCTGGCGAACCTCGAGGCTGCCGCTGAGCGCGGCGCGGTTCCCAAGGCACTGACCGCCGCCAGCGGCCAGCCGGCTGGGGGTTACGGCACGTTCGTGTTGCGCACGCCCGTCATTGGACCCCGCGCGCGCGCCATCGTCATCAACAGCGGCCCGGAGACCTAAACCTTCTCGGTTTACGCTTACGCCACCGCTTGAGGCGCGACGCGCCAAGCCGGAAGTTCGCCGTTGACGCCTCACCGCCGACCGGCGAAAAGGCCCGCGTGCCGACGATTCAACGCGCGCTCCTCTCCGTTTTTGACAAGACCGGCCTCGTGCCTTTTGCCCAAGCGCTCGCCGCCAAGGGCGTGGAATTGCTCTCCACCGGCGGCACCGCTCGTGCGTTGCGCGAGGCGGGTCTGAAGATCATCGAGTTGGGCGACTTCACGGGCTTCCCCGAGATGTTGGACGGCCGTGTGAAAACGTTGCACCCACGCGTCCACGGCGGCCTGCTGTACATTCGAGGCAACGCCGAGCACGAAGCCGCCGTTGCGAAACACAACCTTCAGCCCATCGACCTGGTGGTGGTGAACCTTTATCCGTTCGAGGCGACGGTGGCCAAGCCGGGCGTCGCGCTGGCCGAGGTCATCGAGAACATCGACATCGGCGGCCCCGCCATGCTCCGCAGTGCCGCGAAGAATCACGAGTTCGTAACCGTGGTGACCGATCCCGCGGACTACGCCGAAGTGGCCGCGCAAATCACGGCCACGGGCGCGACCACCCTTGCTTTGCGTCGCCGGTTGGCGGCGAAGGTCTATGCGCGCACGGCCGGTTACGACGCCGCGATCGCCGCCCAACTGCCCCGGTTCTTCGCCGCGGCGGAGGGTCAGTCCGCCCCGGCCAAGGCACCCCCGGCGCTTGAGTTGAGTGCGCCTTTGGTACAGACCCTCCGTTACGGCGAAAACCCGCACCAGGCCGCCGCGCTGTACGGCCGTTTCGGCGAGTACTTCCAGCAACTCCACGGCAAGGAACTTTCGTACAACAACATTCTCGATCTCACCGCGGCGGCGGCACTCCTCGCCGAGTTCACCGGCGACCCGCCCACGCTCGCCATTCTCAAGCACACCAATCCCTGCGGGGTCGGCCAGGGCGCGACCTTGCGCGAAGCGTGGGACAAGGCGTTCGCCACCGACCGCCAGGCGCCGTTCGGCGGAATCATCGCGGTCAACCGCGCCTTGGACGCCGCGTGCGCCGAAGCCATCGCCGAGATTTTCAGCGAAGTCATCGTCGCTCCGGACTTCGAACCCGACGCGCTCGCGATGCTGCAGAAGAAGAAAAACCTGCGGCTCATGCGACTGCGGCGCGATCCGCGCCAGGCGGCGACCTGGGAAGCCCGCAGCGTCGGCGCGGACTCGTTTCTGTGGCAGGAACGCGACCTCCGACCACTTGCCGCCGGCGACCTCAAGATTGTCACGCGCCGGGCGCCGTCCGAACCGGAACTGCGCGCCATGCTGTTCGGCTGGCGTGTGGTCAAGCACGTCAAATCCAACGCCATCGTTTATGCCACGACCGACCGCACCCTCGGTGTCGGCGCGGGCCAGATGAGCCGCGTCGATGCCAGCCGGATCGCGGTGTGGAAAGCCGGCGAGGCGGGGTTGTCGTTGCAGGGCAGCGTGGTATGCAGCGACGCTTTCTTCCCGTTCGCCGACGGTCTGGTCGCGGCCGCCACTGCCGGCGCCACCGCCGCCATCCAGCCCGGCGGCTCGATGCGCGACGCCGAAGTCATCGCCGCGGCCGACGAGCGAGGTATGGCCATGACCTTCACCGGCCTACGCCATTTCCGGCATTAAAGCGCGTTCGTGTGCAGCGTCGGGAGTTCAGACTTGCCTCAGCGGCGGGCGAGTGTTACTCACAACCATCGTTTTGCGGGTGTGGTTCAATGGTAGAACGTGGGCTTCCCAAGCCTGAGACGAGGGTTCGATTCCCTTCACCCGCTCCAACTCAAAGGATTCCCAATAAAATCAAGGCTTCCGACGCTTTCCCCTGAACCCGGATTCCGAAAGTCAGAATAAAAGTGAGAATATCGTCTGGGAATTCCGGGCTGAAGTCGGCGCATCTGGCTGGTTTTCAGGCTGCTCTGAAAACCGTCTGCGAGGGGTTGAACGGGAGTGAGGCCTCGAAACCGGACCCAATGGCTGTCCAGAGCCGCTTGTGCTGTTCTTGCTTTGGGGAGGTGAGCCTTTCGCGGACAGCGGCACCGCCTCAGCGCCGTTGATCCTCTAGCGGTGAGGTTAGGCACCTGTCCACGTAGCTGACGAAGTCGGGTTCGAGGCATCGTCTCCGGCAGTCCATGCGGGGAGACGGAAGCGCAAAGCCGCAGGCGAATGGCCTGCGGCTTCTGTCGAGCGCCGTTGTGCGCAGCCGGTCAGGCCCGCGGGGCGAGTTTCTTCTCCACCGGTAAGCCTTCGAGCACCACGTACTTGGGCAGGCCGTTTTCCATCGGCGCCCGCACCTCGCCCGCGATCAACGGAGAAGCATACTCGAGGAACTGCTCGTTGGTCATGAAGCCATCTTCGCTGATCCACTCGCGCGGGACGAAGTGCTCGACGTTCGCCACTTCGCGCAAGTCGTGAAGCGCGGTGCTCCACTTGTAGGGGGCGCTGGATTCGCGGATGAGCTTCACCATGTAACCGCTCTGACCGGACACGGCGGCGCGCACGGCCGCTTCGCCACAGGCGGCCGCCTCGGTCACGTCGGTCAGGCTGGCGCAGTGGGCGGCGGCGCGCTGGGCATAGCCGAGCAGCACGGTGCGGGTCTTGGTCTGAAGCGCGGCTTCGATCAATTCCTTGAGTTTCCAGGCCGCGCCCGCGAGCACGGCATGACCGAAGGCGTCGCGCTTGGTTTCATCCGCACCGATTTCCTTGCCTTCCTTGTTCTTGATGCCCTCGCCGACGACGATGACGCAGTACTTGTACGCGGCCACGGCTTCCCGAACTTTGTTGAGGAAGTGGGCCAGATCGTACTGGATTTCAGGGAAGAGGATGATATGCGGCGGGTTGGCCGGGTTGCCGCGCTTGGCCAGGGCGGTGCCGGCGGCAATCCAACCCGCGGAACGGCCCATGACCTCGATGATGCAAACCGAGCCGTCGTCGGTGGCCATGCTACCCACGTCGATGCCCACCTCCATCACGGTGGTGGCGTTGTATTTGATGACCGAGCCGTAGCCGGGGCAATGATCGGTGTGGGGCAGGTCGTTATCGATCGTCTTGGGGATGCCGATGACGCGCATGTCCCAGCCGCGCTTCACCGCTTCTTCGTGGATCTTGAGGGAGGTGTCTTGGGAATCGTTTCCGCCCGCGTAAAAGAAATAACGGATGTTGTGCGCCTGAAAAACCTCGAACAACTGGTCCATGTCACTGGCCGCCTGCACGCGTCGCTTCAGCAGTTTCTCGCGTTCCTTGTCATCCTTCGCTTGGGCCAGTTGTTCGTCCGTGATGAAATGGATCTTGTAGCGGCACGTGCCCAACGTGGCGGCGGGCGTGTAGCGCAAGCCCTCGATGGCGCTGCGCTTCTCTTCCTGCAGGTCGATCAGGTCCTCGTTCAGGATGCCGAGAATGCCGTTGCGACCACCGTAGATTTCCCCGATCAAATCCGGATGCCGCCCGGCCTCTTCCACGGCGCCGGCGACGCTCGCGTTAATGGCACAGGTCGGGCCGCCGGATTGGGCAATCAACATGTTTCCTACCACTTCAGGCATAATTCTCTTTCTCCAGTCCCGGTGGCTCTGACGATTAGTTTTGGGGCCGTCCGGGCACGAAAATCGGGGCGACACTGCCAACCGGCTGGGGTGATGTCAAAGATGAATTCCCGGCTCAGAAAAGCGTGGCGCGTCCGCGGTGAGCATACTAGGCTTGCGCCCGATGAGTTCCCCGGCCGTCAGTGATTTCCGACGTACCGCGACCGCTGCGCTCCTCGAACGGGTCGTCAGTTCCACTCCCGTCATCGACATCCACACCCATTTGTACGACCCGCAGATGGGCGGGCTGCTGCTTTGGGGCATCGACGACCTGCTGGTTTACCATTACCTCGCCGCCGAGGCGTTCCGCCACCTGGACGTGCCGCCCGAAGCGTTTTTCGCGCTGCCCAAGTCCGAGCAGGCGGATCGGATCTGGCACGAACTCTTCGTGGCGCATTCGCCGGTCTCCGAGGCCTGCCGCGGTGTGCTGACCACGTTGCACCGGTTCGGCCTCGACCCCCACATGCGGGACCTGCCGGCCATTCGCTCCTGGTTTGCCCAGTGGCCGATTGAGGCACACGTGAGCCGCACGCTGGAACTGGCGAACGTCGAGCGCATTTACATGACCAATTCGCCGTTCGACCCCGTCGAGCGACCGTTCTGGCAAACCGGCTTCCTCCGCGACGAACGGTTCGTCGCCGCCTTGCGAATCGATCCGCTGCTGGTGGACTGGCCCAACGCCGCGCTCCAACTCGTGTCCTGGGGCTACGAGGTCGGCGAAGGCCTGTCCGCCCGCACCCTCAGCGAAGTCCGGCGCTTCCTGGCCGATTGGACCGAAAAGCTCGACGCGCGGTATCTGATGGTCTCGCTCCCGCCGGATTTCCGGTTCCCGGCCCACACGGACACCGCACAACTCCTCGAACACGCGGTGTTGCCGCACTGCCGCGAACACGGCCTGCCGTTCGCGCTGATGCTCGGCGTGCGGCGGGGCGTCAACGCGCGGCTCCAACTCGCCGGCGATGGCGTTGGCCACAGCGATCTGTGCTCGCTGGTCAACCTCTGCGACGCGTTTCCGGACAACAAATTCGCCGTCACCGTGCTCGCGCGCGAAAACCAGCACGAGCTCTGCGTGATCGCCCGGAAATTCCGGAATCTGCACGTTTTTGGCTGCTGGTGGTTCACCAACACGCCGCAACTCATCGAGGAAATCACCCGGATGCGCCTCGAATTGTTGGGCCTGAGCTTCACCCCGCAACACTCGGACGCGCGCGTGCTCGAACAAATCATCTACAAGTTCGACCACGCCCGCCGGATCCTCGTCCGGGTCCTGGCCGACAAATACGCCGACCTTGCGGTCACCGGCTGGGAACCGACCGAGGCGGAGATTCGCCGGGACGTGCGCAGCCTGCTGGGCGGCGGCTTCGAACAATTCTGCCAGCACTGACCGCGGCGACGGCTACCGGCCGCGTCGGAATTCCACCGTGGCCCCACTGCCACCGGTGACCATCACGCGGTGAATGCACAAGTCGGTCGCGTCCTTGGCGGACGGCCCCGCGCCAGGCTCCCAAATCCGCGCTTCGCGCAACGGCGCGAGGTGGCGCAGCAACGCGTTGTCGGACACCGTGCCTTGATCCGCCAGCGGCCCCGCGCCGTAACCAGACTTCGCCGGGTCCGGGCGGGCGCCGAGATTGGCCAGGAAGGCGAAGCCATTCGTCGTCGCGCCTTTCAAGGGCGAGTTCACGTTGCAGCCGACCAGCCCGCCCGCCGCCGGCGGTTGCGCCCGATTTTGCCAGACTGTCTGCGCCGTCACGCCGAATTCCTGGACCCAAAACTGGTTGTTCAGCGCGAGCACGTGCGCCCGGCTGCCGTCCCCGGTGAGCTCGAAGCGGCAGGTGTTCGTCGAGTCCACCGGCAGCAACAGCCCGGTCGCGAGCGTGAACCAGCCGCGGAAGCCATCGACAGCCACCAACGGCGCCGAAGGCGAGGTCTTGTAGGAAAAACGCGTGGCGTCGATCGCCAGCGAGCCGGCGTCGTTCAGGTAAATGCCGCGCAAGGCATCCGCGCTTTTCTCGTGATAAACGCCGCGCACGACCAAACGGCCGCCGTCGCGCACGCTGTACTGGCCGGCAGCGCTGCCGGTCGCCCCGTTGAAAACGCTCACCTGGTTGGTCGCCGTCTCGTTCGCCCCCGGACCGACCACTTCCACCCAATGCCCGGCGTTGCCCGAACCTTGCAGGCAGCGGAGCTGAACATCGGTCCGCGCGAGGCCACTCACACGCACGGCAGCCGTGCCTGGGACAGTCGCCGCGTTCGGGCCGTTGGCGTTGAGTTGCTCGGCGAAGATGCGGCCGCCCGGCTGGTCGGCGTTTTCCACCACGATGCCGCGCGCGCTGCCGGCGTTCAGATGGAGATCGCGCAAGGTGGCGAGGCTCGGGCCTTCGAGCCGGAGCAGCACGCCATTGGCGGGACCGGTCCAACGCAAGACCGTGGCCGTTTCGCCCGCGCCATCGCCAATGAGTTGCAACGCACACCGCGCCGGCACCACCAGGGTTTTCGCGATCGGGTAGGTGCCTTTCGGCAAATGCACCACCGGCCGCTGGCCGGCGATTTTCGCCGCGTCGTCGATCGCGCGCTGAATGGCGTTCGCGTCCGCACCGGCCGGCACCTCGAACACCTTGCGCTCGCGGCGGGGCGGCGTGGGCGGCAACGTCGGGAGCGCGGTGTCGATTTGGTCCGGCGCCACGACTTGTTCCGCGATCCGGCGAAAGCGTCCGTTTTCGGCCACGGCGTTGGTGGCGGTGTAGCGGTTGCCCACGAACGTCTGGTCCGCCCAGGTCATTTTCACGGCTCGGTTGGTCGTGCCGGCCGGGAGCTTGAACGCGTTGTCCATCACCAGATACGGGCCGGCGTTGCCCAGCTTGACCGGGAAGTCGGCGGTGGGTTCGAGAATGCGGTTGGCGGCGATCGTGGTGGGTGCGCCCCACGAGTGGCCGGTGTCGAAGTCGAGGAAGCGCCGGGAGCCGACGCTGGTGTTGCCCACGAACGAGAAGACCATGAGGTTGCGCGTGGCGATGTCGGCCTCGGTCGAGCGGAGGAAAAGATTGTGCCAGGCGTGGAAGTTGCCCATCTGGTTCAGCAGGCCAAAGCGGCAGTCGTCGAAGCGCGAGTTGCAGACCCAGACATCCATCGAGTTCCAGTTCTCGGTGAGGACGCCGGCCAGCGAGCACCGCAGAAACCGGCAGCGATAGACCGCGTTCTCCGCCTGACCTTGCGTGCTGTCCTCGCCGAAGTGGATGCCGGCCTGCGCGTCGCGAAAAACCATGTCGCTCGTCTCGTTGTAAGTGGAAAAGGCGGGTCCGTAAAACAGCGCCGCGCCCGCGCGCCCGGCCCCGTCCAGTGTGAGCCGCGAAATCTTCGAGTACCACGCGTCCCACGTCAGCATGGGCGCCCCGCGCGGGCCGTCCCAGAGAAACACGGTCGTGGCCGGGTCCTCGCCGATCAGCGCCACGCCGAGGGCATCGGTGTGCGCTTTCCGAAGCGTGCGCACCGGTTCGGTGAGGCGATAGACCCCCGCCGGCACGTACAGCACGGAGAAGTCGGCGTGTTGGGTCAGGTCCATCAGCGCCCGCTGGAGTTCCTCGGTGTCGTTGGCCTGGCCATCGCCTTTCGCGCCGTAATCGCGCTTCAGGTCGCGCCAGCTCGGGAACGGGCCGACGAACTCCTCGCCACCTGGCGTGTCCGCGCTGGCGGGCCGGAAAGACAAACCGAGGACGAGGCAAACCAAGAGAGGCAGCGTGCGCTTCACGGACGCAACGTAACAGAAGCGGGTAGTGGCGTCATGCCCGGTCAGATCGGACGCTGTACCTGGGTGCGGTCGCCATCCTGGCACTGGAACGCCGAGTATTCACTGGTGGACAGAAAACGCTGCGCGTGCACGGCGGTTGGATGTGACGGCGGGCGAATGCAACTGGCTGGCAAACCTTGTCGCCCCCCCTCTGAATCTCTTCCAAGCGACGGGGAAGTGCGGGTTGCCGTTGTTACTTTTCGGACCGGACGGGGATATGATGGTTGAGATGCAGGACGCTGAGTTGCTTCGCGCCTACGCGATCGATGGTTCAGAGGCGGCTTTTGCCGAGTTGGCGAAGCGCTATGTCGATCTCGTGCACTCTGCCGTCCGGCGCCAGTTAGCCGACCGCCAGTTGGCCGAGGAGACCACGCAAACGGTGTTTCTGCTTCTCGCCCGTCGCTCGGTCACCTTGATGGCGCACCCGTCTCTGGCCGGCTGGCTCTATCGCACGGCGTGCCACCTGGCGGCCAAGGCTCGACGCACTGAGGAGCGGCGGCGGCGGCGGGAATTGGAGGCCGCCCAAATGAACAACCCCGATGCCAACACTTCGGTCTGGGAGGAAATCGAGCCGCTCCTGGACGAAGCCTTGCGGGAGCTCGGCGAACAGGACCGCCGCGCGATCTTGTTACGGTTCTTTTTGCGGAAGCCGATGCGTGACGTCGGCACCGTTCTGGGCACCACCGAAGCCGCGGCGAAGATGCGCGTGGGTCGCGCGCTGGAGCGATTGCGGGACTGGTTCACCCAGCGTGGTGTGGCGTGTTCTTCGGCCGCGCTGGGGGCTTTGCTGCTCGATCGTGCGGTGTCGGCAGCGCCTTCGGATCTGGTCGCCCGCATCGCCGCCGCCGCGACGGTGACCGGAAGACTGGGGCCGACACTCTCATCCGTTGCCAAACTGCTGATCGTTATGAAGAAATTCAAAACCGTCTCCCTGCTGTTTGCGGGGCTTATCCTTGTGGCTTGGTTTTCCACCGGACTCCACCGTTCCGCGCCGTCGGACGCTGCGAGCACGAACTCGGTAGCCGTTGGCGGCGATCAACCGGGTGTCAGGGGCGCCAGCGAAGGGCCGACTCCCCGAGTCTTGAGCTTTGTGCCCGCCAAGGCGCCGCTTTCCGAGGCCGAGTTGGAGAATGCGCGGCGCGAATTGCGCGCGGCCCTGCTCGTTCCCTTACCCAAGAGCGGCACCCTGTGGCCCGAACCGAAGGTGATCGACGCGCTCGGACTGTTCGGGAATCGCCGCGACGCTGCCTTCGAGGTGTTGAAAGCGGCGGTTCGCGATCCCGCCGCCCTCGGCGATCTCACCGGCCTTCGGTTGGATGATCCGGCGTTCATGGTTCGTGACCGCGCGCGCGGGGCCATGGCGGAGTTGGGCAAGGATGTCCCCGGACTGACGGATTTCCTCTGGAAGACCGCCCTCGCGAATGAGAATGGCGAAGGGGTTTCGGCGTTGTTTTCGCTCAAGCGCCTGGGGTTGGTGGCTAAGGACCTACCCGCGCTGACGGCGATGCTCGCCGATCCGGGCCAAGATTCACCGGCAATGCGGCGATTCCTCCCCCTGACCATCGCAGAAGTGTATTCCAAAGAGCCGGAGGCTGCCACAGCGTGGCTTCCCGGCCTGACAAGTTTGCTGGATGACGCCGATCCAAAAGTGCGCTTTGGAGCCGCCTGTGCCTTGATTCGCACTTCGGCCGGTCAGGATCCGCGGATCATGGAAGCCATTGGTGCCGGTCTGAAGGGTAAGGACGAGATCGATTGCCTGCTCGCCTCGGAAACCCTCGCGGCCGTCGGCGACCGCGCCAGGCCATTCGTGCCGGCGCTGTTGGATTACGCCAAATCCACGCCCGACCAAAACCTGCGTTCAGAGGCCCTCCGGGCCGTTGGCCGTATTCAGCCAGAACTGCGCGCGGAGATGCCGGAGTTGGATCAGGTCATGCGCCAGGATGCGCAATCGGCTCAACTCACCGAGAAGTTCGAAACTGGCAGCGCCACCGTCGAAGATGTGGTCAAAGGCTTGCAGGACCCGCGCCTGGCACTGACCTCCGCCTCGAGGTTGGGCGACCTTGGCCCGGCCGCCGCCAGTGCGGTGCCCAACCTTCTACAAGCTTTGTGGGGGAAGAACGAAGACGACCGCGATCAGATTGTCCAGGCCATCCACAAGATCGATCCCACAGTGAAGGTCGAGCGCGTATCACCCGAGACTGTTATGAACGGAGTTGTTGTCGCCCAGTCTGAGCTGGACGCCAAACCCAAGGCCTCGCAGAACCCCGAACTTCAAGTTCTCCTGCTCGAACAGCGCAAATTCTCCACTTGGTACACGCGGCCGGAGTTGATCGACCTCGCCAGGCAATTGGCCGCTCGCGACCCGGACATTTATCGGGCCTTTGTGAAGGCGGTTATCGAGAAAGATCCCACCCTGGCGGAAAGCTTCCGGCGGGAAGCCGCAAAACCGTCTCCTTGAAGGAACCGTCTCCTTGAAGGAACCGTCTCCTTGAAGGAACCGTCTCCTTGAAGGAACCGTCTCCTTGAAGGAACCGTCTCCTTGAAGGAACCGTCTCCCTGAAGGAACCGTCTCCCTGAAGGAGCAACACCCTCGCCGGTCGTTGGCGTTGCCGAAGGCCGTCTCAGCGCAAACCATCCGGTGTGACCCGCGCCTCGGTCGAGAGCTGGTATTCCTGGCCGGTCGGCGAAACGAGCGTGGCTTCGATCATAAACGCGCGGTAGCCGGTCGCGGGCTTGGGCACTTGGGCGGAGGCCGCCTGGCCGTCGTCGGTTGCCTCGATGGTTTTAGCCGACCATTTGTCGTCGCGAAAATCGCGGTCCTTGGACTCCGCGGTCCAGAGCGTGAACCGCCTGGCTGCCGGCGAAACCCGCGCCTTGATCGTCGTGCCGTCCGCCGCGTTGCTGATCGTCCACGCCATGACCGGCAGAGGCTGGCGATCGGCGACCATTCGATAAAACGCGGCCACGGCGGCGCTGGCGTGCTTGCCGCCGTCGAGGTCATGGCCGGCGTTGGGCGTTTGATAAACCAGCTTCGGCTCCGGCAGGTCGGCCCAATAATGGCGCAAGGCATCGACAGTCCAGTACGGGTCGTTCGTGCCCAGCAGGATCAGCTTGGGCATGGTGTACCGGGCGCGATACGAATACGGGTCCACATAACTCCGCAGTTCCACCATGCGCGGCTCGTCCATCTCGAGGTGCAGGTTCAGCCGGGTGTAATCGCTGATTTCCTCGCTCGGCTGGCCGTACATCTTCTCCGACCACTTGAGTTGCACCTTCATGTTCAGCATGTCGATGACCATCGGCGCGATGGCCACCACGCGCCGGTCCACCGCGCCGGTGAGCCAGGTGGTCCAACCGCGCTTCGAGGCCCCCGAAACCACGAACCGGCTGATCCGCTGGCCCCACTCCGCGGTCGCGAACTGCTCGAGCGTGTCCATCGCCCGCACGGCGCTCTTGACCATTGGGAACAACAGCGGCCAGGTGGGGTCGGCGGTCTTCATAAACTGGTCGAACGTGTAGGCGATCAGCGCGTCCTCGCGGCGACCGTCGTAAAGCGGCTGATTCGGCACCTTGTTCAGGACCGCCACGACGGCCCCAGCGCGGTCGGCCCAACCTTGGAACATCCCCAGGTCCTTTTCGTCGGGCGCGTTGTAGCTGCCGCCGGTCACGAACACCAGGGCGATGTCGGGGTTCCGAACTTCGTTGGGCCGGATGACCATCAGGTGATGGCTCCAGAACTGGTGCCGCCAGGTCTGCGAAACCAATTCGAGGTGCGTCAACGTGCCCCAGTTCTTGATGGGCTTTTGTTCGCAGCGCTTCCAATTGAAGCTCGGGTCGGGGGCGTTGACGTAATCCTCCAGCGCGTTGCCGAGCAGGCGGCCTCCGAAACAGGTGAACAGAAGCGCCACCAACGCCAATTGGGCGGGTGCATGGCGGGGTGGGGTTTTTGCGGGTCGGTGCATGGCGCGCAAGCCTTTCTGTCCCGGTTCACCCGTCAAGCACGAATCAGGACAAAATGCGCTCGGCATCGCGTTGGCCAAACCCGTTGGGAATGTGTTTGCTGGGTAAGCGCGGGGGCGATAAGAGAAGCGCAGTTGGCCGGCTTCCTGCTAAATTCCGAGAGTCTGGATGTTAACGATGAAGCAGAGGCCTCGATGGGTCCGCAATTCCCTCGTCTGCGGCGTAACGGCGCTGGCGCTCAGCCAGTTCGCCGCGGGCGACGGTTTGCTGCTGGACAAGGACTTCCGGCCGGCGATCACCAGCACTCGCAACGCCGTGCTCTTCGCCGTCGCGCTTCAGCCGGATGGCAAAGTCTTGGTGGCCGGCGATTTTGCGCTGATTAATGGGGTGCCGCGGCGGAGCCTCGCGCGGCTCCAGACCGATGGTTCGCTGGATCCTGGTTTCGACGCCGGCGAAGGCGTGACGGGACTGGTTTTCCGGCTCGCAGTTCAACCGGAGACTGGCGATGTCGTGGCGGCCGGCCAGTTTGGCGCTGTGGCTGGCCAACTGCGCACTTCGTTGGCTCGGCTTCACCCGGATGGCACGCTCGACGCGGGCTTCCAGCCTCAAATCAGCGGGCCGGACGGCTGGTTCATCGGCGCAATGGTGCTCCAACCGGACGGGCAAATCGTGATTGGCGGGAATTTCGATCACGTTAACGGCGAGCCACGCAACGGCCTCGCCCGCCTTTCCGCCGACGGCGCTTTGGACGAGACGTTCGATCCCGGAGCGGGCCTCAACGGCGGGACCGCCTATGACCTGGCGGTACAGGACGATGGTCGGTTGTTGGTGGCTGGCGCTTTCAATCATGTGGGTGACGTGGCCAGCACTGGAATCGCCCGGGTGGAGCCAAACGGGGCGGTGGACCTGACGTTCATGGGCACGCTGTCGGCGGGGCAGAACCCAGCCGCGGTGTATGCGATGGCGCTGCAGCCCGATCGGGAGATCGTGATGACCGGCGCGTTCGACACGGTGGACGCGGAACTGCGCCCCGGCATCGCCCGCCTCCAAGCCGATGGCCGCCTGGACGCTGGCTTCGACCCCGGCGCAGGCATCGAGGGCAACGAAACCGCCGTGCATGACCTGGTAATCTTGCCCGGCGGGGAAGTGGCGATCACCGGCAGCTTCGACGCGGTGAGCGAGACTCAGCGCAACGGCCTCGCGGTCTTGGGCACGAATGGCGCCGTGAATGCCGGGTTCGATCCGGGGCCGGGTCTTGAGCCGGCCGACAGTGCGATCGGCAACATGTTGGCTGTGCAACCGGACGGCAAACTGATCGCGGTCGGCCAGTTCGCGCAGGCCAGCGGCACTCCGCGGCATTGCCTGGCGCGGTTCCTGGCCGACGGCAGCGTGGATCCCACGTTTTCCACGACGAACTCGTTTCTCGAGTTTGCCGGCGAAGTGCGCGCCGCCGCGGCTCTGCCCGGAGGCCAATTACTCGTGGGCGGCGACTTCGATCGCGTCAACGGCGAGTGGCACAACGGCCTGGTCCAACTCGCCCCCGACGGCGGGCTCGCTCCCGGTTTTGACGCCGGCCTGACCAACGGCGCGACCATCGACGCGATCGTCGTGCAACCGGATGGCAAACCGGTCATCGGCGGTGCGTTCGACCGCGTGGGCGTGACCACGCGCAGCAATCTGGCTCGTTTGAACTTGGACGGCTCGATCGACGCCACGTTCGGCGATGCGCAACCGGACGCCCCGGTTCATGCGCTGGCGCTCTTGCCGGACGGCTCGGTCCTGGCGGGGGGCGAATTCGCGGTCGTCAGCGGCACGCGCCGGTTTTGCCTGGTGCGCGTCTCCACCAACGGCGAGGTGGACCTGGGTTTCGACGCGCGGTTCGAGATGCCGCTGGACCAGCCGGCCATCCGCGCGCTCGCCGTGGAGCCGGACGGCCGCATCGTCGCCGGCGGCTACTTCGATCAAGTGGACGGCGAACCGCGCCAAAACCTCGCACGCTTGAATGCCGACGGCTCGCTGGACCCCGACTTCGCCGCGAACCTCGGACTGTCCGGACCGCCCCCGGTGGTGACCAGCGTGGTGCTGAGGCCGGACTCGAAGTTATACGTCGGCGGATCGTTCACCCGGGTCGCGGGCCAGTCGCTACCCGGAGTGTTGCGGCTGCTGGCGGATGGCTCACTCGATCCCACGTTCATGCCGGGTGACAACTTGGCCGGTACGGAGGAGCCCGCGGTGCGCAGCCTCGCCAATTTGCCAGGCGGCGCAATCGCCATCGGGGGCGAGTTCTTCAGCTTCGCCCATGAGCCGGTCGGGAATTTTCAAGTGCTGGCTACCGACGGCAGTTCCGGCCCGGCTGCCAACTGGCCATCCGGCGCGGACAACACCGTGTCGGTGGTCTGCCCCGTCGCCCCCGACCGCCTGGTCGTGGGCGGGACTTTCACGCGGTTCGCCGGCGAAACGCGGCTCGGACTCGCCCGCATCAAGGTCGGACCGCCCGAGCCGGTGTACCGGGTAGTCATTGCGCGCGAAACCGGCGAGGTGACCATCCACTGGGAAGGCGGCGGCCGGTTGCTCGAAGCGGATTACGCGACCGGCCCCTGGCATGAAGTCGTCGGTGCCACCAGCCCTTACGAGACGCACACAACCGGCGAGCTTCGTTTTTACCGTTGCGTGAGGTAAGCCCTCTTCGCGGGTCGCCCTCCGCTCGGCAACCGTTCGCGAGTCAGACGCCGGCAAGCGTGGAAAGCGCGGCCGTCACTGCTTCCGTGTCATACACGCAGCCGCCCCAAGTGCCGCCGCCCAACTGCTGCAACGCCGCCCACAGCCGCGTGTCGGCCGGCAGTTCCGGCGCCGGTGCCAGACCGGGATGCGGCGAACGCGCCGCCAGCACCGCTGCGCCTTCCTCGGGTGAGCAACAGCGCTCACCTTCGCCCACGAAATCCACGGTGCCTTCGAGCCGGTTCCGGTCGATGACCACGCGAATCCGGTCGCCATCGCGCAGCTTGCCGATCGGCCCGCCCGCCAGCGCCTCCGGTCCCACGTGGCCGATGCACGCGCCGGTCGAAACGCCGGAGAACCGACCGTCGGTGACGAGCGTCACGCGATTGCCGAAAGGCAGATGTTTCAACGCGATCGTGATCTGCGCCGTCTCTTCCATGCCCGTGCCGAGCGGTCCGATGCCCGCCAGGACCATGACCTCGCCGGCTTGAATGCCGCCGGCCTTGAGTGCCTGCATCGCGGCTTTCTCGGAGGTGAAGACTTTGGCCGGGCCTTCGTGCCGGAACACGCCATCCGCGTCCACCACCGCCGGGTCGATGGCGGTGCTCTTGATGACCGCGCCTTCGGGCGCAAGGTTGCCGCGCGGAAAGGTGACCGTGCTGGTCAAACCGCGTTCCTGGGCGCGTTCCGGCGACAGGATGACGTCGTCCGGGTCCACACCGTCCGCGTCGCGGAGCAGTTGGCGAAAGCGCGACCGGCGCTCGGATTCCTCCCACGCGTCCAGCACCTCGCCCAAGGTGACCCCGGCGGCCGTCAGCACGCCGGTTTCGAGCCGGCCAAGTCGCCGCAAGTGGAGCATGACCTCCGGCACGCCCCCGGCCAGAAACGCGCGAATCGTCGGGTGGTAAACCGGGCCGTTTGGCAGCACGTCCACCAAGCGCGGCACCCGGCGGTTGATGGCAATCCAATCTTCGACCGTCGGTCGCGGCAACTTCGCGGCATGGGCAATCGCGGGGATGTGCAGCAGCAGGTTTGTCGAGCCGCCGAAAGCCGCGTGGACGGCCATCGCATTGCGGATGCTGGCCGGCGTGAGAATGTCCGCCAACTTCAGACCCCGGCTCTCCAAGGCCACCAGCGCCTGCGCCGAACGTACCGCCAGATCGGTCCACACCGGCTGGCCCGAAGGGGCCAGGGCACTGTGCGGGAGCGACAAGCAAAGCGCTTCGCCGACGACCTGCGACGTGGCCGCCGTGCCGAGGAACTGGCATCCGCCGCCTGGCGAACCGCACGCGCGGCAGCCCAGTTCGGCCGCTTCCGCCAGCGAAATCATGCCGTGAGTGAAGCGCGCTCCAAGCGTCTGGACCTTGCCCGCGTCCTCGGCGTTTTCGGCCGGCAACGTCACGCCTCCCGGCACGAGCACGCTGGGCAAGTCGCGCATCCCCGCCAGCGCCATCATCATTGCGGGCAGACCTTTGTCGCACGTGGCCACGCCCAGCACGCCGGCCCGCGTGGGCAGCGACCGGATCAGCCGGCGGAACACAATGGCGGCATCGTTCCGGTACGGCAGGCTGTCGAACATGCCGGCGGTGCCTTGCGTCCGGCCGTCGCACGGATCGGACACGAAGCCGGCAAACGGAATCGCGCCCAGCCGCTTGAACTCGCGCGCCGCCGCTTCCACCAGCAGGCCGATTTCCCAGTGCCCGGTGTGGTAACCCAGCGCGATCGGCCGGCCATCGGTTTCGCGCCGGCCGCCTTGCGTGGAGAGGATGAGGAATTGTTTGCGTCCCAGCTCCGCGGGTGCCCAGCCCATGCCGGCGTTTTGGGTCCAACCGAAGAGGTCGCCGCTCGGCCGCTCGCGGAGCATTTCCTCGGTCAACGGCAGGGTGCCGGCGGGGCCCGCGGCTCGCGTGCGCACGGCATAAACGTCCGGCAAGGCGGGTTCGAACAAGGCGCGATTCATGGCGGGAAGGTTGCCAGCGGCGCCGGCTGCGGACACGCCGAAAGTGCGGCCGGCGGCGAACCAAGCGCGGATTCGGGGGCGCACGAATGCTCGGTAGTGTCCTGATTTCAAGTGGGTGGCTGCGCCGCTGCGGCGGCGCAGGGCGGTGCAGCAGCACCGCCGCCACCAAATTAGGACACTGCCGAATGGTCTGGCAGCTTTCCGGTTGGCGTTGCTTCTGCTACCTTGAGATCGCGAATGCTGGAATGAAACGCCCACCCAATGGCTTGCCCGAACGAACAGCCATGCCACCCGCGCCGACCGCGGCCGGGCCGGGCTTCACCTTGATCGAACTCCTGGTCGTCATTGCGATCATTGCGATCCTCGCGGCGTTGTTGTTGCCGGCGTTGTCTCGCGCGAAAGAAAAGGCCCGCCAGACCGTCTGCATCGGCAACACCCGCCAGTTGTTGCTGGCCTGGAGCCTGTACCCCACCGACAACCGCGAGGCACTGGTCCAAAACGGCTTCGGCATTCCGTCGGACATGAACGGCGAGAAGCTCTGGGTCCTCGGCGACGAACACATCCACCCGACCGCCTTCACGAACCGCGCGTACCTGGTCGATCCGGCCCTGGCCGCGTTCGGTCCGTACATCTCGACGCCGGACGTGTACAAGTGTCCCAGCGACCGCGGCAGGGTGGAACTCGACGGCCACCTCTACCCGCACGTGCGCAGTTACGCGCTCAATTCGTTCCTGAACTGGACCGCGCCGGAGGCTTCGTGGAACGGCGGCAGCTACCTCACGTTCCGCAAGACCAGCGAACTCGCCCAGGCCAGTCCGAGCCAGCTTCTCGCCTTTGTGGACACCGCGCCCGGAAACGTGTGCATGCCGGCGTTTATCATCGGCCTCGGTTGGCTGGACGGGTGCTTTTTCCATCTGCCGTCGGTCCAGCACAACGCCATCGGGACCGTTTCGTTCGCGGACGGCCACGTGGAAACGCACCGCTGGGTCGAACCCGACACGATCGATCTCGCGCGCACGAACTGGCTGCCCAACCACCTTTCGATCTGGATGCGCGGCAACCGCGACCTCGAGTGGATCAAGGCCCGTGCCAGCGTCCGCACGGTTTCGCCGCAATGACACAGCCGCGACTGGGGGCTGTGTAACGGCGTTGTGACTCGTGGCGGGGGCCGTTGTCTTGCGAACAGGACGGGCTTGCCAACCAGTGCCAGCAGTTTTCATTTTGCCCCCCGACCGCCTGAAGGCGCGACTCCGAACCCCGCAAGGTCGTGTCCAATACCGTGCGGAGTTCCGGCTTCAGCCGCTTCTTGGCGCGACCGACGGCCGAAATGAGAACTGCTCGGGTCCGCCAACGAGTGCTTCCAACTCAGGTCTGGGCCGCTAGGATGCCGTCATGAATCGCCCCAGCGATGGAGTCGCGCCTTCGGCGAAGGTTCCCGCGCTGTTCACGACGACCCATTGGAGCGTGGTGCTGGCGGCGGGCCAGAGCGAGTCACCCCAAGCCGCCCAGGCGCTGGAGACGCTCTGCCGCACCTATTGGTATCCGCTCTATGCTTACGTGCGGCGGGAAGGCTACGACGCCACGGACGCGCAGGACCTGACGCAGGAATTCTTCGCCCGGCTGCTGGCGAAGAATTATCTCGCCCAGGTCGAACGCCAGAAAGGCAAGTTCCGCTCGTTCCTCCTGGCCGCGTTGCGGCACTTTCTCGCCGATCAACGGGACCGGGCCAGGGCCGTCAAGCGCGGCGGCGGAGCCGACTGCCTTTCCCTGGACGCGCAAACTGCCGAGGAGCGTTATCGCCTCGAACCGGTGGACCGCATGGACGCCGAGAGAATCTACGAGCGCCGCTGGGCGATGACCTTGATCGAGCGGGCGCTGACCCGGCTGCGCGACGAAAATGTTGCGGCGGGCAAGACTGAACTGTTCGAGCGGCTGAGAAGTTTTGTGGCGGGCGAAAGCGACGTCTCGTGTGGCGAGGCGGCCACTCGCCTGGGACTGACCGAGAGCGCGGTGAAATCCGCCTTGCATCGCTTGCGGCAGCGCTACCGCGAGTTGGTGCGCGAAGAGATTGCCCACACGGTGGCCGATCCGGCGGAGATTGACGCCGAGCTTCGGTACCTGATCGCGGTGATGAGCCAGTGAGTTTGCGCGAAACTTTTCGCCGGATTTGCCTCTGTAAGAGAGTAAGGCGGCTGACAGGTCGCCCAAACAGTTATGCCGAAGAACCGAACCTGTCCCGACTGCGGGCGGCCTTTGCCCGAGGACGCGCTGGGCGGCCTGTGCCCGGTGTGCTCGCTCCGCAGTGCGCTCAAGTCCGGCCCAAGCGGCGCCCCTCCCGAAATCCAGCATCCAGCATCCAGTATCCAGCCTCCGGCCTCCGCCTCCACGCCACCTTTCGTCCGCGATTTCGGCGACTACGAACTGCTGGAGGAGATCGCGCGTGGCGGGATGGGCATCGTCTATAAGGCCCGCCAGAAAAGTCTCGACCGCATCGTCGCGCTCAAGCTGCTCCTGTTCGGACCGCAGGCCAGCCCGGAGTTCGCCAAGCGTTTTCGCGCGGAAGCCGTCCTCGCCGCCAGCCTGCAACATCCCAACATCGTCGCCATCCACGAAGTCGGCGTTCACGAGGGGCAGCAGTTCTTCGTCATGGACTATGTGGCGGGACCGAGCCTGGCCCGCTTGGTCGGCCGCCAACCCTTGCCCGCCCGGCGCGCGGCCGGCTACCTGAAGACCGTTGCCGAAGCAGTCCATTACGCCCACGAACGCGGCATCCTGCATCGCGACCTGAAGCCGTCGAACGTCCTCATAGACGCCAACGACCAGCCGCGCGTGACCGATTTCGGGCTGGCCAAACAACTCACCTCAACTTCGGACTTCGGACTTCGGACTTCGGACTTCACCATCACCGGCCAGGTGCTCGGCTCGCCGAACTACATTCCGCCCGAGCAAGCGCTGGGCAAACGGGGCAAGCTCTCGCGCCAAAGTGACGTGTATGCGTTGGGGGCAATGCTCTATCACCTGCTGACGGGCCGGCCGCCGTTTCAGGGCGAATCGCTCACGGACACGCTGCAGCAGGTGTTGAACACCGAACCGCTGGCGCCGCGCTCGTTGAATCCGAGTGTGCCCCGGGACCTGGAGACGATTTGCCTGAAGTGTCTGGAGAAGGAAGCGCCACGCCGATACGCGACGGCCCAGGAACTCGCCGACGAACTCGGCCGGTTCCTTGAAGACAAGCCGATCCACGCACGCCCGGTCAGCGTCGCAGGCAAGACCTGGAAATGGTGCCGGCGACGGCCGGTGCGGGCAAGCTTGGGGGCCGCCTTGGTGCTGGTCTTGGTGCTTGGGGCGGTCGGCATCTCCTGGCAGTGGCGCCGGGCCGAGGCGGCGCGCCGGCGGGCGGAAAGCGCCGAGCAAAATCTGACGGACCGGCTTTGGACATCCTACTTGGCCGAGGCGCGCGCCAATCGTTGGAGCGGCCGCGCCGGACGGCGATTCAACAGCTTGGAGGCGCTGGGTAAGGCCGCCGCGATCCGTCCGAGCCTGGAGCTGCGCAATGAAGCGATCGCGTGCCTCGCCTTGCCGGACGTGCGGCTCCAGCGTTCGCTCTGCTCCGATTCCCGCGGCCGGCGTTTGGGCTTTGCCATCAACGAGCAATTCGAGCGCTACGCTTGCCTGCGGGAGGACGGCACCCTGAGGATTTACCGCGTGAGCGATGAAAAGGAATTGCTGGTCCTGCCGGGGATTGGCACGACTGAGGGGTGGACCGTGGCGCTCAACCGGGATGGCCGGTGGCTGGTCCAGCAGTGCGGCGCCGGCGACGGCCCGCACTTCGCGGTGTATGATCTTGAGCAAGGGCGGATGGCTTTCAGCAGAACCCATAGGTGTCGCAGCAACGCCTTCGCACCCGACGGTGCCCACGTGGCGGCGTCGGAACCCGACGGGACCATTCACATTTACGCATTACCTTCGGGGCAAGAGGTGAGCAGGCTCACCGTCCGTCCGAGGCTCATCGGCATGGCTTACGATCCTGCGGGGAGGCGCCTGGCGGTCTCTTTTGAGGAAAACCCCTCGGTGTTGGTGCTCGATGTGGAGACCAAGGCCCCGTGCGCCACCCTGAACGAAGGCGGCGGGGTCCAATGCCTGGCTTGGAGCCCGGATGGGCAGGTGCTCGCCTGCGCCGGCATGGATAACCGGGTCTATCTCTGGCAGATCGCTTCCGGAAGGTGCCGGGTTCTTGAAGGTCATGCGGCCTTGCCAACGGAGATCCTATTCAATCACCTGGGTGACATGCTCGTCTCTGGAGGCTGGGACGGCATGACCTGGTTCTGGGACCCGAAGCTCGGTGTGCCCATGTTCAGCATTCGCGGGGGCCTGGTTCCCCATTCCTCTGCGCTGGACGACAGGCGACTGGCTTTCACGGTTACGGACCATGACGTGGGAATTTGGGAAGTCGAGCCCGCCCGAGAATGCCGCCGGCTCGGACGCACCGACACCTTGTGGGAAGCCGGTTATTCTCCTCGCGGGGATGTGTTAGCCACCGCGAGCAGCGATGGTGTGCGGGTGTGGAACGTCGAAGCCAACCGTCTGCTGGCGTTTCTGCCGGTTAACGAGATTCGCTCGGTCTCCTGGGCTGGAGGGGGCAGAGACCTGTTAGCCGGCGGAGGGTCGGGGGTGCTTCGGTGGTCATTTGGATCGCCTGGCTCCCTGGAGTTACCTCCCGCATCCCACCAGGTCATTTCCCAAATCAGCCGCGAAGCTGGGGGTCTCTGTCCGGATGGCCATACGTTCATTGTCGCAGGGGCGCAGAAAGCCGACGTGCTCGTCCTGGACCTGGACGGACTGAAGCAGCCGCGGTTCTTGGCGGGACATCCGCGCGCCAGCACGGTGAGCATCAGCCCAACCGGAAGGTGGTTCGCCACCGGTACCTGGAAAGGGGAAGGAGTCAAGATATGGAGCACCGAGACGTGGCAGCCGATCCGGGAACTGCCCGCTTCGGCCAGCAGCGGTTGCCGCTTTAGCCCGGATGGCGCGTGGCTGGCAACGGGCTCGACGGAAGAATATTGCGTGTGGAGGACGGATGACTGGGAGCGAGTGATCGCCATCCCACGGGATCAAGCGGGCGACCTGTTGGGTTACATGGCGTTTTCCCCGGACGGTCGCATGCTGGCGTTGCTGCATGGGCGCAACCGGAACGTGAAACTGATTTCCGTTCCTGGGGGAAGGGAACTGGCCACGTTGGATACAGGCCGGCCCCTTTGCTTTTCGCCGGATGGAGGTCAACTCGTCACCGCCGGCGAGGACTGCCGGTCTTTGCTCGTCTGGGACTTGCGCCGCATCCGCCAGGAGTTGGGAGTTTTGGGGCTGGATTGGGAGTAGGCCCCCGGCCTGGTCCTGGCCTTCGTGTTCGCGGACGAGCACGAGAACAGCACTTCCTGGGGGCTTTTCGCCAGGAACCATCCGAACGGGGGCTGGGTGCAGCAAAGCACGACCATATGCACCTGGCTGAGCGCCCCCCGCCACGCGCCACGGCAACGCCGGCACGCTGAGCTTCGCCGACGAACACGCCGAAATCTGGCCTTGGAAAGAGCCGACCACGCTCCGGGCGCCGAAGACGGAGCCCTGGCCGGACTTCCGACCCGCGGTGCTCAACACTGACCGTGACCTGGGCCGTTTCTTTCGCTCCATCCCGCAGCGTGTGCCCATCCGGTGAAATCGTGACGTTGGGCGTGGCGAAGCGTTTGGACCCCGCCGAAGGAGCAGCGCTTGGGTTTGGAGGCCAGTAGCCGTTGCTTCCTGAAAGATTTCTGGAGTTTTCCTGAATCTGTTTCCCGGATTTTCCTCTGTACGGAGTGGAAGCCGCGTTCAGTGGATTCGAGGCGTCGAACTCGCCAGACGCTGAGCCCTGTGACAACTGAAACCATAAACAAACGGCTTTAGGCAATTTATGAATATCTGTCGCACGAAGCTGGCACGGTTGAACCTCCTCATGCTCTTACTGCCACTGTCGGTCTTGTCTTTGGCACACGCCGCCACCGGGCCTGAACTGCGGGCCGGCCGAGACCAGCAATACCTCAACTTCAGTTGGGAGCCGCTGGATGCCAAGCTGTCGGAGGCTTTGACCCTGAATGGTCCTTGGTTAACCGTCAACACGGCGGCGGTCAACTCGTGCCGGTACCGGATGACGGGTGCGCGGAAGTTCTTTCGATTGACCCAGCCTCCGCCGGGGAAAAAGTGGCTGACCCTGGCGGCGGTGACAATGCATGGAGTGCCCAATACGGAGACGAACTTGGCAACGATGTTCGCCCGCATGACCGAAGCCGCCAGCCGCGGCGCAGACCTGGTGGTTTTCCCCGAAGTCGCCCTCCAACAGTGTCCGCCGTGGGCGGAATACTCGCGGACGCCAACGCCGGCGGAAATGGCGTACATGACAAACACCGCCGAGACCGTCCCGGGACCAAGCACTGACATACTCGTCGCCAAGGCCAAAGAGCTGGGGATTCATGTGGTGTTCGGCATGACCGAAAAAGATGAGGCAGGGAGAATATACAATACCGCTGTGTTCCTGGGGCCTGGAGGAGTGTTCGGGACCCACCGCAAGTCGATCCATGTCGGCAATGATAGTCAGATCTGGAGCCGGGGCACCCAACTCATCCAAGTGGTTGC
This sequence comes from bacterium, assembly GCA_021823625.1. Classification (GTDB taxonomy): domain Bacteria; phylum Verrucomicrobiota; class Verrucomicrobiia; order Limisphaerales; family J093; genus DSVZ01. Next base: position 59,298 of record JAKANS010000005.1, on the reverse strand, counting down.
CAGTCCCCTGGGGAAAGCAGGGATGATGATCTGCGCAGAGATGGGGGGCGAATGCGGATGCATCGATACCGTACCCGGGCCCCGCCTGGCGGCTGCCGGGGCTGATTTCCTCGTTACCTCTTCGGCTTGGTGGACCGGCGCTGCCGGCCTCTACGATATTGCCACCAACACGAACGCTCTTAGGGCCAGCCGGTGGCATGTGGTCGCCGAACAGGTGGGACTCATCGGTTACGCCCAGTGTTACGGTCACAGCCGCATAGTTGATCCCAGGGGCACGGTCATTTGTGACACCGGCGCGAACGAGGGCCTCATAATGCGGGCGACGGACATTCTGATAGACGCCGGAACGCCATGAAAGTGCTCTTTTCGCCGTGCAGCTGCGGGATGAGCTTCAGACAGACAAACCAATGCCGACACAATCACTATGAAAACGAAACTTGACCTTCTGGCTGCAGGGATGTTGCTGGCAGCCACGAGCAGCGCTTTGGCCGCCGTGCGCTACGTGGACGCCAACAGCGCCAACCCCGCGCCGCCCTACACCAACTGGGCCACCGCCGCCGTGACGATCCAGCAGGCGGTGGACGCGGCGGTGGCAGGTGACGAGATCGTGACAACCAACGGGCTTTACGCCACGGGCGGGCGGGCGACTGGAACGAATCTGCTCGTCAACCGGGTTGCCGTGGACAAGCCGGTGACGTTGCACAGCGTCAACGGTCCTGAGTTCACGGTGATCCAAGGCCACCAGGTGCCCGGCACGATCAACGGCGACGACGCGATCAGGTGTGTATATTTGGCCGACGGCGCGAACCTGTCCGGCTTCACGTTGACCAACGGGGCGACACGTGCGGTGGACGAGATGCCTCCGTTCAGCGAATCGGGCGGCGGCGGGCTCTGGTGCGAATCATCAAGCGCTGTGGTTTCCAACTGTGTGTTGGTCGGCAACTCTGCGGCCGGGCTAGGAGGGGGGGCGTATGACGGTACACTCAAAGACTGCACACTCACGGGCAATTCCGCGTCCGGCGGCGGCGGGGCAGCCTCGGCCACGCTGAACACCTGCACGCTGACCGGCAACCGTGCCTGGTACGGCGGCGGGACGTCCGGAGGTACTCTGAACAACAGCACGCTCACGGGCAATTCGGCGGATTATTCCGGCGGTGGGGCGCTTTCGGCTGAACTGAATAACTGCACGGTGACGGGCAACTTTGCTCGAGGGGATGGCGGCGGAGTGGCCGCTGGCATACTGAAGAACTGCATCGTCTATTTCAACACCGCTCCAGACGGAGCGAACTTCACAGAGTGTGACCCGGCCTGGTTTCCGAATGTCTCGAGCTACTGCTGCACGACGCCGATGCCCACCAATGGTTTCGGCAACATCACCAACGCGCCGCTGTTCGTGGACGCGGCAGCGGGCAATTACCGACTGAGGCCCGACTCGCCCTGCATTGACGCGGGCACCAATCTCAGCGCCATCGTCACCAACGATCTCGATGGCCGGCCGCGTCCAGTGGATGGCAACGGCGATGGTGTGGCCGCATTCGACATCGGCGCCTACGAATACCGCGCGCTTTACGTCTCGCCAGAGAGTCCGAATCCCACGCCGCCGTACACCAACGGGGCCACTGCCGCCCGAGTCATCCAGGACGCCGTGGACGCGGCACTGCCGGGCGACGAGATCGTGGTGACCAACGGCGTTTACGCAACCGGCGGGCGGGCGGTTGGAACGAACCTGCTCGTCAACCGCGTGGCGGTGGACAAACCGCTGGCGCTGCGCAGCGTCAATGGCCCACAGTTCACGGTGATCCAAGGCCACCAAGTGCCCGGCACCACCAACGGCGACGGCGCGATCCGGTGCGTGTATCTGGCCAGCGGCGCCCGCCTCTCTGGGTTCACCTTGACCAACGGGGCGACGCGAACTAATTGGGAATACTCCCTCGACATGAGCGGCGGTGGGGTGGGGTGTGAATCAACAAATGCTGTGGTTTCCAACTGCGTGGTGGCAGGCAACTCCGCCTATAATCTTGGCGGGGGGGCGTTTGGGGGCACGGTTGAGAACTGCGAGCTCACTGGCAACTCCGCCCGTATCAACGGCGGAGGCGCGGCGGCGGACAGCACCCTGAACAACTGCGCGCTGACCGGCAACTCGGCTGACCAAGGAGGCGGGACGAGGAGGGGCACGCTGAACAATTGTACACTGACGGGCAACTCGGCTGACTGGGCCGGCGCCGGAGCAAACGACAGCACGCTGAACAACTGTGTGCTCTCCGGCAACTCGGCTGGCTACCGTGGGGGCGGGGCGGATAACTGCACGCTGAACAACTGCACGCTGACCGCCAACTTGGCTCGTGCATACGGCGGCGGAGCGAATTGGTGCATGCTGAACAACTGCACGCTGACCGGCAATTTGGTGACCGACAACTCGGGGGGATTAGGCTTTGCCGGCGGCGCGAATGGGGGCACGCTGAACAACTGCATCCTCTATTTCAACACGGCCCCAACCGGTGCGAACTACCACAATGGGGAAATTTTCTTTAGTCCTCCTGTGATGAACTACTGTTGCACGACGCCCATGCCCACCAACGGCGTCGGCAACATCACTAACGCGCCGCTGTTCGTGGATTACGCCGGCGGCAACCTGCGCCTGCAATCCAATTCCCCGTGCATCAACGCCGGCAACAATGCCTATGCCGCCGGCCCCACGGACTTGGACGGCAACCCGCGCATCGTCAGCGGCACGGTGGACATCGGCGCTTACGAGTTCCAAGGGCCAGGGTCGTCGATTTCGTACGCTTGGCTCCAGCGCTACGGCCTGCCCACCAACGGCTCGGCCGATGCCACGGACGCGGACGCCGACGGCCACACCACCTGGCAGGAGTGGCGCACGGGAACCTGTCCCACCAACGCGCTCTCCGTGTTGCGCCTGCTCTCCGCGACGTCCGACGGCACGAACGTGACGGTGAGTTGGCAAAGCATCGCCGGCGTACTCTATTTGCTGGAGCGAAGCACGAACCTCGCGTCCTCGCCGTGCTTCCTGCCGCTGGCTTCCGACATTGTCGGGCAACCCGGCACGACCCGCTTCACCGACACCAATGCGGCCAGCCTGGCGCCGCTATTCTACCGGGTGCGCGTGGAGAACTAAATAACCTGTAAAACCAAGACTATGAAACCATCAACTCTGCTCGCGCTCGGCCTGGGGCTGCTGCTCCCGGCGCATCCAACTCTCTCGGCCCAGCCAGTGCCACACCATTTCAGCGGTGTCACGGTCTCGCCGGACCACACGGCGACGCTCAGCCTGGATGGCAGCGTCGTGGGCATGTTCAACCTGACGGGCACCATCTCCAATCAGTTCAGGCAGATGTTCGACCTCTATCCGGTCGAAGCCTCCAGCAATCTAATGGACTGGACGCCGTTGGCTTGGCTGCTGCGGACGAACAACGATCCCAGTCCTTTGATCTTTCAGGATACCAATGCCGCCGGTCTGAACCAGCGGTTCTATCGCACCTTTGCCAACCATCTGCTCACGGCCTTCCCAAAACCTAGCGGACCATTCGCGGTCGGCACCGTGGATCGCGTGATGATTGATCCCGCGCGAACGAATTTGTACCGATACTCGCCTCCGACCAACGCCTTCATGGCCACGTTTTGGTATCCAGCGGACACGCCGGCGGCTGGAGTCCTGCCAGCCGCCATGTGGGACCGGCACTTCGCGGCAGATACCACCGGTTACTCCACTTTCGGACTTGATACTCGGTGGGCGTTGATCGCACCCAGGCTCGCGGGACATCGGTTTCTTCAAACTCCGCTGTCGAATGCCGGCACGTACCCGGTGATCGTTCATTCTCACGGTCTGATGGGCAGCCGCAATCGCAGACCGCCGAAGAGTTGGCCAGCCACGGCTATGTCGTGGTCGCACTGGATCATGCCGATTGCTGGGCCACGGAATTTCCCGATGGTCGCTATCTTGCCGGTAATCACGCCGGTGACGTGACGAACCGTCTCATGGACATGCGATTCCTGCTCGACGAACTGGTTCTAATCAACAGCAGCGACCCGTTGCTCGCCGGCCAACTGGACCTGGACCGAATTGGTGTTTACGGAATTTCCTATGGCGGCATGGTCGTTGAGACCTGCCGCTGCGACAGCAGGGTGAAGTGCGCGGCTCTGTGGGACGCCATGAACGTTCAGTTGAACAGTTCGGGCCTCCAGAAGCCATTCATCGTCGCGCTGGGCCAAACGAATTTGTTTTACGCCCAAGATCAGTGGCTCTTCAGCAAGGCAATCACCAACGCTGTCCTGCTCCAAGTTGCGCAGGCCGACCACTTCACCGGCACTGATCTAGCCTGGTTGTCGGAGGTACCCTGGGGACGCGGGCCAGCACTGGCTTTCGATGCCTGCTTGGTCTGGTTCTTCGACACCTACCTCAAGGATGGGGCGCCGCCGTTCCCGACCAATCCGGAGATCTACAACGTGCAGAGGAAATGAAATCCTCCAGCACAAGCGGCACAAGCGGCAAGCAGCTCATTCCATCCACTACGACATTGCCGGCTATGGCATCGGCGGTAGCACTGACGCCCTGCGATAGCAGGCGGTGGCTACGCGTGCCGCGGAAGCCGCCTTCGATAACCTGGAACTGCGCACCTAGGAAGCGCCCCAAGTCGGCATCGAGCGTGCCGTGCAGCTCAACTGGACTGCCACGGGGATGAACTTCGGCGTCGAAGCCACGCCCAGCGTGAACGGTCCGTGGTTGCCGGTCCAAGACTCTATGCCGCCCGGCTTCCAGCAGATGACGGTCCTCCAAAGCGGCCCGATGCAGTTCTTCCACCTGCGGCAGGCGCCCTGAGGACTTACTTGACCTTCCGCGCGGAACGACGGCGGGGATTGGTGGCGGAGTCCGTGTGTCCGCCTCAACCCGCCGCCAAATAGCGACGATCAACGGCAGGTTCGACATGCTGAGGACCGCTTCAGCATTCAGTGCGTTCGACCACCCGCAAGCCGCCGACGCCGAAAGGGTGAACGGCCCGTGGCACAACCTGACGAACGCAGTCAGCCCGTGCCCGGTGAACGCGGGGGCAGCTTCCCAGTTCTACCGGGCGGTGCCCGGGCCGTGAGGAAGGAGCCAGGCTGAGCAAGAGTCGCAGCGCCATCGAAGGCGACTTTGCTTTCACAGGAAAGGTTGGACTCGGCGCAGCGCGGCCGGCCTGGGGTCAACGCCCCCCGCTGAAGAGCAAGTAAATCCAGTTCAGCGCCACCGCTGCGGCGAACAAACGCCAGCCGGGCAAGCACCCCAGCCTTTGACGCGCCGCGCGTAGAAATCGCGAACCGAAGGCGGCGTCCGCGCACCAAAGCAGGAAAGCCACCGCCACCGCCACAAAACCGGCGACGGCCAGCGGGTTCCAACGCAACGCCTCCAGCCACTCACCGCGCGTCAACGCCAGCGCCGCGCGGGTGGATCCGCAGGACATGCAGGGCAGGCCGGTCACCGCGTGAAACCGGCATCCCGGCAAAGGCAGGTTCCACGCCACGGCGAGGCGCAGTCCGCCCAGCGCCAGCAGGCACACCGCGAAGGCGACCACCGGCCAGCGGTTGCCGCGCGGGGCCGAAGGCACGCGCCGTTCAAGGAGCGGCGGCAGATTCGGGCTTTGAGCTTTCGGCAGCGCGTTCATTTTGCCGGGCCTCCCGGTGTAATTGCAGACTCGTGGCCAGCGCCCAGAGCCAGGCCAACCCGAACACGAGCACACCGAGCAGGCCGATCAGAAGCGTCGAGTTCAATTCCGCCTTCAATTCGCCGGACGCGAACCAGTCCAACAGCGTGCGGAGCATCCACCACATCGTCAGCGCGAAGCCTGCCAGCGCCAGCCCGGCTTGCGCGTAGCCAACCTTGCGCCGGGCGGCCAGGCTGCCCAACCCCGGCAGCGTGACCAGGTTCGTGACCGTGCAAGCCCAGGCGGTGGGGCGGTCAAGCAGCTTGGGCGGAACGCCGGCCGAAGAGATCTTCATACGCGGTCATCAGCGCGGCCCAGGCAAACGGCAAATTTAAGAGCAGCACCATCTGTTGTTGAAATCCGATCCGGGCCGCGTGGCTGGCCAGTTCCGGGAGTTTTTCCTGCAACCGCGCGAAATCGAACGCGCCCACCGGTCCCAGCACGTCCATTGCATGCACCGCCATCGTCACGCTGCTGTAAGCCGCGAACACGACGACCGGCAGAAAGGCCAGCGCCAGCAAACCCAGGACGGTGAAAAACCGGGGCAGCACCGCGCGCCAACTGGTGCGGATCGCCTCGCCGAAGCCGAGGCCGCGGTCAGCCGTCAGCGGCAGGCTGAATGCCCAGACCACACTCAGGAAAATGCCGGGCAAAAGGCACAGCGCAAGTCCCAGTTGGGAAAGAATCTCCGTGACCAGCCAGATCGCCAGGCACGGCAGAAACCGTTCGCCGAAGCACGCGAACAAATCGCCGAGGCCAGTCGATCGGCCGCGCGCGAGGCCAAGCACCAGCACCGACAAGCCCCCATAGAGCGGGCCCGAAATAGCCAGTCTGACCAGTCCACCGGCACAGCCGCCCAGCGCGGAAAGAGTCTGCACGCCCCACACCACCAAGGCGGCGCCGGCGATGAGGAGGAAATGCCGCTGCAACAGAAGCCAGGCGCGCTCCAGACAATCGAAGATGTGCAGTTCACCGGCCGCCACCGGAGCGACAACGGGCGCGAACGGCGTGGGGGCTTCCGCCTCCGCGACGACTGGCAACGGTTTCGGTGGCGGAACGCCGTGGGGTTGCGCCGCGGAGGCGAGCGCTTCGGCGAACTCGGGCAGGCTGCCGAGCGGAACCCAATCCAGGCTGCCCACCGGTTGGACCATCGTCTGGCCGTTCGCGCGATGGTCCAGAATCCAGAGTCGCAACTGGTCCGCGGTCACCGGGCCGTACTCACGGCCGTCGCCGCCGATCATCTTGAACATGGCGGCGAGTGTGTTGGCCGCGAACCAAGGGCGTCAAGCGCCGCGCTGATTCGGGGCGCCAATCGCGCCGTGTGCCGGTTAACCCGAGTAATTCACAACCCACACAGACGGCCGAAGGAGTGGAGCGCCGGTCTGTGACCGGCTTGGGGCCGGTGGACCCCGCCCAGCCGGCGGCAAGCCGGCGCGCCGCCCAAAGTACGTAAATTGTGCGAATCAATGGTCCGTCCACGCGGCCTTCAAGTCCGGCTTCGTCGCCAGCAGGATTTCGCCAATGGCGGTGCGCTCCGCCGCGGACAGGTGCGCGAAACGCTTCGGCGGCTCCGACGCCGTCAGCACGGCTTTCAGGCGCTGGTACACGCACGCCTTGAGCGCCGGCGGCAGAGCGTCGAACGCCTGCGAGTAAATCATGTAACTGCACCGCCAGGCGAACAGCCGCGTGCGCAAATCGAAGTCCTTCAAGCTCCGACCGCGCGGGTCGGCGCATTTGTTCCGGCAAAACGCCCGCTCAAAATCTCCGGCGCCGTGAACCCCGTTTGCCGGCAACGACGCTTCGTCGCAGAAGAGCAGGTGTTCGACAATCCGACCGGCTTCGGTCTCGACCACCCGCCGCGCCGTGCCTTCCGGCACGTCGGTGACCGGCTCCTTGAGTTCGCGCTGGAGATTCTGCTGGTAGGCCATCCATTTGCGGACCCGCAGGGCGGCTTGCGCCAGCCGGGTGTGCATTCCCACCTGATGTTCGAGCACCATCAACGCCACGATGTCGCTGTCCGGCCGCAAATACTGGTTCGTCGCGAAATAGCCCGCGAGGTTCGTCACGTTCGCGCCTGCTTCGCGATCCAGCGTGGCGCCGCCGGCTGCCTCGGTGGCGATCGCGTTGCCCAGATGTCGCGCCGCGCCATGCGTGCCGGTCACGTACCAACCGCCCCAACGCTCGCTCAGCGGACTGTCGTGGCCGATCAGGAACGTGCCCGCCGAAACGATCGGCTCGCCGTGCGCGTCCGGAAAAACCGAGCGCACCATCAGGCCCGGCCAGTCGCGCGTGAGCGAGCCGGCATGGCAGGACAGGCAATCCGCGTCGCGCGCGAAGCGCACCGGCTGCGTGGTGTCGCGCGGATCGAAGCGGTAAAACGTCAGCCCGAGTTGCGGGTCGGTGACGGCGACCTCCATCAAACCGCCGGGCACCCAGCCGACGTACGCGTCCTCGGAGAAGTAGATGGCCCGCGGCCGGCGCGGCTCGATCAGCGCGCGTTGCAGGCTCGTTTTGGAAAACACCAGCACCTGCGACGCGACCGGCGCCTCCAACGCGGCGAGCAGCTCGCGCAAACAGGCCGTGGGTTCGCCCAGCGGCAGGCGGCCGCGGCCCGCGTCGAGCCGCGCTTGCAGCCGCGAGACCGTGTTGCTGGCAAGGGCGGTCGAGTAGTTGATCGGCGGCAGCTCGTAGTCCGGCAGGTTTTGCGCGGCCAGGTGCGCGGCCACCGCTACGGCTGCTGCGATAAGTGTTCGCCAACGGAGCATGAGCCAAAACTGATGGTGGGCGCCGCGGCTGTCCAGACCCGCTCGCCGAAAGCTTGACCTGCGTCGCGTTCGACGCGGGTTCGTGGCGCGCTTTCAGGCCACGGCGAGATCGGTGAAGACAGTGGTGTGGGTGCGCGCGCGCAAGACGCGCGCCAGCGGCGTCTGGCCGTCGGGCCGCAGCGATTCCGCCAACGCCGCACCCTTGCCGGGGCCGGTGGCCAGCACCCACACCTCGCGCGCGGCGGCCAGCATGGCGAAGGTCAGCGTCAGGCGCTGCGGCGGCGGTTTGGGGCCGATGACCGGCCGGTAAACCGCGCGGCTTTCGACGATTTCGACCCCGGCGTTCGGGAACAGCGACGCCACGTGGCCGTCCTCACCCATCCCGAGCCAGACCAGGTCGAGCACCGGCAGACCATTTTCGACCGGTGCAAGCTGGCGCAACGCACGCTCAGCCTCGACCACGGCCATCGCCGACTCGATTTCACCCCGCAACCGCAGCACCTGACCCGGCGCGAGACCGAGCGGCGTGAACAAGTGCCGCTGCGCCACGGCGAAATTGCTGTCGGGATGATCCGGCGACACGCACCGCTCGTCCGCGAAACAAAACCGAACGCGCTTCCAAATTGCTCCGGCCCGCGACGATTCGGCCACGACCGCCTCGTAGAACGGCCGGGCAATCCGGCCGCCCGAAAGCGCGATGACGAACGGCGTGCGACTGGTTAGCGCGTCGCCGATCAAACCAACGAGGCGTCGCGCCGCCGCGATGGCCAGTGCATCAGCCGAAGCAAAACGGAAGATTTCAGCCATTGGACAGCGCCAAACTGAACCAATCGGCGGCAGTCCGCAAACGCGCCCAAGGCGGCTGCAAGCCACGGCCACGGAGTCACCCAGACACAAAGATTGAATTTGGAACTCAGGAAAGCAGGAAAGCGAGAATCCAGACACTGAGCAATTGCCGGCAGGCTTTTCCTGCTTTCCTGCTTGCCGAATTCCCACTCTGTGTCTCCGCGCCTCAGTGGCCCAAATGCACGGCTCGACGGAGTCTTGCCCCACCAGGCCAGGCGGCGCCGCTCAGGTCACCGGTTGCGGGTTGCGCCACTGGCGACCATCGCGGACCAGCAACTCATCCGCCGCGGCCGGCCCCCAAGTGCCCGCCGGATAAAACTCGCCTTCGCCCAGCGGCGCGTCGTCCCAGGCCGCGCGGATGCCATCCACAAACGTCCACGCGGCTTCGACTTCGTCGCGGCGGATGAACAGCGTGGCATCGCCTTCGAGCGCGTCGAGCAGCAGCCGCTCGTAGGCCTCCGGGGTGTACGCGCCAAACTCCGCGTCGTACCCGAAATGCATTCGGACCGGCCGCACGGTCATGCTCGCGCCGGGAACCTTGCCATTGAAGCGGAGTGAAATGCCTTCGTTCGGTTGGAGCCGGAGCGTGAGCACGTTCGCGTCGAGTCGCGGCCCGCACTGAGCGGCGAAGAGCACGTTCGGCGTCGGCCGGAACTGCACGCGCACCTCGCTCGCGCTGAGCGGCAGATTTTTGCCGGTGCGGAGATAAAACGGCACGCCCGCCCAACGCCAATTGTCCACCAGCAGCCGCAGCGCGGCGAAGGTCTCGACGTTCGAGTCCGGCCGCACCTTGGGTTCCTGGCGGTAGGCGGGCGCGGGTTGGCCATCGACCTGGCCGGCCGTGTACTGACCGCGCACCACCTGGCGGCCGGCTGCCTCCGGTGCCACTGGCCGGATCGATTTCAACAGCTTGACCTTTTCGTCGCGGATGGCCTCCGCGTCGAGCGACACCGGCGGTTCCATCGCCACGAGCGAGAGCACCTGGAGCAGGTGATTTTGCACCATGTCGCGCAGCGCGCCGGCTTCCTCGTAGTAACCGCCGCGCGCGCCCACCCCGAGTTTCTCACTCACGGTGATCTGGACGTGATCCACCGACTGGCGCGACCAGAGTTGCTCGAAGATCGCGTTCGAGAACCGGAACATGAGGATGTTCTGGACGGTCTCTTTGCCGAGGTAGTGGTCGATGCGGAAGATCTGGCCTTCATGGGCGAACTGAACGAGTTCCTGGTTCAACGCCCGCGCCGAAGCGAGGTCATGCCCGAACGGCTTCTCGACCACCACGCGCTGCCAGAACGGCGGCTGCTCGTCACGGTGCAGCAGACTGGCGGCGTCGAGGCGCTCGGTTACTTCCGCAAACTGGCTGGGCGACGTGGCCAGGTAAAAGAGGCGATTGCGGCCCAATTCGGCGGGCGACAGCGTGTTCAGCCGCGCGGCCAGGCGGCGATAGGATTCCGGGTCGTTCAGGTCGCCCTGGCAATAACCGAGGTTGGCGGCGAAGGCCTCCCAGCGCGCCACATCGACCGGCTGGGTGCGCGAATACTTTTGCAGCTCGCCGAAGAGTTCCGCGCGCCATGACTCGTCCGTCTTCGGCCGGCGGGCAAAGCCGAGAATGCGGACCGGCTCGGGCAGGAGCTTTTTGCCGTGCAGGTGATAGAGCGCGGGGATGAGCTTGCGCGCGGTGAGGTCGCCGCTCGCCCCGAAGATCACAATGGTGCACGGCGAAACCTGCCGACGGCTGGTGTCGAGCCGGCAGATCATGAGTTCGTCCAAGTGGCCGAGATCGTCCATGCCGCGCAAAGTGCCGGCACTCGCGCTCGCCCGCAAGCCACGTCCCCAGCATCCGCGGTTCGGTTCCCACTGGCATCGACAAAGCGAGCCTCACCACCGGCACCCGCACGGTTCCGCCAGAGCGGAGCCAGTTTGGGCCTCACCCTCGCACCCGCCACGCGAACTTGTGCCGTTGGTGCGCCGGCGATGGCAGCGGCGTTGCGTCTTGTCCTGTGCCGGCCGGGCGAGCAAGCTTTCCAGCCATGAAATCCTCCGGTGTTCTTGGCCTAACGCTGGGTTCTCTTGCTGTCGCCTTGGGCCTCTCCGGGGCGTGGCTACCTGCCCCGCTGCCGATCGAGGCACCGGAGAACGCCTTTTCCGCCGAGCGCGCCTGGCAACATGTCAGCGCCATGGCCCGGGAACTCCACCCCGCTGGCACAGCGGAGAACCTTCGCGTCCGGGCCTACTTGAAGGCAGATCTGTCCAAGCTGGGACTGACCGTGCGTGAACTTCCGGGTGAGCAAGGCGGACTCAAGCTCGGCAACCTCTACGGCGAACTCGCCGGAACCGACGCCAGCCGACCGGTCATTCTCTTGGTGTCCCACTACGACTCCGTGCCGCGTGGGCCGGGGGCGGCCGACTGCGCCAGCGGCGTTGCCACCATTCTGGAAACCTTACGCGCGCTGCGAGCCGGTCCCCCGCTGCGCAACCGCGTCGCGGTTCTGTTCACCGACGGGGAGGAACACGGGTTGCTGGGGGCCCGCGCCTTCGTTCAGGAGTACTCCGAACTCTGGCGTGACGTCCGCGTCGTCCTGAACCTGGAAGCCCGCGGCAACCACGGCCCGGTTTTGATGTTCGAATCCAGCCCCGGCGCGGACCGGCTGATCGCGCTGCTCAACCGGCATTGTCCCTATCCGGTCGCCTGTTCGTTCTCCCGGGAAGTCTATCGCCGCTTGCCCAACGACACAGATTTCTCTGTGTTCCTGAAGGCCGGTTGCACGGGGATGAACTTCGCCTTCGTGGGCGGACTCGAATACTACCACACGCCGCGGGACACACCGGACAACCTCAGCCGGCGCACACTGCAACACTATGGCTCTTATCTTCTGCCTTTGACCACCGCCCTGGGCCGAGCCACCCCGGCCGAACTGGAGGAACTCAAAGATGCCGGCGAGGCGACTTACTTTCCGCTGTGGCGCGGTTGGCTGGTCCATTACCCGCAAGCCCTGGCCGCGGCACTGGCATGTTTGACGCCCGTCCTTTTCGTCGTGGCGTGCTGGCGGCGGCGACGATCGCTGCGTCTGGGCCGGAGCTTCGGCAGCCTGGGCGTTAGTCTCTTGTCCTTCGTTCTGGCCGCGGGACTGGGGTTCCTCGCCGTTGCGCTGCTCCGTCAGGCCTACCATCCGGCCGGTCGCGGCCCATTTGTGGTTGGACTGCCTTTCGAGGACGGCTACCTGGCGGGCCTCGCCCTGGGGACAGTGCTGCTCACGCTGGGCTTGAACGTTTGGCTGCTGCGCGGCCTGAGTCCTGAAGAACGACTCGCGGGCGGGTTATTGCCGTGGCTGGCCTTGACTCTCGTTTCGGCGTGGTTCGTGCCCGCCGCAGCTTACGTCTTCCTTTGGCCGACATTGCTGGGAACGCTCGCTCTGTTGGTGCCCGGCGGAGAAGAGAGTGCCGTTCGAACTTTCCTGCGCGCGGTGCTGACCGCCATGCCGGCGCCGCTGCTGCTCGCGGGCACGCTTTACCTGGTCAACCAGGCGGTCACCATCGGCGTCGCCCCGGTTTCGCTGGGCCTGATCGCGCTGGCCACCGGGTTGGTCTGTGCGCCGCGCGGGCGTCGCGCGCTTTCCGGGAACACGGGCGCATCCATCCCGGCGCCAGTTGAGGGTGGCACGCATCCATCGGGATAAGCGGTGCATTGACTCGCTCGACTCCGACTCCCTTTAACCCGAATTCCGAAGTTGGGGAGCACGCCCGCCCTCGGGTGTGGCGGGACGCGCCTCGCGTCCAGCGCCTTGGGCCTGCCCGGTCCAGGCGGTGGGCGCACGGTTTCTGGCCAAAGCCTTTTTCGGCGAAGGCGCCGAAAACCGCACGCGGGGCGCGTGCGCTCCCCAACTCGACTTCGGTTTTCGGGTTTAAGCGTGCCTGGCGGCTTGGTGATCGGTCTGCTGTTGGCAATGGCCGGCCGCGCCGGGACAGCAACGGTCGTGGATTCAGGCTCCGGTCAATCGGGGCGGCGGCGGTTGGGAGACCCGCGGTGAAAGAAACACGCGACTCCCGCCACCAAGAACAGCGGGCCAACCGCCAGACCGTAGATCGTGGGGCGTTGCCAGGCGAAGCACAACGTCGCCAGGCCCAGCGCGACAAAACAAATCCCCAGCACCACTGCAAAGACCTTGCTCATCTCACAGGTTCAAGTCCGGCCAACGACCGGCTCACCGATGGCGGCCCCGTCACAACTCACGGGTTGGCAACCGGCGTCGCGGGGCCGCCATTCCGTGCAGTGTTTGGTTCGGCATGGTGTTCAAAGGTCCTCGGGCCGCAAGCCAGTACGCCGGGCGATCCGAGCGAGCATCCGTGGGCCAATTTCCTCACCGTCGTGGAACGCGAAAACGAAGTCCGGCCACCCTGTCCGTGCCAGGACTCGGTGAGACCCACCCGACTGTCGCTTGATCTGCCAGCCGATCCGCAACAGCGCCGCCAAAACCGAGCGTGCCTTCGCTGATCCCCACTGGCTCATGCAGCCACCGAGAACACATCCGTCAATTCCGGAATCGGCTCCCCATGTTCCAGGCGATCGGCCATCACACGCAGGGCCAGGGCCTTGGCCTTGGCCAGTGCCTCCTCCTTCGTCCGGCCATACGCCATCACCCCAGGCAGTTCAGGCACCTCAGTCAGCCATCGGCCGTCCGCTTCTTGCTCAAGCTCAATTTGCATATCAGCGGCTGGAACATATGCCCAGCCGCCGGGGGATGTCCACCGGCAAGACCTCGGTGGCGCAAACCGCCGAACGTTCCAGATCAGTGACCCGGCGCCCCTGATCCTCGACTGCAAACCGGAGCGCCATCGCCGGGTTCGCTGCATCTGGTTTGTTCGGCAATCACTTGGGCTCTTGTATCCAATCGACGCGCCCGCGAGGTATCCAGAGTGCCTTCGCAGCGGGATAGCCTCCCTCCAAGATCACCCAGTCACCTTGAAAGTGCACGGAGTCGACTATGAAGCGTTTGTCACCAACGTAAACGTCATATCGGTGCTCAGGGCTGGTGGCCACCGGGAAACTCGGATCAGTGCGCCTGTGAGGTGCCGTGCAACACCCGGCGAGGAGATTCAATCCAAGGAGAACCGCTGATGTGCTGAGTGCAGTGCGCGATGTGTTCATAAATGTGCGAATGATGCCGAACAGTATTGTTGGGCCAAAGCCAGGGGCAAAAGCCAATACGGAGTGGGGTGCTTCATGGGCACGCACGCTGACACGACCGTGCCACTCAGTCAAGTTCGCCCCCATGCACTTGGGTTAACTCAACGTTCTGTCTGGGGCATGCCTTCCGTCCATTTCCGGCTCGCGCAATCACGATGCAGAAAGAGCAACTCGCTTTGTCTTCTTACGCGCGATATAACGCACCCACCCTCGGCTTCCAAGGCCTTGGCCGCCGTGTGGCTTCCGCACTGGGATGAGGCTTTGGCGGGGTCGGGCTTGCCATTCGCCCGCCGCGACGGTAAGCAACGTCATGCTCTCCCATCCACGTAGCTTGCTCGCGCCGGCCTGCCTGGTCTGGCTGGCGACGGTCTGTTTCGGCTCGGTGTTGCGCGCGGCGGAGGTGCGGGTCGATTTCGCGCGGACGAACGGCGTCATCCGCCCGCTTCACGGCGTGAACTGCGGACCGCTCTGTTATCGCGGCACGGTGGACCTCTCGGCCTACCACCGCGAGCTCGGCGTGCCGTTCACGCGCCTGCACGACACCGTCTGGCTCAACGCCGAGGCGGTGGACATCCACACGATTTTCCGCGATTTCCGCGACGACCCGGCACTGCCGGAGAACTACGATTTCCGCCAGACCGACGATTATCTCCAGACCATCGCGGATGTCGGCTCGCGGCTCGTTTATCGCCTCGGCGAAAGCATCGAGCACACGCCGCACAAGTACTACGTGAACCCGCCAACCGACCCGGAAAAGTGGGCCGCGATCTGCGTGGGCATCGCGCGGCATTACACGGAAGGCTGGGCCGGCGGCGCCCGGCAACCCATCGCGTACTGGGAAATCTGGAACGAGCCGGACGTGCGGCCCGCCATGTGGACCGGCACGGACGAGCAGTTCTTCCGGCTGTTCGAGGTCACCGCCAAGGCCCTCAAGGCGCGCTTCCCGGAGGCGAAGGTGGGCGGTCCGGCGGTGGGCGGCACCGGCGATTTCGCGGGCGAGACTTTCACGCCCACGCCGTTCGTAACTGCGTTTCTCAGTTGGTGCCGGGACCACCACGTGCCGCTCGATTTCTTTTCCTGGCATCGTTACACGAGTGACCCGTGGGACCTGCCGCGTCGTGCGCAAGCGATGCGGCGGGTGCTGGACGACTTCGGTTTCACGAAGACCGAGAGCCATTTGAACGAATGGAACTACCTGCCTCGCGACGACTGGCAGCCACTGGTGAAAGAAGGCCAGGGGCTGCCGCGCCAGGAGTGGTTCGCGGAGATGAACGGTCCGGCGGGCGCGGCGTTCACGGCGGCGGCGCTGCTGCTCCTCCTAGACGCGCCGGTGGACGTGGCGAACTATTACACCGGCGAGATTCAAGGCTTCGGCCTGTTCGACTTCAACGGCGTGCCGAAGAAAACGTTCCACGACTTCCGGGCGTTTCGGCGTTTGCTCGACACGCCGCTGCGCACCGCCGCCACGGTGGTTGGCTCGAGCCGCGTGACGGCCGTGGCCGGCGTGGATGCCGCACGGCGGGAGGCTGGAGTCACGATCAGCAACCTGGATCCGGCGGCCGATGCGCTCGCGCTGGTCCTCGACGGCGTGCCTTGGGCGGGAGCCACCGAGTACGAAGTGCTGGCCGTGGATGCCGGGCGCGACCTCGGCAGCGTTGCCCACGGTCAACTTGCGGCGGACCAGCGACTGGACCTCCCGCGTATCCGCCCACCGTGCGTGGTGTTGGTGAGACTCGGCGCGTCTGCGGGACGCTGAGTTCGGCTGCAGACCGCGTCTTCGGGAGCTTCCCGTCGAGAATTGGAATTCGGAGTGAAGACGAGTTCGTGCGGGCACGGCCGCGATTGGATCGCCAGCCCACTGCTTTTCCTTTCCGGTCTGCCGCCCACTTCGCTACAACCTCCCCATGCCGGACGCCGTACCGATCGAGGGCTTTGTCGCCTGGTGCCTCCAGCACGTCACCGGGCACGAGAAGGGCGAAGCCCAGCGCTTCCAGGTCCGCCGCTTCCAGGCCTTGGGCCACGGCGGTGTGAAGGAAACCGGCGCCGGTACCGCGGTGTTTTCGCAACCGGGAAATGCCCTTTACTCGAAACGATGAGTGCGCCCCAAACCGTCCTGGATCTTGTCGCTCGCTTCGAGCAGCAACGCGACGCCTACAAGTCCGGCCAGTACAACGAAACCCAGCTCCGCCGCGAGTTCCTCGACCCGCTCTTCCAGGCTCTCGGTTGGGACGTGGACAATGTGCAGGGCTACGCCGAGGCCTATAAGGATGTCATTCACGAGGACCAGATTCGCGGCGGCGGCGCGACGAAAGCGCCCGACTACGGCTTCCGCATTGGCGGGACGCGCAAGTTCTTCCTCGAAGCCAAGAAGCCGTCCGTCTGCATCAAGGACGAGCCCAGCCCCGCCTACCAGCTCCGCCGCTACGCCTGGTCCGCCAAGCTTCCCCTCAGCATCCTCAGCGACTTCGAGGAGTTCGCCGTCTATGACTGCCGGATCAAGCCGCACCAGGATGACCCCGCCGCCACCGCCCGCATCTTCTATTGCACCTTCCGCGAACTCGGCGAGAAGTGGGACTGGATCGCTTCGGTCTTCTCCCGCGAGGCCGTCCTCAAAGGTTCCTTCGACAAGTTCGCCGAAAGCTCCAAGGGCAAGCGTGGTACCACCGTGGACGACGCTTTCCTTGAAACCATCGAAGGTTGGCGCAAGCGCCTGGCCGAGAACCGCGCCCTCCGCAATCCGAAGCTCAGCCAGCGCGAACTCAACTTCGCCGTCCAGCGCATCATTGACCGCATCATCTTCCTTCGCATCGGCGAGGACCGCGGCATCGAGGACTACGGCCGGCTGCGCGCGTTCGTAAACGGCGACCGCATCTCCCCGCGCTTGTGCCAGTTGTTCGAGGCCGCCGCCGCCCGCTACAACTCCGGCCTCTTCCATTTCAAGAGGGAAAAGGGCCGGCACGAAGATCCCGACGAACTCACGCGGTCCCTCGATCTCGACGACAAGCTGCTGCGCGACATCCTGCGCAGCCTCTACTACCCCGACAGTCCCTACGAATTCTCCGTCCTCACCGCCGACATTCTTGGGCAGGTCTATGAGCAATTTCTCGGCAAGGTCATCCGCCTGACCGAGGGCCACCGCGCGGTGGTGGACGACAAGCCGGAGGTGAAGACGGCCGGCGGCGTTTATTACACGCCCACCTACATTGTGGACTACATCGTCCGGCAGACCGTTGGGAAACTGCTGGCGGAAATCTCCGGCAACACTTCAGGCGAACCGGTTTCTTCAAGCGCGCTTCCCCCTCCCCCGGACCCTCGCCCACCGGAGTGGGAGAGGGTGGCCGAAGGCCGGGTGAGGGTTGAAGGAGGAAAACTGGTTGTTGCGGGTGAGGGCGAGCGTGGCCCACTTTCGCCTCGCGCCGCCACCACTATGCTCAACCGCGTCGCTCAACGCCACATCCTCGATCCCGCCTGCGGCTTGGGCTCCTTCCTCATCGGCGCCTACCAATTCCTGCTGGACTGGCATCTCCAATTCCACCTGGCCAATGACCCGGCGAAGTGGGCGAAAGGCAGCAAACCCGCCCTGGTGCAGACCAGCGGCGGCTGGAAACTCACCATCGCCGAGCGCAAGCGCATTCTCCTGAACAACCTCTTCGGCGTGGACACTGACACGCAGGCGGTCGAGGTCACCAAACTCTCCCTGCGGCTCAAAGTGCTGGAGGGCGAGACGGGGCAAAGCCTCCAGACCCTCTTCCGGTTCTCCCAGGAACGCGCCCTGCCCGACCTCGGCGACAACATCAAGTGCGGCAACTCGCTCATCGGCCCGGATTTCTACCACCAATCCGAACTCCCGCTTCTCACCGACGAGGAACATTACCGCATCAACGTCCTCGACTGGCAGGCGGAGTTCCCGCAAATATTCCGGCGCGCGACTTCCAGTGGCGAGTTGCGCGAGACGCCTGCTGCGCCCCTGGACTACACCAGGCCCGGCGTGCCGCTACCTGGCAGCGACGGTTCCAAGAAGCGGAAGGGCGAGAAGGCAATGCCCCTCTCGCCGGCGATTGGACCAGAATGGGAAGGCGGCTTCGACGCGGTGATTGGAAATCCACCGTACGTCCGCATCCAGACGATGCAGGATTCGCAGCCACAGGAAGTCGAATACTTCAATCATACCTACACAGCCGCAAGCCAGGGCAACTACGACATCTACGTTGTATTTGCCGAATGCGGACTTGGGTTGCTAGCCAAGGCCGGCCGGCTTGGCTTCATCTTGCCCAACAAATTCTTCAATGCTCAATACGGCCAGGCGCTCCGTGAAATTCTGTCCGCTGGCAAACATCTTGTGCACATCGTCCATTTTGGTGACCAGCAAGTTTTCTCCAAGGCTACGACCTAGGGCGCATCTCACTTTCTTGCACACCCTCCGTTTTCCGGGGGAATTCACATGATTTCACTCAGAGATCCCAAGGCAAATCTCCGGTTTTCCTCGGAATTCCCACCGGAGTTGCAAGAAAGTGAGATGCGCCCTACGACCTACACCTGCCTCTTGTTTCTTGGCAAGACGGCCAGTCGGGTGTGTGATGTCATTAAGGTGGCCAGTTTAGACGCTTGGCGTCGCTCCGGCACCGGTGAACGCGCAAAGTTGCAGGCCAACTCATTTGGTGCGGCCGAATGGAACATCGAAGTCGGTGCCCAAGGAGCTTTGCGCTCGCGCCTACCGAAACCTGGAAAACCACTTTGGTGAGGTCGCACGGTTGTTTGTCGGCTTGCAAACCAGCGCAGACAGAGTTTTCGTTCTCAAAAGTCGCGGCCAAGTTGGAGGTTATCCTGAATTCAGTTGAAATTTGAAGAGTGGCTCCCGGCGTGGTAACAACCACGCTGAACAAAAAAACAAGACAGGAGCCACACCATGAAAGTTGAGACTAAGAATCGGAAAAAAGCAATGGCCGGATTTCGGCAAATCACCGATCAGGAGCGGATGCGTCAGCGGATGCACGACATCATGCAAACCGGCAGCCGGGCCCTCAACGAGGTGACGCTGGAGTTGGGGCGGGAACTGGCCGAGTTCATCCTCTACGCGGAACGCGAGGAACGAGCTGGCCCGGATGACCAACCCCGGCGGGAGGGCTTGTACAAATGGGCCTCGGAGGCGGGGTCCGTGCTCATCGGGGGCCAGAAGGCGGCGGTAGAACGGCCGCGGCTGCGGCGCGGGGGCCAGGAGGTCAGCCTCAAGAGCTACGAGGCGATGCGAGACACGGAGGGCTTCTCCGAGCAGTTGCTGGGTCAGTCGCTGGCAGGGCTCTCGGCGCGGCGTTATCGGGAAACGGTGGGGGGGGCGGCCCAGGCTTTTGGCGTATCGCCCAGCGCTGTTTCTGAGCGCCTGGTGGAAGCGACGACCCAAAAGCTCAAAGAGTTTCGCGAGCGGCGTCTGGAGGACTTCGCGCCCTTTGCGATGTTCCTGGACACGGGGCATCGGGGCGGCACGGCCTTCGTGGTGGCCCTGGGGCTGGATATCGGCGGCCAGAAGCGGGCGCTGGGCTTCTGGGAGGGAGCCACCGAAAACGCCGAGATCGGGGAAATGTTGCTGGCGGATTTGGAGCAGCGCGGCCTCAAACTCAATGCCAAGGTGCTCTTCATCATTGACGGGGGCAAAGGCACGGCCAAGGCGCTTAAAGACCGCTACGGGCGCAAGCTGCTGGTGCCGCGATGCACGATCCACAAGGACCGCAATCTCCAGGCCCATCGGCCCAAGAAATACCGCAAGGAAGCCCACCGCCGTTTTCGGGTGGCGCTGGAGCAGAACGATTACAAAGAAGCCGAGAAACTGCTGGGGGAGCTGGAGCAGTGGCTGCGGGCCATCAACGAGTCGGCGGCCGATTCCTTGTTAGAAGCGTTCCAGGAACTGCTGACGCTGCACCGACTTAAGGCCCCGGCGCTGCTGCGCACGACGCTGCACGCGACCAACCCCATCGAGAGCCTCTTCTCGCGGGTGCGGGCCTGTGAGAAAAACATCAAACGCTATCGCAATTCCAGGATGGCTCGGCGCTGGCTGGCCAGCGTGCTGCTCTACGCGGAGCGGAGCTTCCGAACCATTAAAGGCCATGAGGCCATCCGTGCAGTCCTGGCGAACATTGAAGCCGAACACGCTACGACGAATTCACTCTAAAAGCTTTTTTAACATGAACCACCTCGGGCCGCTCAGAGAATTTTCAACTAAGAATTTGACAACCTCCCAAGTTGAGACGTGCCATGACCGAACGCTGCCAAAACCGTCACCGGTGTCAAAGGGATAAGCATTGGGGCGGTTTTGCCGGCCTGGGGGCCGGTGTATTCCGCTAGGTAAGGCGAACTGGTGTCCAGGGCCAGGAAACTCAGCTCGCCCGGATCGGCCGGGCGCGGGTCGCCGATTTTCACCCACATTTCCGGCCCGATCACCCCTTTGGGTTTGGCCTTTTTCTGAGGCGCGGTTTCGTCCAGGAAACTGATCGGGTGCGAGAGCCGGCAGCTTTCAAAGGAAAGAGATTTATGGCGCTCCGCCGAGGCGCGGCTCCGGGGAATTGGCGCGCTTTGGGCCGCGCCGATGGCACCTGATCCGCCGCCTGGGGGCTTGTCCCAATTCGTCCGTTCAAAGCCAAGCCTCGCAGGGACGTTTGGATCATGGGCTGCGTTCACAAGTGCGTTTCTTACACCAAAACCGCTTTTCCTGCAACCGTACAAAATTACGTACACGGCCTCGGAGCCATTGCATTCAAAGGCGGCACATTGGTTTGGCGGTCAAACCGGCAGCCCACCAGGAGGAGGATGGAGAATGTGGATAGCTTTTTCCTGAAGGTCGCGGCGAGTGTGTGCCTTTAATTTGATCCGTATTCGGCTCATTTGCGGATCGACGCTTCGAGGGGAGATGTGGAGCTTGTCTCCCATTTGTTGGTAGGTGAAGTTTTGGAAGTAGCGCTTGAGAATTTCCAATTGTTGTGGGGAGATGGGTAGCCCGTGCCAGGCCAGCGCCGGACTTTGAATCGCCTGGACCGGGAGATCGACCACGCCCGGAGGGAAAAAGGGCTTCCCGGAGACAACGGTGCGGACAGCTTCCAGCAACTGAACTGTTGGCACCGGTTTGATGACGTAGCCCAAGGCCCCGGCGTTCATGGCCTGAAGGACGATCTGCGGATCGGCGCACGCGGTGTACATGAGCACCTTGAGGCCGCCGCATTGAGCGGTCAATTGCCGGGTGAGTTCGATCCCATCTAAACGGGGCAGCCAGAGGTCGATGATGGCCAAGGCTGGCCTGTACTGCGGTATTTCTCGCAACGCCAAAGCCGGTGATGAATACACCCGGCCTACCCCAAAATCGGCCTCGGCCACGAAAACCTGGCTGAGGGAGTCGAGGATCGAGAGATCGTCATCAACTATGGCCAACTCAAACGTTTGTTTCATCCGATTCCCCAACAGAGTCGAGTCGGACGTTCGGTGAAGCCGCGAGGTCAAAGGGGCAACGTTCAGCTTCATGGCAAGGGAAAAGGATTGACCAGGCCGGGTCAAGGAAAACGGAAAGGCACCGGCAACCTGCAATTGGCGGTCGCCGGTGCCTCGAAGCTAACCGGGGCGCGGGCTAGTTGTTTCGGCTGAAACCGCGCGCGATCATGACCAAGCGCAGCAACTGCAGCACGGACGCCACCAACGCGGCGACGTAGGTGAGGGCCGCCGCCCCCAGCACTTCGCTCACCGCTCCCGCTTCATGGCTGCGGACGATCCCGAGCTGGGACAACTGCACTTTGGCGCGCCGGCTCGCATCGTATTCGACCGGCAACGTCACCAACTGAAACAGCGTCACAAAAGCGAAGGCGCCGATCGCGTAAGGCAGCAGCGCCCCGAACAGGCTGGGGGTGATGATGCGGAACATCATCAGCATGAAGCCCGCGCCCAGGATCAACCACACCGCCGTGCTGGCGATGCCGGTCGCGGGCGCCATCATCATCCGGAACTGCAGCGGCGCATAAGCCTCTTTGTGCTGGAGCGCGTGGCCCGCTTCGTGAGCCGCCACCCCCACCGCGGCGATGGACCGTCCGTGGTAGTTCTCTTCGGACAGGAAGAGCGCGCGTTTGATTGGATCGTAGTGATCGGTCAGGTGGCCAGGCACGGGCTGGACCGGCACCTGCCGCAGACCGGCGCGGTCAAGAATCTCGCGCGCCGCGTCAGCGCCCGTCACCCCGGTCTCGACCGGTTGGCGCACGTAACGGTTGTAGGTGGACATCAGTTTGAACTGCGCCCACATACCGATCAGCAGACCGGGAATCATCAGCCAATCCCACGGTCCGAAAAAGAGTCCAGGCATCATGGTCGTTTCCTTTCGACATTCCGCAGCCACCGGCCTGAAGCCGGTCGCTCGCGCGCGCGCCTAATTTAGCCGGTTGCCTGCCAAGTGCAAGCCTATCCCCAAATGCTTATGGATAACACGTTGGATCAAATACAACGAGGTTACGGCAACACGGATCAGCGTCTCACCGGCGCGGAACGGCCCCGCGCGGTCACACTTCCAAGACCTTCTCGAACTGGGTTAAGTTGCGGGCGCCGTTGCGCGTGACCACCGCCACGTCGCCGACGCGCACCCCGCCGAACTCGGGATAGTACAGAGCCGGATGCAGAGCCACGACCTGACTTGGCCGCAAGACTTCGTCGCTGGCGGCTGTGAGGTGCGGCGGTTCGCTAGGCGCAAGGCCGAGGCCGTGGCCGGTGGCGTGCAGGAAGCCACGCTGCGCCCCTTTGGCCCGGCTGGTGCGGAAGCCTTCCCGGACGAAGTGATCCTGCACCGTGGCGTGAACTTCGCGCGCGCGCGCGCCATCGCACAACCGGTCCAGCGCGATTTCCTGGGCGTCCTTCACCGCGGCGTAGAGTTTTCGCACCGGTTCAGAGGCGCGGCCGCGAACCACCGTGCGGGCAATGTTGGCGTAATAACCGGTTTTCTCGGACCGAGGGAACACCTGCAGGGTTATCGGCCGGTGCGCCGGCAGCGGGCCGGAACCGATCTCGTACAAGTCGCATCCCTGGCGCCCGCCGGCCACAGTCGTCCGGCTGGCCTGCCCGCCGGCCTGAAGAATCGCCACCTGAATGATCCCGCGCAGTTTCTCGGCGGTGAGGGGCGAGCCGTGGTAAATGAGTTGCTCACGCGGGCCGATCTTCGAGTCCTTGAGTGCCTGGATCGCCTCCGCCAACCCCACCTCCGCCATCACGACGGCGGCGCGAATCATTTCCATTTCCTCGGCGGACTTGAATTCGCGCTCGGGGAAAAACAACTCGCCCGTCCGCGGCCGCACCCGGACTTTGAGGTGGCGGAGTTCCCGCGCCAGGCCGAGCGGAAAGTCCGCCGGAACCAGCAGACGCCCCGCGTCTTTCTTGCCGACCAGCAGGCGAATCACCGCCGCCAAGCCGGGGTGTTTTTCGCCCGCACGGCGGAGCTGGCGTTGACAGCGTGAAAGGGACAGCACCCGGCATTTCCGCCCCTGCCGCCCGACCCGGTCCAGTTCCGCGTCGCCCAGCACCGCGTACCCGCGCCCATTCACGCGCAGGTAAATGAACGGCGCCGGCACGCACAGCCCCACCGCGTAGCGCAAATCGGCGCAGCGGGCGCTGTCGGCCACGATCAAGAGATTGTCCTGGCTCATGGGCAATCCGGAGGGCGAATGGTGCCACAGGCACGCGGCTGGCAAATCAGAAAATGCGCCGGGCGGCCGGCATTCTCTGCCGGCCGCCCTGAGAGCGCGTGAAGCCGCCGCTATTCGTAGGTCAAGACGACGTTGCCACCTTCGAGATGGATCGTCTTGAGCGTGTGCGCGGTGTCGCTGCGCAGCCGGTAAAAGCGTGTGCTGCCGCCGACCGGGGTGGTGATGGTCTTGGAGGTGGTGTTCACGACTGCGGCGTTGTCGTCGCCGAACGCGTCGCCGAGGTGATCCACGAACTGCAGCTTGATGGCCGGCTCGGCCGCGACATTAAGGTAGGCTTTGATGGCCTTCGTCGAGCTGGGATCGTTGATGAGCGTCTTTTCGCCCGTGGCCGTGTCCTGCGAAAACCATTCCGCGTAAGCACTGCCGCCGCGTTCGTACCAGATCATGCGGAAGGGGTAGAACCCGGCCTGTGGCACGACGAAGTCGGAGGTTTCGTTGGCCGGTCCGCCGTTGTGGAAGCCGAGGATTGGCTCCTTGTCCGAGGTCTTCGCGCCCGAAGAGATCTTGTATCCGTCGTCGCTGACGACGCCGAAGCGATGCACGCCTGCGGACAACTCGAGCCAAGCTCGGGCCTCCACGACGAAATCGTCCGTCCCGTTGAAGTCATCCAAGCCGGGCACGATGTACTTGTCAGGGAAATTGCCCGCAGACGATCCGTCCTGGGACATGTTGACCACCTGTTCCACGACGTTCGTGTCCACATAGACCGGGATGGTGGAGTTGGCCGCGAGCTGGGCTTCGGCACGGTCGAGGCTGTTTTCCAGATTGGATCCAGCGGGGGCCTGAACCATGCGTACTTGGAAGCCCCGATCCTGCCCTGGGCCGCTCCGGCGGTTCGCCGGATCAAGGTGCTTGTACGTTACCACGAAGCTCCATTCCGTGACGCTTTCGACCGTCTGGTTGTCCTTGAAGCTGAGCTTGGCGGTGTTGGCGGCGCCCGAAGCCGGCAGCGGAGACATCGCCCACGAGACCGTCGCGCCCGAGGCGTCCGGCGTGATGGTCGGGGTCACCGTCTGGCCGTTGACTTCAAGCCGGATGGTCGCGGTGTCCACGCTGGTGTCGCGGTTCTTGATCACCGCCTCAATCGTGGGAGTCACGGTCTGCACCGTGGAACTCGGGGTCGGCAGCAGCGACGTGATTGTGGCCCGCTGAACGCCCGTGTCCGAGACGGGCACGAAGATGAGGTAGTTTAAATATCGGTTCGCCGAATCCGTGTCCGCGGTCAGGTGGCGCAGACGGAGCGTTGTTTTGCCGGACAGCTTGAGCACTACTTTGTTCAGGCCGGTGCCGTCGGTCAGCGGCACGTTGCGGAACGTGTAGCCGCTAAGCTTGCCGAAGAAAGTGCCCAACTGCGTGGTGGTCTGATCCGGGGTGCTGGCGCTGCTGGTGACCTGTTCCAGCACGCTGTCCGCCTGCACGAAGTTCACCACCGCCTCGCGCAAGTACACCTCGTATGAACCCGCGGTGAACTCGCGCGTGTAATTGAGCCATTCGCCGGCGGCGAGGTCACCCACGTCGTAGTCGAAGACAAAGTTGTCCGGGTCGAACTGCGGGCGCGGCTTATCCAGCGTGTGCGCCATGCGCACCGGATCCTGCGTTCGATAGAGCGTGTCGGCCCCACTCGGAGCCGTCCGGGTGTCGTGGAAATCCGTGCCTTCAACCCCCACCCGATCCACGTACGAGTTGTTGTCCTGGCCCCAACCTTCGGGGGTCCGCACCGGGTTGTTGAAATAGGATCCGGAATCGAAGTTGTAGTCCTCGATTTCCGTCACGCGATCGGTGGCCACGAAGGTGTCGAAATACGTCGTTTCGGAGCGGGTAACGTTGTCCGAATCCACCACCGTCAGTTCGGCCACGTAATTCGTGTTGGCGCCAAGCCCGGCCAGGGTCGCCACCCGCGTGGTTCCGGCGGCGCTCAGGGTCAGGCCGTTGGCCGTGGTGATGAGCTGCCCGTTCAAGCTGACGGACACCCCCGAGTCGGCGATCGGTTTGTCATCCGACACCTTGAACGACAACGTCGTGGGTGCGGCCAGGAAGCTCGCACCGGTCTTCGGTGTCACCTCGAGGATCACCGGCGGTTCGTTCGCGGTGGAAGGAGGCGTGGAGGCGATCAGGTTGTCGTAAACCACCTGATAGCCGGCCGGATCCTGGCCGCCGTCGGCATAAAGGTACAGCACCACATTGCCCGGCATCTCAACAAAAGGAGCCGGCGGGTCGTCGTCGCCGTCGGCCATGACATCGGCCGCAGGCGTGTCCACGAAGGTCTTGTCGAACAAAACGGCGTTGTGGTCGTCCTTGTCCAACACACGCCCGCGGATGACGACGTTGCCGTGGAGCACGGTCAGGGTGAGCACCAGGGTCACGTTTTGATTCTTGACCGGCGGGTCCACGTTCTCGTTGAAGAAGTACTTGTTGATGCCCTTGGTGATAAGCAGATCGCTCTCGGACTTGGCGATGCCGTACCCGCCGAGGGAGTTGGCCCCGGTCGCGGTCGGGATAAACGCGAGCACGGTAAACGAATCGATGCCCAGTCCGCTGACCATGTCCACGGCGAACTCGTTGCGGGTGCCTTCGTCCAACTGGAAGGTCTTGGTTTTCTTGGTGCTGGCCACGAAGTACGGCTGGCCGATCGCCTGCAAATCGAACGTGAATACGCCGTTGGCCTGTTTGCCGCCCGGCAGTGGCAGGCCGGCGGGATTGGAGTCCTCCCAGCCGGTGGCCTGGGCCGCGTTGAAGTCGTCCAGCACCGTTGCATCGCAAACCAGCACTTCGGCGTTGTCATAAACCACCTGGTAACCGGCAGGTTCGGTGCCATTGTCCGCGTAAAGATAGAGCACGAAATAGCCGCTGGTGATGAACGGCGCCGGCGGATCGTCCGTGCCATCGGACATGATGTCGGCCGCGGGCGTGTCCACCACGCGCCTTTCGTAAATCACCCGGTTGCCGTCATCTTTGTCCAGGACCTGGCCGGTGATTTCGACGTTGCCGTTGCGGACGGTCAGGTTGAGCGTCAGGGTAACGTTCTGGTTCTTCAACTCCGGCGACGGCACGTCGTCGAGGAAGTATTTGTTGATGCCCTTGGTGATCAGGAAGTCGGTCTCCGACTTCGCGATGCCGTAGCCGGCCAACGAGTTGGCACCGGTCGTCGTGGGGATGAACGCCAACACGGCGTAGGAGTCCGGGCCGAGGGCGCTGACCAGGTCCACGCGGAATTCCAGATTGCGGCCCTCCTTCAGTTCGAAGGTCTCCGTCTTCTTGGTGCTGGCCACGAAGTACGGTTGCCCGATGGCCGGCAAGTCAAAGGTAAAGACGCCGTTCGCCTGCTTCCCTCCCGGCAATGGCTGACCGGCTGGGTTCGAGTCCTCCCAGCCGCTCGCCTGCGCCGCGTTGAAGTCATCCAACACCCGGGCCGAGGCCGGCCAGAGGCCGCCCAGACACGCCACGAGCAATCCGCCGCCCACGAAACCGCCAAGGTTATGCCAGCTTTTCATACCACACTTCTTTGTTGAGCTTGCGCCCGCGTTTGAGGACTGGAGACGCCAACCGTCGCAGATCAGGCCAAGCGCGGCTGCAAGCACTTTTGGAGTTCGGTCATTTGGAGTTACGGCGTCAATCTTTCGCGCCCGGCCCACCGCGTCAACCGTTTTTCGGAAGTCGGCCGGCGATGGCGGAAAGTCGTTGCCAGCAGACGGAAGCGCAGGCTAACAGAAGACCGCATATCCGACAACGATGACCCGCACCGCCGCCACGCCGCTCGTGCTCCAAGCTTGTGCCTTGGCGAAAGCTTTCGCCGGCACGCCAGCTCTACGAGGCGTGTCGCTGGACGTGGTCTGGGGCGAAGTGCACGCCGTCATGGGCGAAAACGGCGCCGGCAAATCCACGCTCATGAAATTGCTGGCCGGGCACTTCCCGCCCGATGCCGGCGAAATCCAAATCGACGGCCAGGCCGTCCGCCTGCGCAATCCGCACGAGGCGCTCGCGCGCGGCATCGTGATGATCCACCAGGAATTGCTGGGGTTCCCGGAATTGACCGTGGCGGCCAACATCCTCATGGGATGCGAGCCGGTGATCTGTTTTCCCGGCTGGCTGGACCACCGGCGGATTCAACGCGAAGCGGCCACCCGGCTGGATCGCCTCGGCCTCGACATCCCACCAGAGCGGCTGTTGCGCGAGCTCAGCGTGGCCGAACGCCAGATGGTGGAAATTGCCCGGGCCCTGGCTCACCGCGCCCGCGTGGTCATCATGGACGAACCGACTTCTGCACTCTCCGAGCCGGAAGCGAACGCGCTCTTGGCGATCGTTGGCGAACTCCAACGCGATGGCGTGGCCGTGCTTTACATCACCCACCGGCTCGAAGAAGTGCTGCGGATCGCGGACCGCGTCACCGTGCTCCGCGACGGCCGGCACATCACAACTGAGCCTGCCCCTGGTCTGACCGCTTCGCGACTTGTAGAACTCATGGCGGGCCGCGCCGCCGCCGTCAGCGCAACCCGATCCGAAACGGTGACCGGCGAAATCGCCCTCGAAGTTCAGGGACTGGGCCGCCGCCACCGCTTCCGCGACGTGAGCTTCGCCGTGCGGCAAGGCGAAGTGGTCGGGCTGGCCGGTCTGATGGGTGCCGGGCGCACCGAGGTGGCGAGCGCGATTTACGGGCTGGCGCCGGCCGATGAAGGCGAGGTACGCGCCTTTGGCCACCCGGTGCGCCTGAAGCATCCGCGTGACGCCCTGGCCCTGGGTATCGCGATGGTTACCGAGGACCGGCGCGAATCAGGTCTGGTGCCCCAGCTCGCCTTGCGGGAGAACATGACGCTCGCAAGTCTGCGTCAATTTTGCCGGGGACCGTTCATCGACCACGCGCGCGAGGCCAGGATCGCAGCGGAGCAGGTGCGCGCGTTTGCGATCAAAGAGGCCGGCTCGCGGCAGCCGGTCAGCCGGCTCAGCGGCGGCAACCAGCAAAAAGTACTCCTCGCCCGCGCGTTGCTGACGCGGCCACGCATCCTCATTCTCGACGAACCCACGCGCGGCATCGACGTGGCAGCGAAGGCGGACATCTACGCGCTGATCCGACGGCTCGCCGCCGAAGGCATGGCGGTCTTGCTGGTCTCCTCCGAACTGCCGGAGATCCTGGCGCTGAGCCACCGCGTGCTGGTGATGCGGGAAGGCCGGCTCGCCGGTGAACTCGATCCTCGTACCGCCTCCGCCGCCGAAGTGCTGCACCTCGCGATGCCCGACTGACCATGACTTCCGCGCCCCACGAACCCGCCTCCGCGTCGCCCCACCAGTCCGTGCCCGGCGGCGATTGGTTTCGCCGTTACGGACTGGTGCTGACGCTGGCGGTCGTGTGTGGCGCACTGGCCCTGGTTAAACCCACGTTCTTCAGCGCAGGGAATCTCATCAACATCGTCCGCCAGATCTCCATCAACGGCATCCTCGCCGTGGGCGTTACCTATGTTCTGCTGACCGGTGGGGTGGATTTGTCGCTCGGCTCGCTGGTGGCGCTCACCGGCGTGGCGGCGGCGTCGCTCGCCCACCCCGGCGACTGGCCGGCCCTTGTGCCGATCCTGGCCGGGGTGCTCGCGGGTCTGCTCTGCGGACTGGTCAACGGCACCGTCATCACCGCCGGTCGCGTCGCGCCGTTCATCGCCACGTTGGGCATGATGACCGCCGCGCGCGGCCTCGCCCTGGTGGCCAGCGGTGGTCGGCCGGTGTCGAATCTCAGCCCCGCCTTCACCAGTTTGGGCGGCGAGGTCGCCGGCATTCCGGTGCCCGCACTGATCCTGCTGGTGGTGACGCTGGGTTCGTGGGTCTTCCTCGGCAACACCCGTCTCGGCCGCCACCTGTACGCAGTGGGCGGGAATGAAATGGCCGCGCGGGCCGCCGGCATTAACGTCACCGGCGTGAAGCTTTTCGCTTACGCGCTGTGCGGCGCGTTGGCGGGCCTGGCGGGCGTCGTGCTGGCCGCGCGCATCACCACGGGTCAACCGAACGCCGGCATCGCCTACGAGCTGGATGCCATCGCCGCCGTGGTGATCGGCGGCACCAGCCTTTCAGGCGGTGTGGGTGGCGTGGGGGGAACCTTCCTGGGGGCGCTGTTGTTGGGTGTGCTCAACAGCGGTTTGGACCAGCTCAACGTCTCGGCCTACTACCAGCAAATCATCAAAGGCGTGATCATCGTGGGTGCGGTTTGGCTGGATCGCCGCACGCGCGCGCGGTGAAGTTTGGACGCCGGGCGAACCGCACTGTGGATGCTTCGAGCTCGGGGCCCCTCATTTGGTCTGCCGCAAAACAATGCCCCCGCCTCATCGCAAAAGACGAGGCGGGGGAACGCAGCGCGCCACGGCCGGGCACAGCGCAAGCCCGGCTGCCACGCCGGGAGTGGACGGGACTACTTCACCGGCTCGATCTTGGTGAGCAGCAGCTCTTTCTTCTTGCCATCCTTCTTGACCGTGCCAGTGACGGTCACTTTCTTCGTGGCGTGGCAAACATCGCTGTGGAACGCCTTGCTCACGCTGTTGTCGAGGACGTAATAGTCCATTTTCTTGCCGTTCTTGGCGGTGGTCTCGATCACGGTCTGGCACTTGTCGCCTTGGTGCAACATGCACTTGGCGCACATGGCCTCGCCGCTCAGGGTGACGGTCTTGTCTTTGGCGAAGGCGTTGGCGCTACCCAGCGCAACCATGCAAACCGCCATCGCCGCGATCCATCCGAGTTGTTTTTTCATGCTGACTATTCGGTTGTGTTTTGACTGTCGAATCGTTCATTCGACCGGCGGGCGGGCAATCCGTTCAACCAATAAGCTTCAGCCACCGGGAGGTGGTCTCGCCATCGTGTACACAGCTCCCGCTGGCGGGTTCCCGGAACCGGTGGACAGTAATGGCTTGCGCCGGGCGTTCGCCGCAGATGTGTTACCCCAAGGAACGACCTCCGGAAGTGCGGATTGTCCCTCAGCGTCCGGCCGCGGAACCGGCGGGCGGCGAAGGCGCAGCGCCGGCGGCGGGTGAGCTGGAGGTCCGCGCCGGCTGAAAAGGTTTGCGAAACGCCTCCTCGAAATCGAATCCGTTGGCGAAGTCCGCCCGGCTGTCCGTCTCGGTCTTGCTCAGCACCCCGGCGTCCACCAATCCGAATACGAGTTCGCCGAAATCTTCGCACCGGTGGAGGCCCCATTCGTTGAGCACCACCGAGGCCATCGGGCCGTATTGCTGGAGCGCCCAGGCCCGGATACCTGCCAGTAATTCCTGGCCGCTGACATGGCGGAACTTGCCCTTGTTCGCCTGGCTGATGGCTTTCTGGGTGTAGTCGAGCGCCTCGCGCAGAAAGTGGTAAGCCTCGCGATGGTATCGCGGGTCTTTTTCCACAATCAACTCCAGCACCGCGTCGAAATCCAGCGGCTGCATAGGTTTCACGGCTGTTGCACCGGCACCGGCGCCGGCGGGTGGGCGGTGCGCCAGGACCGCACGGCCCAGCCGGTGAGCAGCAAGGCCACGAGCACCGTCAACACCAGTTGTTCCTGCCGGGTCAAGTGCAACATGACAGGCGCATCTTAACCGTTCGCCAACTCCGCCGCAATGCTGGGGTGACTCCTGCACGGCAAATCAGCCGGACGTCGAAGGCCGGACCCGTTTCATGCCGCGCTTTGGAGGCTTCGGCTTTTCGTCCTTTGGCGGCGCCCGCCGGCCTGCGCCGTTGCTCAGTTCTCTTTGACCGCGAAGAACACCGCCGATTCGCCCGCCGGCAGCTCGAGTTCGCCCCGTAGCTTGCCGCTTTGCAGGGTCAAGGCTACCCCGGCGGGCGCCCAGTCGTTCAACGGCGCAGACACGTTGTTCGAGTTTCGCAACGAAATGCCCGCCACGCGGCTGTCGGCGATGGGTTCCCCGTCTGCGTTCGCCACCTCGAAGATCACCTTGCCCGCCACGCGATCCAGCGTGGCCGCCAGCCGGAGCGGCGGAGGCGGGGGCAGGGAAACGTCGAAGGCCGCCAACTCAGCGGCGCTGCGAATATAGAGCGTGCCATCGCTCAGCGCGGGTGAGTTCCAGCAGTTTCCCGTGACCGCGGTGAAGCGCCCGAGTTCGCGATATTGGTTGGGGTCGGGTTCGACCCACACGACATCGCCATAATCGGTCAACGCCAGAATCTTCCCGGCCACCAACAGTGTGGCGCCCATGCCAAAATCCGGTTGCGACCACCGATCCTGGCCGGTGCGGAGATCCAGACACCGCATCGGTGCCGTGCCTTCCTGGTCCTGTCCGTAAAGGCCATAAACATATCCCCCCGTGACCACCGGCGTGCTCCAATGAATCATCCGCGACGGCCGGCGTGCCCAAAGTGCGTTGGCGGCGAGCGTCGAGCCCGACTGGGTAACCTGAACCGCCACCGATCCCACGCTGTAAGCCGCCGCGCAATAGACGATGTCGTCCTCGACCGCGGGCGAGGCGGCCGTTGAGGTGCTGTAAGGAAAGGCCGAACGCCACAACTCTTCGCCAGTTAGCGGATTCACCGAGACCAATCCAAACTGGGTCATAAAGATCACCTGGCGCACGCCGTGGATCGTGGCCGGCACCGGCGTGGCGTGGGTCATGGCATAGTCGAGTTTGCGCCACGCCACGCTGCCGTCGCTGAGCCGGAGGGCCAGGAGGCGGCTCGGCGAAGCGTTGCAGTTCAGCAGCAGCAGATCGCCTTCGATCAGGGGTGAAGCCGCGTTCTGCCACGCGATCACGCCGCCGCCGAACTGCGACCGCAGGTCCTTCGCCCAAATCGTCTGGCCGTTGGTGGCATTGAGGCAGACGAGGTTCAGGTAGCTGCCCAAAACGTACACCCGATCGCCCGCGACGGCCGGCGTGCTGCGGGGACCGTCGCGAACAGCGATGGCGTTGTTCGGGTAATCGTATTTGGCCTGCCCCACCGGCGCGGTCCAAAGAAACTCCCCCGTGCGCGCATCCAAGGCCACGCAGTACTCGGCACCGGCGGTGGTGCTGCCCGTCCGGACCTGGGTGAACACGCGTCCGCCGCTGACACTGAGCGAACTGAGACCGTTCGTGAGTTGGGTTCGCCAGAGCAATTGCGGCGGGTTGGCGTTCCAATCGGTGCGAATGCGCTCGGTCGAAACGCCGTTGCCGCTTGGGCCGCGGTACATCGGCCAATCCGCGCGCACGCCGAAGAAGCCCGCAGCAATGACGCCCAACACCGCAGCGCCGACCTGACGCCCGCGCGCGGTTCGCCGGACGCCTGGCGCGCGAGCGGAGACGTCGTCGGGTTGACGCGGCCGTGCTCGAAGCCAGCGAGCAGCCGGCCGGCATGCCGTCGCAAATTCACCGAGCCTCATGGTGGTCAAACTGGCCGAAAAACGCCTCGCGTCAAAGGAGAAAGGCCGGGCGCCCGCAAGTCTGCCACAGGCGCCGGTGCTGCTCAGGCAGGTCCCAGGTCCGCTTTCTCGAACCGCCCCCACCGCAACGCCAGTGTCGGCAGCACCAGCAGGTTCAGCACCGTGGAGGTCGCGAGGCCGCCGAGGATGACGATGGCCATCGGGCCTTCGATCTCGCGCCCAGGATCGCCGCTGCCAATCGCCAAGGGCAGCAAGCCTAGGCCAGTAACCAGCGCGGTCATGAGGATGGGAGTGAGTCGTTCAGCCGCGCCGCGCAACGCGATCTCCGGCCCCCACGTCTGGCCCTCGACGGCGACGAGGTGCTCGTAATGCGAAATCATCATGATCGAGTTGCGCAACGTGATGCCGAACAGGGTCACGAAGCCCACCAGCGCGCCGAGCGAAAGCATCCCGCCAAAGCCGAACACCGCCAGCACCCCGCCCACGAGCGCAAACGGCAGGTTCAGCAGCACGAGCCACAGATTGCGTCCGTTTCCCATGACGATGGACAGAAGCAAGACGATGCCTAAGCCGGCCAGCAGCGAGTGGACGAGCAAGTCGCGCCGCGAACGCGCCTGGCCGGCCGCCGTGCCCCCGAATTCGAGGTAAGTCCCCGGTGGCAATTTGATTTCCGCGCCAATGCGGCGTCGCGCCTCCGCCACGAACGCATTCACCTCGCGTCCACCGGCGTTGCAGGTGATGGTCTGGACGCGTTGAGCGCCTTCGTGCAACACCACGTAGCGTCCGGCAGCCTGGTAAATGTCGGCCAATTGTCCCAGCGGCACGTGCGTGCCGCTGAGACTTTTCATCGGCAGCGCCGCCACTTGGGTAATCTGCCGGCGGCTGGCTGAATCGAGGATGACCGACACGTCGAAGACCTGATTACCTTCATAGATTTGCCCGACCGTCGTCCCTTGATACGCGGTGCGGATGCCCTCGAGCACGCTGACCGCATCAAAACCCCAGCGCGCCAGTGCCGCCGGCTTCAAACGGATGACCAGTTGCGGCGTGCCGGGCGGGGATTGCACCTGCACGTCGGCCGCGCCGGCAATCGTGTTGAGCAAGCGGGCGATTTCTTGGGCGGTCGTGTCCAGCGCGTCGAGGTCGTGGCCGAACACGTTGATGATGACCGAAGCGGTATAACCGGACAAGGTTTCTTCCACACGCTCAGTCAGGAACGTTTTCACGGCGAAATTCACGCCGGGAAATTTGGCCAGCGCCTGGCGAATCTGAAACTGCGCGGCTTCCGCCTCCGCGCCGGCCAGCGGCTTCAAGTCCACATTGAATTCGCTGTAATGCGTGCCCCAGGTGTCATCCGCCAGTTCGGCGCGGCCCGTCTGCTGCGACACGGAGCGCACAAAGGAAAGCTTCAACAACTCCTGGGTCACCTGCCGGCCCAAGGCCAGCGATTCGTTGAGCGATGTTCCGGGCACCGCGGACATGTGGATGATAAAATGCCCCTCCTGCAATTCGGGCAGGAAACCGCCGCCGATGAACGGCAGTGTCGCCAGTCCGATCACGGTCACCACAATGACCGCGAGCAGAACCTTTTTTGAATTCATTTCCACCCGTTGGAGCAAACGCACGTAACGGGCTTTGAGCCAGCGAACCACTGGCGGTTCTGCTTCCTTGAAACGCTGCGTGCCCAGAAAGACCATGCACAGCGCCGGCGTCGCCGTGAGCGCGACAACCAACGACGCCAGCGTCGCGAAAACGAATGCGATTCCCAGCGGCGAGAAAATCCGGCCTTGCAGTCCGGACATCGTGAGAATGGGAACGAAGACCAGGAGGACCGCAAAGGTCGCATAGACTACAGCGCTGCGGACTTCAATTGAGGCGTTAAAAACCACCTGAAACCCCGACAACGGTTTCGGCAAGTGCCGGTTCTCGCGCAGACGGCGCAGGATATTTTCGACATCGATGACGGCGTCGTCCACGACCACCCCGACGGCGATGGCAAGACCACCGAGCGTCATGGTGTTCAGGCTGTAACCGAGTCGTTGCAGCAAGAGGACCGCCGCCAGCAGCGAGAGCGGAATCGCAGAGCAGGAAATGGCCGCGGTGCGCAGGTTGAACAGGAAGAGCGTCAGCAGCACCACCACCAGCACCGCGCCAACCAGGAGCGAGCTTTTGACATTGTGCGTCGAGGTCTGAATGAAATTGGCCGGGCGGAACAAATCGGTGTGAAGCGCGACCTCTTGTGCCTGCAATGCCGGTTTCAGTTCCGCCAGCGCCTGATCCACGCTGCGAGTGACCTCAAGCGTGTTCGCGCCGAATTGGGAGGAGACCACGAGCGTGACGCCGGTTTTTCCCATGATGGCCGCCGCGCCCACCGGGGGTTCCGCCGCTTCCACCACCCGGCCTAAATCGCCGAGCCTGACGACCGCGCCCTGCCTCTGGCGGACAACGCTTTGCGCCAACTGCTCCGCCGTCAAAGATTGGCCTTCGCTCTGCAAGACGATCCGCTGGCTGTCGTTTTCGATGAAGCCCGCGCCCCGCACGGCCGTAGCGCGCCCGGCAGCAGCCAGCACGTCATCAAGGGAAAGGTCGTAAGCCACAAGACGATCTGGCCTGACTTGGACCTGGAACTGTTTCACCTCGCCGCCGAAAACCGCGACCTTGGCCACGCCCGGCACCGACAGAAGCCGCTGCTTGATCGTCCAGTCCGCGAGCGTGCGCAACTCCATCCGCGAGCGTTTTTCGGAAGTCAAACCGGCTATCAGCATGACGCTGGTGGAAGAAGTTAGCGGCGTCATGACGGGCGGCGGCACACCTTGCGGCAACTGCCCGGCCACCGTCGTGAGCCGCTCGGCAAGGACCTGACGCGCGCGGTAAACGTCGCTGCCCGAGCGAAACGTCACGACAATCAGACCCAAACCCTGGATGGACTGCGACCGCAAAGCTTCGATGCCTTCCACGCCGTTGATGGCGTTTTCGATCGGCTGCGTCACCAGCCGCTCGACTTGTTCCGGCGCCAGTCCCGGCGCTTCCGCCTGAATGGACACCGTCGGCGGCGCGAATTCCGGGAAGACATCGTATTGGGCCTGCGTGAAGGAATACATTCCATAACCCGCCAGCGCGCACGCCAAAGCGATGACGACGCCGCGAAAGCGAACGGAGAAATGGACGATGTGGTTTAACATGGCACCGTTCTATTTGCCTTCTTCCCCGACGGAAATCTGCGCGCGAAATTCTTCGGAGAGCAGAACCTGCGGCCCTTTGACCACAAACAGCTGGCCCGTGGAAAAACCCTGCGGCTGAAACCAGCCGCCCGGCAGTGGCTGTTCGGTGGAGACTTCGCGGCGGACGAATTCATCCGGTTTCAATTCCGCGTAAACCCAGGCTTGGCCTTGCCACCAAACCACGGCGGAGGCCGGCACGACCACGCCTTGCGCGGGCTCGCCCACGGGCAACAGCGCAGTCACGTTCATGCCCGGCAGGAGATTCGCACCGACGGCTTCAATGACGTAGAAGAAGCTCTTGCCCTGAATCTTCGCGTCCGTGCGCGGAGCGAGCGAAATGAACCGGGCGGGGATCGGTTGGCCCTCGGCGGTTTGCACCGAGGCCGACGACGGCGCAATCATGCCGCCCTGGCCGGGGGCGAGCGTGACTTGGACGAGCAAATTCGTCTGCGACCGCAGTTGTTCGAATTCCGGCGCGGCTTGCGCCAGCCAATCGGCAATCACGCCGCCCCAATGCTGCAAGGCGGTTGCTTGCGCCGCGTGCAAGGCGGCTTGCGCGATTTGCGCGTTCGCCGCTTCGGCCTGCCAAGTTCCCGCGGCGGCTTGAACGACCTTCTGCGAGACATTCTGTTTTTTCTCGAACAGCGCCTTGACCCGCTCGTAATCCGCGCGGGCGACTTCGCGCGCCGCGCGGCCCTTCCTGAGTTGCGCTTGCGCCGTCTCAAGGGCGTTGCGCAAGTCGGTCAATTCCTGAAGGTCCACGACCACGCCATAGGCCGCAATTTCGGGGCGACGGCTGCTGGTTGCGAGTGAAGCCAGAGCGAGGCCGCTGTTGGTCTGCGTGGCCGCGTCGAGCGTGACGACATTTTCGCCATTGACGACCTTCACCCGCGTCGGGGCCTTGATGGGTTTCTCCCGCTCCGCTTCCGTGGCTGCCTCCTTGCGGCCCACAATGAAAGCAACGATGAGACCGGCGACGAGAACCACGGCGACGGGGACCAGGAGAAGTCTTTTCCAAAACGGTTTCATAACTTGTTCAGTTCGATTTCCTATCGATTGGCGGCGGCAGCGAGTTTGAATTGCCTGCCCCGTCAACGGGCCGCTGCATCGCATCTTCGAGCAAGCCCAGCGCTTGTTGCGCCTCGACGAGCGCGTTGGCCCGCGCCAACTCGCCGGCCTCAAGTTCAAGTCGCGTTTGGAGCAGTTCGAGCCGGTCGGACGCACCCGCGTCGAACGATTCCTGCATGGACTGCATTCGCTTTTGTTGAGCGGCCAGCAGCTCGTTGGCCGTGTCCAGCTTGCGGCGCGCGTCGCGGTATCCCGCAAATGCAGCGTCCACTTGGCCGATGACGCGCGCTTGCAGCGCCGTGAACGCGGCAGCAGCCTGCCGGCGATGTGCCTCGGCCTCGGCAATCGGTCCTTGATTTCGGTTCAAGACCGGCAGCGTGAGTGAGACGCCCAACGAATACTTGTTCTCGCCTTGGTCCCACGCATAGCCCGGCCCCAGATGGATGTCGGGATATTGTTTGGCGATTTCGAGTTGGAGCGCGGACTGGCTCGCGTCGTATTCCGCCAGCGAACCGAGCACGTCTGAGCGATTGAGGAGCGCCGCGCGCCGGAGCGCGCCGGTATCTTTTGGAGCGGGGAGTCGCTCGAAAGCCGGGAAGGACAAAGGGATATTGGAAACCGCGTTTACGGGCACGCCGAGCGCGTTGGCCATATGCACACGGGCTTGGGCGCTTCGCTTTTGCGCGTCACGGAGTTGCAGCGCTGTCTGCGCCGCGGCCACGCGCACGAGCTGCACTTCAAAGAGCGAACTCTGCCCGGCCTTCAATCGGTCTTCCAGAATTCCCACAGTTTGGTTCTGCACCGCCTCTTGCTTGGTCAAAAGCTCCTGGTTCAAATCCGCAGCCCGCACATCCAGCAAGCTGCTGCGAACCCGGCTGCGGACCTGCCAGGCCGTACCTGCCCCATTTAGCCGGGCGGAGTTGGCCAGGTATCGCGCCTGCGCGATGCGGTAACCGCGTTTGCCCGCCGTCTCGATCGGCACATCGAGCGTGAACCCGAGCGTCCAAGGCGACAAGCCGCCGGGCGCATCCGCGTCATAGGTGGGCAGGAATCGGGCCGTGGGATTGGGCCGCGCGCCAGCAGTGATAATAGCGGCTTCCGCGCCCGCCAGTTTTGCCCGCGCCACTGCCATGTCCGGATGATAATAGAACGCGACAAAGATGAGCGAAGGCAAATCCCAGGACGCGCGCGGCCATTCTTTCACCAACTCCGGCGCGTTCGTCTCCAGGAAAGTTTGCAGGCCCGCGTCGGAAAGAGACCGCGCTTCAAGACCTTCCGCCGTCCGAGCAGGCAAAAGCGGCTGTGATTGATAGTGCGCGCACCCAACCAGAAATCCGACAAAAACTAAAGGAATCCAGCGTTGCATATTTTCAGGGCCAAGGCGGATTGGGCTTCGGCCTGAATTCCCGATAGTAGAGAATGGCTCCTGACAGGAAGCTGACGCCAACCTTACATTTCTGTCAGGTTGGCGGGCGCTTTGGATGAAGCTTCTGGAAACGTGAGCGTGAAGCAGGCGCCTTGGCCGAGCTCGCTCTGGACCTCAACAGAACCTCCGTGCCGCGTCATGATGGACTTCACGATGGCCAGACCGAGTCCTGCGCCGTTCGGGTTTTGCGAGCGCGCCGCGTCCACTCGATAGAGCCGGTCGAAAACGCGCGGCAGATGTTCGGGAGAAATGCCGCAGCCGGTGTCGCTGATGATAATATCCACGCTGCCGGCGCGCTGGCTGGCGCGGATGAGCACGCGACCACCGCGCGGCGTGCAGCTCAGGGCGTTTGAGAGAAGATTGCTCACCGCCTGCCGGAACAAAACAGCATCGGCGAGAATTTCGCCTTCGCCCTCGCAGCGGAGTTCAACGCCCCGGTCTTCCGCCAACGCGTCGTAATATTCGCGCACGGTCTCGATGGCCTGCCGGGCATCCAAGCGCGCTGACGTAATTCCGCCGGCCGGACTTTCGGCTCGCGCGAGGAAAAGGAGGTTGTCAATCAAACGGGTCAGGCGCGCATATTCTTCCAGGCTGGATTCGAGCGTGCGGCGATATTCTTCGGGCGTTCGGGATTGCGAAAGCGCGACGCCCGCTTCGCCGCGCAGGTTGTTGATGGGCGTGCGGAGTTCATGGGCGAGATCGGCGGAAAATTGTGACAGGCGCGTGAAGGAATCTTCCAAGCGGTCGAGCATCCGGTCAAAGCTGCGAGCCAGCGACGCCAATTCGTCCGGCCAATCTTTGGCAATAATGCGCTCGTGCAATTGGCTGGCGGTGATGCGCTCGGTCGCCTGGGTAATGGCTTTGAGCGGCTGCAAGCCCCGGCGCGTTACCAATGCCCCCATGACCCACGCAAGCGATGCGCCCAAGAGGACGACCGCAATCAATTTTCGCCGGTAGCCGGTGATTAGCGCCTCCTCGGCGGAAATATCGAGTGCCACTTGAATAACCCAGGCTCGAGTTCCCGCCGGATTGCTTGTCGCTTCCGCCGACCTCAACAAATACACTTCGCCCTTCGCTGTCCTCCAGACTGTCCCGCGGTCCGGAATCGGGGTCGTCCCTGAAGCGACAGGGAAGGACGCCGCGGGCAGAAGATTAGTCATTCCCGGCGTTTCCAGAACAATAAGTCCTCGATCGTCCATCACGCGTTCGTAATACTTGATTATGCTGGCAGCGGCTTCGGTTTGAACTTCATTCACCAACAAACCGTCATCGTTCGGCCGTTTCTCCAATAATCTGCGGCAATCTTGAATTTTGTTCGCGAGAAAGTCGTTATCCTCCCGCGCGAGATTCTTGACTTGCGACCAATACAGATAGGCCGCCGCGAGCACAAGCAGGATAGTCGTGGCGGCCACATAGAGCGCCGTCAGCCGCCGCGAGAGGGACCAATGGCGGGTCTGGCGACGGGAACCGCTCGCCTCATTCTGCGCGTTCTTCGAGGACATAGCCCACTCCGCGAACCGTATGAATCAGCTTCGTCGCGAACGGATCATCCACCTTCGAGCGCAAACGGCGGATGGCCACTTCCAGGACGTTCGAATCGCTGTCGAAATTTACGTCCCACACCTGTTCGGCGATCAGCGTTCGTGAGAGCGGTTCACCTCGGCGTCGCACAAGCAGTTCGAGCAGCGAAAATTCCTTTGCGGTCAATTCAAGCCGCGCTCCCGCGCGAGTCGCCTTGCGCCGGGGCAAATCAAGCTGAAGATCGCCGATGCGTAAAACTTCGGCCTGGCGGGTGGGACCGCGCCGCAGAATCATCCGTACCCGCGCCAGCAATTCCGCGAAGTCAAAAGGCTTCACGAGGTAATCGTCCGCGCCGAGTTCCAGTCCCTTCACTTTGTCGTAAACCGTGTCGCGTGCCGTGAGGAACAATATCGGAATCGGTTTTCCGGCCTTCCGCAACGCCTCCAGAATGGACCACCCATCGCGGCCCGGCAACATCACGTCGAGGATGATGACATCGTTCTCTACCGTTAGCGCCTGATGCAACCCATCCTCGCCATTGGTGCAGACCTCGGCGGTGAACCCGTTCTCCGACAGCCCCTGACGGAGATAGGCCGCCGTCTTCGCTTCATCTTCGATGATCAGGACGCGCACGCTTTCGAGACTGGCATACGCGGGCGTTCGGACGCAAACGGAATGAATTGAAAGGCTGTTTTCCGTCTGCGGCGCAAGGGATCTGCGAATTCACACCCGGGCGCGCTGCGTTTTCAGATATTGGTAATCCCGCCAGATCACGGCAAGGATGATGAAATCGAGCAGGCTGACAAACGCCAGTCCCAGCGAATGATTGTGACTGAACCGATAGATTTGGTAGCACAGAAAAAGGCCGAGCACCGTTAATGCCGTCGGATAAGCCCACAACTTTCCGCGCTGCAATGCGGCCACCAGCCCCATTTTGACGAGGCCATAGGCCAAAAGATAAATGGCGGCAAAGTGTTTTGTGCTGAGGGAGAGATGGTGGAAAAAATTGACGAGGTGGTGGGCGACAAAATCCGTCGGGTCTTCCTGCAACTCTCCTTTCGTCAGCCAGTCCATCATTCTGCCAAGCCTCTCCGGCGAGGTGAAAAAAAGGGCGACGCCGGCAATCGTCTCCACCAGACCGTCAATGCCTTTGATCACCACTCCGATTCTGAAGAGGAGATGGATCTGTTCTGCTTTCAGTTTCACGGCTTGTGGCCCGGCAACCGCCGGTTTAAGTGAACTTCGTCAAGGCGTTCTTTAGAATGCCGCAGATTGTCGGCGCACGCCGAAGAAAATCGGCACGGCGGCCGTGGACCAGTTGTTCGCGCCAGCACCAGCGCCGGCCCCGCCAGCAGTTGCACGGAGTAACCGAAAATGGCAATCGGCCAGAAAGCGCCGGTGCGATCCGCCCAGCGCCCCGAAACGAGGCGCAAGCCGTAGCCGGCCAGTTCACCGAAACCGGCGACGAGGCCACCACCGTGGCGCTGGCCGACAGCAGCGCGAGGAACGGACCGTAAACACTGCGCGCGCCCTCACAAGTGAAGTCGGCAAAGAAACTGAGCCCGCCGATGGTCAAAACGAATTTCAGCGCGGCGGATTTTTTTGGCGTGGGCGTTTGCTTCATCCGTGTTGGTTCAATGGCTGGTGCTGGTCCGGGGATGGCCGATGGGTTGCGCGGGCGACGCGGTTGCTGACATAACGCCGGAAGGAATCATTCCTGGCCGTTACTTTTGGCCGGATGAGCGGCACGTGGCCATACCAGAGGGGCAGTTGCCGATTCGCTTCCGCCGGTTTTTCGCCTTCGATGGCGTAACCGTAAAGGGCGGCCGCCAGGCCGGACCGGTCGGCTCCGCCCAGGCAGTGAATCAAAACCGGCTTGGGCGCCCGGCGCAACAGCGCCACAAGGTCGTCCATCTGCGCCAGAGTCAGTTCGTCGCCGGAACCCGACTTTTTCCGTAAAAATCGCAGCGGCATTGGGATCAATTCATAACAAACCATCGGGGTGCGACCGGTGACCATAACACCGAAAAGACAAACGCGCCGTAGAACAGCCATTTCGATCTCAAGGCGTGGCGGCGGTTTCCGCGGCCGGTTTTTCCGAATTAGGTCCACCAAAGACCTTCAACAGCGCCGGCAGCACCGTGAGCACCAGCGGCAACTGCACCGCCAGCCCGGAAATGATGGCGATGGCCAGCGGTTGCTGCATCGCCGCGCCCTGTCCCAGACCCAGCGCCAGTGGTAGCAACGCCAGAATCGCGGCCAGCGTGGTCATGGCGATTGGGCGCATCCGATTGATGCCCGCCGCGATCAACCGCTCGTTCCTGTCCATAGCATCGGGTAAGTCGTGGTATTCCGAAAAATAGAAGATGGAAACTTCGGTGACGATGCCAATTACCATCGTCATACCCATCATCGCCGTGATGTTCAACTCCGTGCCGGTGAGCCACAGGCCGATGAACACCGCGGCCAGCGCGAGTAGCGTGGTGAGCATCATCGCCAGAGCCACGCGGAAGCTTTCGTAGAGAAACAGCAGCAGCACGAACACCAGCAGCACCGCCGAGACAAACACGGTGATCAACCCGCGAAAGGCGATTTGTTGCTGCGCATAAAGTCCGCCCAGCGTGTAATACATTCCAGCGGGCAGAAAGTTTGGCTGGTCAAGAATCGTTTTGATGTCCCGGATGGTGGATCCCATGTCGCGTCCGCTGATGCGTCCCGTGACGGCGACCATCTGCTTCAGATCATCGCGCGTGATCTGTGGCTGGCCGGTGACCGGGGTGAGGGTCACGATCCGCTTCAGGGGAAAAAGATGTCCGTCAGGTGCCCGCAGCCGGAGCAGATCCAGCGTGCGCGCCGAGTCGCGATCCGCGCCGGGAATCCAAACCCGCAGGCCGATCATCTTCGGCCCCCGTTGGACCGAGGTGGTGACCGTGCCCGTCAACGCGCTTGAGAGCAGGCGCGTGACCGCCTCCGGGTCGAAGCCCTCCAGCGCGGCTTTTTCGCGGTCCACGCGAATCTCCATGGCATCGCCCGCGAGCACGATGCCGTCTTTCACGTCCACCACGCCGGGGACTTTGGCGATGGCATCCGCGACTTTCGACGGCACGCTGCGCAGGAGTCCGGCGTCATCCGAAAACAACTTGATTTCGATGGGTTGTGGCACCGCCGTCAAATCGCCGATCAAATCCTCCATCAGGAGGGCCATCTCGATTTCAAGCCCGGGCACCGCATGTTCGACGCGTCCGCGAACGTCGTCCATCACCGCGTCAATCGGTCGTCGGGGCAGAGGTTTGAGTCGCACAAAGAAATCGCCCTCGTTGGCTTCCGTCACGCCGCCCCCCAACTGCAACCCGGTTCGCCGCGAATACGTTTCGACTTCCGGCGTGGCACGCAGAATGGCCTCGACTTGGCGCAACCGCCGGTCGGTTTCCGCCAGGGAAGTTCCGGACGGCGCGCGGTAATCCAGGATGAAACCGCCTTCGTCCATCGCGGGCATGAAACCCGATCCCGTATGGCGGTAAGCCACCCCGCCCGCGACCAGCAACGGCACGATGACCACGACAATCAGCCACGGCCGCGCCAGCACGCTTCCCACCCAGCGGCGATAAGGGCGATGCACGAACGCGGTCAAGGCGCCGCCCTCCTTTTCTTCCGCATCCTTTTCTTTCAACCAATGCAATGCGAGCAAGGGAACCGCCAGCCAGGCCACGAGGAAGGAGATGATGAGACTGGCGGCCATGGTCAGGGAAAGCGCCTTGAAGAAGGCCCCGGTCACGCCGGACAAAAAGGCGAGCGGCGCGAATATGATGATGGTCGAGGCGGAAGATCCGGCCAACGGGCGGGTAAATTCCGCCGCGGCGGCCATCACGCGTTCGCGGTAACGACCGGCGCCGCCGCGAAACCGCCGCATGACGTGCTCGATCATCACGATGGCGTCGTCAATGATCAGGCCCACCGCCGCCGCCATGCCGCCAAGCGTCATGATGTTAAAGCTCATCTTGAGGATGAACAGCAGCAGGACGGTGGCGGCCAGCACCATCGGCACCGCGAGCGCGGCGATGAACGTGACCTTGAGATTGCGCAGGAACGCGAACAGCACCAGCGCCGCCAGCACGATGCCGATGAGCACCGCATCGCGAACGCTGCCGGCCGAGGCGACGATCAGTTCGC
This sequence comes from bacterium, assembly GCA_021823625.1. Taxonomy (GTDB): domain Bacteria; phylum Verrucomicrobiota; class Verrucomicrobiia; order Limisphaerales; family J093; genus DSVZ01. Next base: position 14,362 of record JAKANS010000005.1, on the reverse strand, counting down.
GCTGGTCATACCAGTTGGCAATCCGGACGCCTTGGGGAAGCCGCGCTTTCAACTCGTCCAACTTCGCCGCGATGCCGTTGCCGATCTGGACCGTGTTGCCGCCGGGCTGCTGATACACCTGGAAGATTACCGCGTCGTGGGCATCGGCATTGACGCGCGTCCATTGCGGCACCGTCGCGCGGCTCACAATGGCCACGTCGTCGAGCTGCACCAGGCCGTTTTCGCCCGAGCGCAGGACTGTCCGGCCAATCTCATCAAAATTCCGGAACTGCGTGTCGGACAGGACGAGGTAAAGTTTGTTGTGTTCCTCCAACCGCCCCACCGCGGTGATGATGTTGGCCGCGGAAAGAGCGCTGGCGATGTCGTTCAAACCCAGGCCATACGAATCCAGTTTGGCCGGGTCCACCATCACCTGGTATTCCGCCGTCGCGCCGCCCAAAACGCCGATGCGCGCCACGCCGTTGACGGTGGAGAGCACCGGACGGATTTGATAAAGCGCCAAGTCGCGTAGCTCGACCAGCGAATGCGTGTCCGAAGTCAGACTGTAACCCAGCACGGGAAACACGGTCGGGTCCATGCGCCGCACTTCAAACATGGTTTCGGCCGGGAGGGAGCCTTTGATTTGATTGACGGCGGATTCGACCTGGAGCATGGCGGCCACCATATCCTGGCCCCAGGCGAAATTGATGGAAATCTGCGCGCTGCCGCGGCTCGTGGTGGAGCGGACACTGCGCACCCCCGGCACGGAGCGCACCGCCTCTTCAATCGGCCAGGTGACTTCGATGGCCATGCGTTCGGCCGGCCGGTCGCCCGCGTCGAGGTTCACCACCACGCGCGGGAAGTTGACGTCGGGAAATAATCCGACCGGCAGATAGAAACTGCTCATCAATCCGGCCAGACTGAATACGGCCAGCAGAAACAGGATGGACCGCCGATGCGCCTGGACCCATGCGGTGAACTTCATGGCTTGGCGCCCTCGTGAACGGCCATGCCGGGCTGCAACTGGCTGTTGCCGACGACCACGACCGGTTCGCCCGCTTTCAAAGCCTGGCCGATGACTTCTACTTCCTGGTCGTTTTGCAAGCCGAGCGCGATGGCATGCCGGACAGCGCGTCCGCTTTCGACCGTGTAAAGGATGTTCCGCCCGTCCTCCGGCAAGACCGCCGCGCGCGGCACCACCCAGGCTTCATGCGCGGCGATCACAATGTCTCCCCGCACATATTCGTTGAGAACGAAATGCGCCGCCGAATCGGGGGCGACAAAAACGTCCACCAAACGCGTCTGGGGATTTACACGGCTGGCGATGAAGCGGATTTTTCCCGGCACCGGCTCCGTTCCCGGCGCGTTCACGGCGCGCAGCTCGACCCCTTGGCCCGCTTGCACGCGCCGGACATCCTCGCCCTCAAGTCCCAGCCGGACGATGATTTGGTTCTCGCCGATCGTGTTCAGCAACGGCGCGCCCGCCGCGACGATTTGTCCGGGTTGAACCGTAATGTCGTTGACGACGCCCGAAGCGTCGGCGCGCAGTATCTGTGGAGTCTCGACGCCGCGCGACTCGAGGCTGCGCACGCGCAACTCGGCGGCCTCAAGCTGCTGTTGCGCCTGAAACTGGTCCTGCCGGGTGGCCAGCTTCAGGTCGAGGCGCTGCTGGACGAGTTGAAAACTTTTGCGCGCCGTGTCCCGGTCGTTGCGGGCCTGATCCAGTTGCAGGCGGGTGTCGGGGCTGGGTTCCACTTCGATGAGCGGCGTGTGCGTCTGAATCACCTGTCCGGCGGTGACCGAAATCGTCTTCACACGGGATTCGTAGGGCACACTGAACGTGTGCGTTTCGCTCGGCGCCGCCATCACCGTACCGTAGGCGACCTGGACGGCTTTGATTTGAGCGCGCCGCAAGGGAACGGTTTCGACGGTCGCGACCGGTCCATTGTTTGAATCCGGGGCCGCTACCTCCGGCGCAGCGGACTGGGGGGCGGTGTGACGAGCGGACCATTGGCCGATGCCGATGCCCACGCCCAACAGAAGCAGGGTGAACAATGATAGTTTTATCCAGCGGGCGCGTTTCATGAAGTCATTTCGATGAGGGATTTGGGGCGTGCGGATTGGCCCCGCTGGCCGGCTCGTCAATTCGGAACCGCCCCGTGGCCAGTTCCAAAGCGATCCGGGTTTCGGCCAGTTGTTGCTCCAGACTCAGGATTTCGATTTGCTGTTGGGCCAGATTATTCCAGGCCGTGTAGTAACTGAGCACGTCGGCCTGGCCCTGGTTGGTGGCCCGGCGATACGCTTCCACCAGCCGTTGCAGTCCGGGCTCGGCCGCCTGCGCCGTTTCGATCTGCCCGTTGAGCGCCCGGAGATTGGCGGCCAATGTAGCTACCTCGGAGCGCGCTTCAAACACACGGTTGACATATTCGTCAAACAGCGTTTTGCGCGTGGCATATTCCAAAGCGATCCGGCCCTGGTTGCGATCGAAAAGAGGCAGGTCAATCGAGACGCCAAAACCAGTGGTGACGACGTTGCCCGTGTCGCGCGCCCGGTTGACGCCCAGGTTGATCTTGGGGAATTGGGCGAGAATGGCCGCGCGGACCGTGGCATCCTGGCTTTCGTAACCCCGGCGCAACGCCACCAAATCCAGTCGGCGTTGTTCAAGATCTTGCAGAAGCTGGTTTGTCGGTAACGAAACAAAATGCGATGGCAACTCCGCTTCCTTTTGCAAGGCGACTGGTGTTTCCGGTGGCAACCCGAGCAACCGATTCAACGTCAGCCGCCGATCCTCGCGTTGCTTTTCCAGGTCGAGCACCCTGGCGTGCGCCTGGTTGCTGGCGGCTTCGGCGGCGGCCACGTCCAATTCCGACATCAACCCTTTTTCCGCCGCCTGGCGTACCCGGCCGAGGTTGTCCGCCAGGCGCCGGTCCGTCCCGACCGCCACGGCGTGCTGCGCCGTCAAACTGATGACGCGATAAACGGCGGTCTTGGCCGCCTGCGCCACCTGCCATTCCTGCCAGGCGACATCCAAATCCACCGCCGCCCGCTGTGACGCCGCGCTCCGCACGCGTGCCGAGCGGGCGATCAGTTGCGATGCGTCCCAACTCAAACCCAGGCCGTAGGCATTGATGGTTCCGGCCGTGCTGCCGCCCGTGGGCACGTCGAGACTGTAGGAAAGTTGCGGGTTGGGCAGCAGACCGGCCTGGAGCAGTTGCGCCGACGCCATGCCCCGCCGATCCCGCACGGCGCGCAGGGATGGATTGGCGAGCACCGCCAGCACCGCCGCCTCGTCCGGGCTTAGACCGTCGCGCTCGTCGAACGAAATCGGAGGCAGTAAGGGGTGTTTGAGCGATTGCGCCTCGACGCGGACGGCGGCCAGGTCCGGCGGACGAAGCGCGCGACTTGCCGCGTCCTGGCTCAACGGCTTGGGATGATACGCCACGCAGCCGCTGAACACGCAGGTCAGCAGTGCCGTGACGGTCGCGTGTCGCAGACAGAGTCGAGAGTGAACTGGCTTCACGATTGGGGAGGATGTCGAACGCTCTCGATCGGCGCCAGCGGCACGTCGAACGGGCTTTCCACCGCGTCTTCCAATTGACCGGCCGCCGGCTGCGCCTTCACCAGCGCGTCAAGGCGGGCGAGCGCCGAGGCGCTTAACTGCAACTGCAAGCCGGTCAGTTCGCTTTTGGAGATCTCTCCCGCATCGCGCATCGCCTGGGCGGCGAGCAGCGTGTCGGCCTCGGCCGGCTTCTGCGCCGCCGCGCAATAGCCGGCCACGGCGAGATCGATCTCCGCCAGCGCGCGCGCCGGCAACGCGTTGAACCGGGCCGGCGCTTCGGCGTTCGCTCTCGGGTTTCGATTGAAGACCGGCAGCGTCACCGAAAGACCCTGCGGCCATTCCGGGAAGTTGCGGTGCAGGTGCGTTTCCACGAACGAGCGCAAGGCGGGGGCCGTGAGCGAATGCGCTTCGAGTTGCGCCGCGGTTTGCGCCGGCGCGAGCGGGCGGGGCGCGAAGCGGGCGCAGCCGGCCAACGCAACGAGGCCGAGGAGGAGCGCCCAGCGTTTCATGTGAGTTGGCCCTCCGGCCCCGGGAGGGGGAGGCGCAACGTGACCGTGGTGTGGTTCGAGGGCACGGACGCGATCACGATGGCCCCATCGTGGGCCCGTACGATCCACCGCGCAATGCTCAATCCCAGCCCGCACCCTTCGACGGCGTTGCTGTGGCTGGCGTCACCGCGGAAGAAGGGCTCGAAGACGCGCGGCAGCCGCTCGGGCGCGATGCCCGGGCCGGTGTTCGTGACGACGAGTACGGCGCAGTGCTCCACGCCGTGCAAAGCGAGTCTCACCTCGCCGCCGGGGTGGTTGTACTTGATGGCGTTGTCGGTGAGGTTCAGCAGCAGTTGCCGCAGGCGATGGCGGTCGCCCAGGACCGTGAGCGGCTTGCAGGCGTCGAGACGCATCCGCACGCCGCGCGGCTGGGCGAGGATCTCGGCGTCGGCGAGGGCGTCACGCACCAATTCGTCAAGCTGGATCGGCTCGCGCGCGAGCGGAACCTGCCCGGCGTCCGCCTTAGTCAGCAGCGTGAGGCCATCGACGATCTGAGCCAGCCGGTCCAGTTCGTCGAGTTGGCTGAGGAGCCGCTCGCGGTGGGCCGGAGCCAGCGACGGGTCTTGGAGGAGCGTGTCGAGTTCGCCCCGCATGACGGTGAGCGGCGTTTTGAGTTCGTGCGAGGCGTGCAGGGTGAATTCGCGGATGCGCTGAAACGACTGGTCGAGCCGCGCGGTCATGGCATTGAAGACTTCGGTCAACCGGTCCAATTCGTCGCCGTTGCCGGTGCGGGCCAAGGGTTCTCCGAGGTTGCGGTCGTTGATCCGTTCCGCCGCCGCGGTGAGCGTGGCCACGGGGGCGAGCGCCCGGCGCATGAGCCACCAGCCGCCGCCCAGTGCGAGCAGGCCGGCGGGCACGCCGCATCCGAAGAGGATGCGAGACACTTCTCCCCAACCGCCTTCGTCCTCGGCGATTTCCTGCTCCGGCGCCTCGCCCCCCAGGGCACGGCTGCGCGGTTCGGAGACAAACTCATGATACGACAACAACCCCATCGCCAGGAGCGAGACGAATAGGATGCCGGCGTACCACAAGGTCAGACGGGTGCGGATGGTCATGGCGACTCCTTGAGTACGTAGCCGGCGCCACGCACGGTGTGGAGCAGCTTGCGGTCTTCGCCGGCGTCGATCTTCTCGCGCAGGCGCATGATATAGACGTCCACCAGATTGGTGCCGGGGTCGAAGTCGTAATCCCAGACTTTTTCGAGCAGCAGCATCCGACCGCAAATCCGGCCCGGTGTGCGCAGGAGAAACTCCAGCAAGCGATACTCGCGGGCGGTCAGCTCGATGGCGCGTTCGCCCCGGCGCGCCTGGTGAGTGACCGTGTCCAGCGCCAGGTCGGCCACGCGCAGCACCAGCGGCGTGGACTCGGCGCTGCGCCGCCCCAGCGCACGCAGCCGCGCAATCAATTCGGCCAGTGCAAACGGCTTGGGCAGGTAATCGTCCGCGCCGGCGTTGAGGCCCTCGACGCGCTCGTTGACCTGGCCGCGTGCCGAGAGAAGGAGTACCGGCGTACGCACGCCCCGCTCGCGCAGGCGGCGCAAGACGCCCAGCCCGTCGCAGCCCGGCAACATGATGTCGAGCACCAGCGCGTCGAACGGGGTGGTAATCGCGGCGGCCAGCGCGTCTTCGCCGTTGTGGACCGCGTCCACGGCAAAGCCTTCCGCGGCCAGGCCTTTGCGGATGAAGGCGGCGGTTTTCCTGATGTCTTCGACGACGAGTACGCGCACGCGCAAAGACTAGTGGTGCCGGCGGTTTACCGAAGGCATTTCTTAAGAGATGCGGTCTTAGCGTGCGGCCACTCGCACGAACATCACGGAGAGATCGGAGGGATCCTTGTGCGCCTCCGCAACGCTGTCGGCATTGACCCTGTCCATTGCGTCGGGCGCGACCGCCGCAATCAAGATGAGCCGGTTCACGACGAAGGGCAGATCGGCTTGTGTGGGGCGTGGCAGGTCGGAAAGGCCATCTTCGTTCAGGTCCCCGCTCAGGTCCTGGCGCTCGTCGCCGGAAAGGCGGGGGTTGCGACTTTCGAGCACGTCCCTCTGCAAAGCTCCAAGAGGCAGGAACGGGTTCGTGATCTCGCGCGGGTGGGCGAACCTGGGTTGCGGCGCGGCTGCGCCGGTGAGATGCGAGGTCAACGCTAGTACGGCCAACCCCGGCAGCAGCTTGAGGATCGAGAGTTGGTTCTTCATGGTCCGTTCACTTTCACGCGATAGAACAAATCCCCGGACCCGCCGTTCAAAGGAAATGACAACTCAACAGTGTGGCTGGTTCGCTCCCCGCCCCAAGAGCCGACGGTTTGCCAGCCGGCGGCGGCGAGCGAACGGTTGGATTCGAGGCTGTAGCTGGCGCCCGCCATCGCGAAGAATCGCACCACGAATTTCCCTTCCACCGTACGCACAGCTTCCAGCTTTACGGCCGGCCGACCCGGACTGGGCGCCGCCGCCGTCCAGGACAGCGGATCGTTGCCGAACGCCTCGGGCTGCGGACGCACCAACGCCGATCCCCCACCATCGGCCGCGGCCGGCCACGGCGGGCGGGACGAGTATTGCACGCGGTCCACCAGCAGATACGGCACGAACCCGGCGTCCGGGTGCGGTGGCAGTTGGGGGGAATCCGGCCGGTACAACTCGAGGCTTTCGCCCGAATTGCTGAGTTTGCCACGGTAAGGCCCAACGATCGGGGTGGACGACGGCACGGCGTACAGGTCGCGAAACCGCTCCAGTTGGGCGGCATCCAGCGCGGGGTCGAAACTCACGACCAGCGCAAAACTACCGGGAGGCAGCGCCGCGCCCGGCGGGAACGTGAAACCGATGGCCCCCTGGATTTGCCACGAATTCGTTGCCGCCGCCGGGTCGTAAAGCGGCACGCTGACGGGGCCGAGATTGTAGAGGGCCACGTATTCGTCCAGCGTGTTGTCGGCGGTGTTGGTGTCTTGGACCCAATTCGGAGGGCGATACATGATTTCCTGGATCACGACCGGGCCAACAGCAGGCGCGGCGTTGGGCGCGCCCCGCCCCGTGCGAAACTCGGCGAGGCTGCGCGGGTTGTCCGCCCCGAAGCTGCGGGCGGCCAGCGGCACGAACTGCGCTCCGGTGCTGGTTTCGACCCGCCCGACGGACACACCGTTGGCGGTCGCTCCGAAGCTGACGCCGGTGCGGTAACCGGTGAGTTCGCCCGCGGCGTTGGCCGTCGTGAGATACACTTCGTCCCCGTGGGCGGAGTTGAACCGGAAGCTGGGGCTGTTCCCGGTGAAATCCGGGTCGAATTGGTACTCGTAGAACACCATGTAACCGCCGGCGGGGATGACGGTCCCGCCGGGAATGCGGTATTTCTCCAGCGTTTCACGCCGGTTGCTCAACCACCAATAGCCGATGTCCACCGCGTCGCTCGTGGGGTTGTGCAGTTCGATGGCGTCCTCCAAGGGCGGATCGGTGTGGGCCAATACCTCGTTGACGACCACGTTCGTGATTTCCAAGAAACGAAAATTACTCGCACCTGGCGTGACTTGGTCGGGTTGAAAAGTGACGATTTTTGCCGAGCCATCCGGGAATCGGCCTTGGGAATAGTCCCGGGCCAGGTTCGTGTAGGCCACCCGGTCCAGGACGGTTTGCCGATCGGGGCCGAACAGAGTGATCGTGTCGCCGCCCTTGCTTAATTTGAAGTCAAGGTGGTTGGCGGCAGCCGACGCCAGATCGTCCGCCAAGAATTGCAGGTACCCATTCCCCGCGACGAACGAGAGAGCCGGCACCGCGCGATTGGTGGGCGCCCCCGCCATGTCGCTGAGGACCAGCCCGCCCAGGTCCACCGGTCGATTGGCCGGGTTGTACATTTCAATCCAGTCGGACCCGACCGACTCGGACGCCAACCATTCGTTGATCCGTAGTGTCGAAGGCGGGTCGGTGGGCGCGCTTAAGTTGGCGGCGCCGGACGTGGGGCGGGTCAATGCCCAGGCGCCACTGCCATTGGGAACCCGGCCCACGGTGAGGTCGGGCAGTTGCACGCCGTAAGCGACCCGATCCATCAACGTGACGCCGTCGGTGGCGAACAAGGAGACCTCTCCGCCGACCGTCTTGAGGCTGAACGGGGCGTGCCATCCTGCTGCGTTCGTAAGGCCGTCGCACCAAACCACCAAAAACTGCAGCGGCCCCAGGCTCGCGCCCGCGGGAAACGCGAAGCGACGCGGTTGCGCCGGATCGTCGGTGAGACTCATGCCCACGAGCGACACGCTCCCTGCGGAGGGATTGTACAACTCCACCCAATCGGGGTAACCGCCGAAGCCTGGGACGGCCTGGACGTTCGCCACCATGACTTCGTTGAGAACCGCCTGACCCTGAGCCTGCGCCAGGCTCAGGACCAGTAGCAGGATGGGAAGCGCTTTCATGCCGAGGCGAGAGCGTATGAACTTCAGGGCGGACGGCGGCGCGGCGAACCGCCCCGCACGTCGCGGTGTGTTTAGTCTTTCTCGTCCTTCTCCGCGTTTGCTTCTTTTTCTTTGCGCGCTTTCTTTTCTCCGCCCTTCCCCTGCTTTCCGGCGTCGGCCTGGGCCTCCTTTGCCTGCTCGGCCGGCGTCTCGGTTTGTACCGACACGACCCTGCCGTTCTTGGCGTTCACCAACACTTCGGTGATGTCCTTCGTGTCCGGGGTGGCGAGGTCGAACGACCAGACCAGTTCTCCGTTTTCTTTCTCCAGCTCGGACGACTTGACCTTGCCGTGGGGCACCTTGCCGAGCGCGATTCTCTTCGCCTCGGCTTTCGTAATCTTCGGCTTGGCGTCGGAATGCTTGGCCGCGGTTTCGCCGGCCAGGGCGTTGCCGATGCCAGACCCGACGAGCAGGCAGGCCGCAAGGAGGGAGCCGATGAGGGTGCTTCTTTTCATGGTTTTCTGCGTTTCGATCGATGTCATTCGGAAACCGTCAACGCGACAGACTTTGCGGCCACCCGGTGAATTGGGCATGAAGCCAGCATGACAACCTTGTCATCCTTCAACGCCGGGCGGGATGGCTGGCATGTCGGGCGGCCGGGAAGCGGACCCCGCCGCGCGTACGCTTGGCTGACAATCCCGCTATCACAACTGACGCGTCATTTCGCCCGGAGGCATCGGTCCCCGGTTCATGACTTCTGGCTGGACCTCCGACAATTCAGGAATGGGTCCGGCCAAACTCAAAAATTCAGGGGGCGCGGCGCCCGTTGGTGAGTCTCGAAGTTTCGCTTCGATCCAGCATCGCGGTCTCGGGAGAGGCGTTGCAGTTCGCCGCCCCGCCGCACGCGAAACCGCTCGCCGCGCCACTCGACGGTGTGGCCAAGGAAGGAGAGTGTCCATCTCTCACGACCTACGACGAACTGCGCTTCAACGCCACCGTAGTCTTCCGCGGGTTCTGGCGGCAATCGAGCACCCGATACACGACCGCCGTACCTTGGGCGTCGAGTTGGTAGTAGATCGCGTAAGGAAACCGTTTGGCGAGCAGCCGGTGGAAACCGAAAACCTTCCGGTGAATTCCCGCGTAGAGGGCCAGCGAGTCAATATCCGAGAACAACGAATCGAGGAAGTACGCGCCCAGCCCTTCGCCCTGCCGCTCGTAAAACTCTCGTCCATCTGCCAGGTCTTTGACGGCAGACGTGAGGATGCGGAGGCTCATGCCGGGCTCTTGTGCAGCGCGGCCCTGGCGCGTTCCCAATCCAGCACTTCCTCTTGGCCGGCCGCCAACCGTTGGGTCGTGGCGGCCAATTCGGTGCCGTGCCAGGCGGGTGACGCCAGATCCTGCTCCTCCCCACTGAGGGCCGCCCATAAGGCTTCCATGAGCCGCAGCTTTTCCTGCCGCGGCATCTGCTGAATCTCAAGCACGTTCACACCCGCAGCGTGGCGGCACCCTGACGGAAAAGCAAACACCCCCATGCGCCCGGCGTTGGACACGCCCGGAATGAAACGAGGCTTGGCTTACGAGGTTGAATGCGCGGGGAAATCGGCGACCACAAGATCCGTTTCCTGGACCTTCGCGGTTCGACAATCTGGTTTCCTTCGGTTTCGGTCTTTGCTCAACCTGCCCGACTCAAACACGACGTTGCAGTTCGCCGCCCCGCCGCACGCGAAACCGCTCGCCGCGCCACTCGACGGTGTGGCCGAGAAACGCCAGCGCCCACAGCGTCGCGCCCAGCAAATCTTTCACCGGCGCGAGCCAAAGCCAGGGCAGCTGCCGCCACGAGCGGGTCAGCCGCCACTGGCAATGCGCCGCCATCGCCAGCCGGGCCGCCAGGCAGACGCCGAAGCCGTCGAGCGCAAGACTACTCTGTGCGCCCGCCAGCCAGAGCAGTGGCCAAAGCGTGGGGTTGCTCAGGATGCTCGCCGCGTAGGGTGCCGGCTGGCAATGGCGGATGGTGCGCGACCAGCGCAGTTGGTGACGCCAGATCGCGCCCCAACCGCGCGCAGCTTCGCGGCATTCCACGACCGTTGGGCTGATGGCGACCCGCGCGCCGCCGGCGGTCACGCGTTTGCCCAGTTCGTAGTCGTCGGCCAGGTGGTTCAGCAAGGTTTTGAAGCCGCCGATTCCAGCCAACGCCTCGCGGCGCACGAGCATGGCCGCGCCAAGCGCAAAGTGCATCGGCCCGAACCGGCGCGCCTGCAGTACGCTGCTCCAGAAGTCGGCGTTGGTGGCGAGGGCCTCCCAATGCATGGCGGGCGTGGCGGGTGTGGCGAGCTGGTAAAACGGGTTGACCAGACCCACCGCGGGATCGCGCAGCGGCTGGACTGCTTGCCGGAGAAAGTCCGGCGGCACGCGCACGTCGGCGTCGCTGACCACGAGGAAGGCGTGCTTCACGTGTGGCTCGAGTTGGGCGAGCTTGGACACCTTCGAGTTTAGGCCCAGCCGCTCCGGGCAGACCACGAGTTGCGCGTCTGCTTTGGGAAATTCCGCCTGCAGCCGGCGAACCACGGCGACTGCCGGGTCGTTTTCGGTGGCGACCGCGAAGAGGAATTGCACCGGCCCGGCGTAATCCTGGGCCAGCCAACTGCGCAGGCAGGTCCCGGTTTCGGCGTCGGCGCCTTTGAGCGGTTTGAGCAACGTCAGCGCGGGCGCGAAGCCGGTGTCAGGCTCGCGCCGGTGCAACGGGAAGAGCGTCGCTTCGAGCCATTGCCAGAGCAGCAAGGCAAGGCTCAGAACCGCGAGCGTGGCCAGCACCAGGGTCATGCCGCGAAACGTGAATCCTCAGCCGTATCCATGCGGTTGGCCTTCACGCTCGCCCTCACCCCGGCCCTCTCCCCCGGGGAGAGGGAGGGACTTTTCCAGCGCGAGAGCACCTTCATCGTTCAGTGAGTCTTGCCCACGCCCCGACCGTTGGTTCCCTCTCCTGGGGGAGAGGGTTAGGGTGAGGGCGAGCCAGCGTTCCGACGGCATACTTACGGCTCAGATGTCCGCGGCCAGGACGCGCATGACTTCGTCCAGCGTGGTCTCGCCGCTCAACACGCGGCGCAGGCCGTTTTGCCACAGCGTGTGCATGCCCTGCTGGATGGCGACTTGTTGCAGTGAACGGGTGGGCAACTTCTGCAAAATGGCGTCGCGCAGAATCTCATCGACCACCAGCATTTCCGTGAGGGCGGTGCGTCCGTCATAGCCGGTGTCGAGGCAGTGCGGACAACCGGCGCCGCGGCGCAGCGTGGCGCCTTCCAGCACCTCCGCCGGGACGGCCTTTTGCAGTGCGGCGTCCGGCGCGCAAGGCTCGGCGCATTGCGGGCAGGTGGTTCGGATCAGCCGCAAGCTGAGCACGCCGCTCACCGCCGAGGACAACAAAAACGGTTCGATGTCCATGTTGATGAGGCGGGCGAACACGCCGGCCGTGCTGCCCGAATGGATCGTGCTGATCACCAAGTGGCCGGTCAGTCCGGCCTGGACCGCGATGGCCGCGGTCTCGGGATCGCGGATTTCGCCGATCATGATGACCTGCGGATCCTGCCGCATCAGCGAGCGCAAGGCGCGCGGGTACGTGAACTCTTTGGCCGGGTGAATCTGCGCCTGGCCGATCATCGGCAGGTGAAACTCGACCGGGTCCTCCACCGTGCTGAGCGAGATCGTCGGCCCGTGGCGGTTCACCAGATGCGTCAGCGCGGCGTAAATGGCGGTGGTCTTGCCCGAACCGGTGGGGCCGGTGAGCAGAATCAAGCCGTTCGGGCGCGAGAGCAGCCGCACGAACGTTTGCAGCGTGTCCTCCTCGAAGCCGAGGTCGGCGAGGTTGAAGCTGCGGTTTTGCGGATCGAAGATGCGCAGGACAATCTTCTCGCCGCGCACGGTCGGAAAGAACGAGACCCGCAACTCCACGCCGCCGAACTCCGGGCTGGCGGCCACGTGGCCTTCCTGCGGCAGGTCGGTCTGGTAGGAGATCAAGCTGGCCATCACTTTGATCCGGCCGGCGAGCTTGTCCATGAGGTCGAGCGGCAGATGCACCAGCTCCTGCAACACCCCCGCGAGGCGGACCCGCACGGCGATGGTGCTCTCCCACGGTTCGATGTGGATGTCGCTGGCGTTGGCGCGGACGGCGTCGATGATGAGGCAGTTGACCAGGGTGGCGACCTCGATGGGACGCTCTTCCGAGGCGGATTGGAGGTAACGCGTGGTTTCGTTCATCCGTGGTGCTCAGCGAGGCTGGCAACGCCCACCCTAGCGGGATCAACGTGGGTTTCGCCAGCGCGAAAGCGGGCCACGGACAAGCAGAGTGTACCCTGAAGTTGTCGGCGAACCGGAACCCGCGATTTCCGGCGCGCCAGCGACAACTTGGGGATGCGCTGGCCATGCAGGCCAATTTCGGACCCGCCGCTCAACCAGGCGCTAGTACAAGTGGGCGTTCGGCGGCCGACAACTCTTGCCACCGGCCGGGCGGCAGATCACCCAGTTCGAACCCACCAATCCGCACGCGGACCAGCCTTAACGTCGGGTGGCCGATGGCGGCGGTCATGCGCCGGACCTGGCGGTTCCGGCCTTCGACCAATTCCAGTGCGAGCCAGCAGTCCGGCACGTTCTTTCGGAAGCGGATCGGCGGCTCGCGCGGTGGCAGATCGGGCGGAGGTTCGAGCCGCCGGACGCGGCAGGACAAGGTGCGACGGCCTTGAATGATGATGCCGGCGGCGAGCTGGCGCAGCGCGGCGTCGCCCGGCACGCGTTCGACCTGGACCCAATACTCGCGCCGGTGCGCCTGCCGCGGGTTCAACAGGCGGTCGTTCCAGACCGGCTCGTCGCTGAGCAGCAACAAGCCCTCGCTGTCGGCGTCGAGCCGGCCGATCGGATACACGCCGGGCGGGAAGCCAAATTCCGCCAGCGGCCGGTTCGGGGAGCCATCGGGCGTGAACTGCGACAACACGCCGTAAGGTTTATGGAATGCGATCGGCACGCGGACCGCGAGAGGCTAGAGCGGTCCGCGCGGTGTACAATCGAGAAGCAGCCGGCCGAACGGTGCCGACACAGCCTCGCCCTACCACGGTGGTAGGGCCGACCTGCGGGTCGGCCAAACGGCGTCTGATTCCATTTCTCTTTCAAGATGAGACTAAATGTGCGATGCCGGGCGCCTGGCAAGCCCCCGACGCCTCGACACTGACTTGGTGGCCAAAGCCCAACGGGTGGCGGCCCAAGCACACGACCTCCCGGAGTTGCGTATGGCGCAGGCCGTTCCGCTGCCGGGCCTGGCCAAGCTGACCTTGGAGCAAACGGCCGCGGTGCTGGGAGTCGGACGGGCCACGGTGGCCCGCTTGCAGACACGCTTCCGGCACCCCGGCGAGCGCCCGCCCGCCTGCCCGCGCTCGGCCCTGGGAGGGGGCCGACGCCGCGCCCTGCTGAGCCGCGCCCAAGAACCGGCGTTCATGGCCGACTGGCAGGCCGCGGCAGAGCGCGGCGAGTGGGGGGTGCTCCCGCCGCTGCGGGCCGCCTTGGATCGACAACTGGGCCGGCGGGTCAAGCCTTCGGTGGTGTACGGCCTGGTCCAACGGCACCGTTGGCGCAAAGTGGCCCCCGACACGCGACAGCCCCAGGCCGACCCGCCGGGGCCGCGCGAGTGGAAAAAAACGCTGCCCGAAAACCTGGCGGCCGTGTTGACGGCGGCAGCGGTGCCGGATCGCCCCATCCGGCTGAGGTTTCAGGCCGAGGCTCGTTTCGGCCGGATGGCGCGGAGGTGCCGGTGCTGGGCTCCGGCCCCCTTGCGCCCGACGGTGCGCAAGGGCTACGAGCGAGAGTTCCCCGATGTCTATGGCGCCGGAGCGAGGAGAGGAACCCCGCCCAGATGAACGGCTTCCGGCTCCCG
>JAKANS010000106.1 GCA_021823625.1 bacterium | reverse complement strand
CAGCTTGTAGTAGGGCCCGTCCGGGGTTTGGCGCATGACGGTCAACTTGCCGCGTTCCATGCGTTTGATTTGAGCGATTTGCTGGAAGAGTTGAGCGGAGTGACTGGAGTTCACGCCGTGAATATCTGTCATGCTAGATATCCTGTCACGAAAAAACTGAACCTCAATCCTTCTTGCCTGATTTTTGTCTCACGCCCTCCTGATTTCATGCTCTCATTACCGGCTGCCGCGATTGGCATAGAAGCGTCTCGGGTTAAGCGCGTTCCTTCGTGCCCCGCCCGCGAAGGGTATCAAACACAGGGGAAATATCGGTCCCCGGGTGAAGTGGGTGGTCCAAAGCTGAGAGACGTTCTGCGAACCTTGGGTTGGCTTGGCTTTGGCCTGTTCTTGCCGCGGTCCGCAGCCAAGTCCTGACAATCGTAGCCTGATCGGCTGGCGGTTTCGATGGTCACGCGCGATAACCGCTTACTCTCGCGCCCGCGCCGGTGCTACTAACCGCTCTGGCTTCGCCCCAGCCAGCCGCGAATCCGCTCCGCCACATCGTGGCCGGCCAGGATCGAGTCGCCCAGCGAGATGCCGTTGCGGAAATGGCCGGCCAGGAACAGGCCCGGCGCCTTCGCCTCAGCCTCGTCCATGAGCGCCTTGAAGCGGCCGTAGCCGACCTCGTATTGCGGAATCGCCTTCCCGTAAAGCACGCAATGCTGGTAGGTCGGTTCGCCGCGCACGCCCAGGATCGTGCGCAGGTCTTTCACGGTCAGCGCCACCAGTTCCGATTCCGGCCGCAGCGCCAATTCGGGGGCACGCACGCCACCGACGTAAGTCGTGAGCAGGACGTGGCCGGCGGGGGCGCGGTTCGGAAACAGCGAGGACGAGAACAGGGTGCCCAAGATGCTGAACCGCTCCACCGCCGGGACCAACATGCCAAAGCCGTCGAGTGGATGTGGCACGTCCTCGCGCCGGAACCCCAGCACCACGCTGGCCACCGGCGGGTAATGGATGTCGCGCAGCGGCACCAGACTCAAACCGGCGGGTGACCGGAGATCCAGCTCGGCCAGTTTGTAGGCGGGCGCCGCCAACAGCACCGCGGCGTGGTCCGACGCGGTCTCGCCACTGTTCGCGCGCACGGTCACGCGCCAGCCCGCGGTGTTCTGTTCGAGCCGGGCGACCGGCGAATTCAACTTCAACGCCGATCCGAGGCTCGCCGCCAGCGTGTCGGTGAGCACCTGCAGGCCTTCGTCGAACGACACCTTCTTCGCCTCCTGTTTCGAGACCTCGCCGCGGGCCTTGCGCTCCTTGGCGCCGCGGATTTGGCCGAGGATGAGCGAGCCGTAACGTTGCTCGAGTGCCTGGAGTTTCGGGAAACCGTAGGTCACGGAAAGCCGCGCCGGGTCGCCCGCGTAAATGCCGGCGATCATCGGATTGATGGCGTAATCGAGCCATTCCTGACCGAGCCGGCGCAGGACGAATTGGGCGACGCTTTCTTCGATGTCCGCCGGTGCGCGCCGGATGAAAGGCTCGCGCAGCAGCCGCAGCTTGGCGCCGAGCGAGAAAAGTGCGGTGCCAAAAAACTTCAGCGGCGAGGCGGGCAGACTCACCGGGCGCGCACCGCGGACCAGGTAACGATTCTCGGCTGCGGGATCGGAGTACATCCGGCGCGGCTCCAGGCCGGCGTCACGAATGAGCGAACTGATCTTGCCCGAGGTTTCGAGAATCGAGTTCGGCCCGAACTCGGCCAGGAAGCCGTGTTCGCGCACGGACTGGATCACGCCGCCGGCGCGACTGCCGGCTTCGTACAGCGTCACGTTCACGCCGGCCTGGCGGAGGCGGAACGCGGCGGTCAAGCCGGTGATCCCGGCGCCGGCGATGGCGACTGACGGCTTTTTGTACGGCGAAGGCTCGCTGTTCACGGTTCGCCGAGTCTGCCAGCAACCCGAGCCGCGTCAAACCGCAGCCGCACCGAATCCGCGGGCGTGGACGTCCGTCCCGGGAAATCGCCCCGCCCACTTGCGAGGCGGAGCCGATGCGGCACTCTAGTCGGATTATGAAGTCTGGAAGCCAGAACGATTGGGATGTCCTTGTCATCGGTGGCGGGCCGGCGGGGTCGAGCGCGGCGACGCTGCTCGCCGACCACGGCCACCGGGTGCTCGTGCTCGAACGTGAGCGCTTCCCGCGTTACCACATCGGAGAATCGTTGATTCCGTTCACGTATCAACCGCTGGAGCGGCTGGGCCTGATCCCCAAGATGCGGGCGTCCGCGTTTCAACAGAAATACAGCGTCCGGTTCATCCAGCCGAACGGCAAAGCCTCGCAGCCCTTTTACTTCTACACGCGGTACGACAAGGAAACCATCGCCCAAACCTGGCAGGTGTTGCGGTCCGAGTTCGACCAGATGCTCCTCGACCACGCCCGCGAAAAAGGCGCCCACGTGCGCGAGCAGACCGCGGTGACCGAGTTGCTGCGCGAAGGCCAGCGCGTGGTGGGCGTGCGCGCGCGGCACCACGATGGCACGTCCGCCGAGTACCGCGCGCCGATCACGCTGGACTGCTCCGGCAAGGAGGGTTTCGCAGCGACGCGGAACGGCTGGCGCGTGAAAGACCCGTATCTGAACAAGGTCGCCGTCTGGACTTATTACCGCGGCTCGAAACGCGAGCCCGGCATCGACGAAGGCCAGACGGCGGTGGCGTTCGTGCCGGAGCGCGGCTGGTTCTGGCACATTCCCCAGCACAACGACAGGGTGAGCGTCGGCGTCGTGGCCGAAGGCAAATATCTGACACGCGGCGGCGTGAAGGATACCAAGGCCATTTTCGACCGCGAGGTGCAGGAAAACCGCTGGATCGCCGACCACCTTTCGACCGGCGAGCAGGTCGGCCCGCATTACATCATCAGCGAGTACACCTCTCACGCGCGCCACTGCGGCACGGAAGGCCTGCTCCTGGCCGGCGACGCGTTTTGCTTCCTTGACCCGGTGTTCAGCAGCGGGGTGATGCTGGCCTTGAAGAGCGGCGTGATGGCGGCGGATTACGTCCATGAAGCGCTGGTGGCGCGCGACTTTTCGCCTTCCCGGTTCGCCGGCTACGCGGAGACCTTGCGGCAAGGCATCGAGAACATGCGCAAGCTCGTGTGTGCCTTCTACGATCGGGACTTCAGCTTCAAGCGCGTCATGGACAAATACCCCGACGCCGCCGGCCTGATTACCGACTGCCTGAGCGGCGACGTGAACAAGGACCTCTCGCAACTCTGGATCTGGATTCGCGAGTTCACGCCGTTGCCGGCGGAGTTGCCGGTGGGGCAGCCGTTGGAGACGCAGGAAGCGCCGCTGCTGGCGGCTTGATTTTGCGCCAGCGGCACGTTGCCGCTCAACCCCGGTACACGCACCGCGCGGTGCAGGTCTCGGCCACCTGCACTTCGATCAACAACGGCAGGCCCGGCTTGAGCCGGTCCCAAATCCACCGGGCGATGTTTTCGCTGGTTGGATTTTCCAGGCCGGGCACCTCGTTCAAGTAACGGTGATCGAGCTGTTCCCAGAGCGGCTTGAACGCCTGGGTGATGTCCGCGTAGTCGATCAACCAGCCGAGCCGCTCGTCGCATTCGCCGGCCACGACAATCTCCGCCTGGAAGCTGTGACCGTGCAGGCGCCGGCATTTGTGGGTCTCCGGCAAATGCGGCAGCAGGTGCGCGGCCTCGAATTGGAACGTTTTTCGGAGCTCGATTTTCATGGGAGGGGGTGAGGCGCGGGGCGCGAGGATCGGGGTGTGAGGCGCGGGGAGCTATGCGAGGGGAGCCTCGTCGAAACGGTTCACGGCGGTGCCACATTGGAATCGGCGTGAACGGGCCTTGACGAGCGCGCCGAGTTTGCGACCGGGTTCGTTGCAGGTTGTCAACAGCAGCTCGGCTTCCGCCTTTGGCAGACAGCCCACTTCGCTGGCGATGTCCAATTGAGTCGCGAGTTCAGCGAGCGATCCCTTGGCGATGTGGAAGAAGCGAACCGAGTCACGGTCGGACTCGCGCTCGTCGCCTTCCGCGATGTTGCTCGGCACGCTCAAGGCGCTCCGCCGCAACCGGTCGGTCAACGCCCAGTCCCGGCTGAACGAGTCTTTACGGGTGAGTAGATAAACCCGGATGGCCAACTGTCTGGCTTCCTGCCACACGACCAGACTCCGGTAGCCTTGGTGGCTCATCTCGATTGGGGTGACCTGTTCTGCCTTCATACTCGTCGTCTTGCTGCGCTCATCACCACGCGCCTCGTGCCTCGTGCCCCGCGCCTCATTACCATCGCGGCGGCAATTCCCAATCGGTCCAGCGGACCAGGTCGCCCAACGCCGGGCGGCCATCGTGGCGCCAGGTCGGCGGCGGTTGTTGCATCCGCCCAAGCGGACACACGCGCGGCACGCCCCAGCGGGACAGTCGCAAAACCAGCGCCTGCTCGCGGGTGCCCGACGCCGCCAGGCCAACGGTGGCGATCTTGCCGCGAAACTCGTCCGCGCCCGCCAATGCCTCGTCGATGCCCGCCACCGCCTTCACGTACACGAACCGGTTCAGGCACGACGCCGAGAGCCGCGGGCCGTTCTCAAAGACGACCGTCCAGGCGGTCGAGCCGGGACTGGCCCACAGTTGGGTGTCACGCGAATGCGCCGCGCGGACTTCGTAAAAGGCGCGCCGCGCCGCGATGGCCGCGGCCTCGGCCACCGGCAGCGTGCCGCGCGGTTGGGCCTGCTCGCACCGCGCGAGTTCCTCCGCCAACGCCTCTGCAAAACGCTCCGGTGGGTTGCGACCGCCGGCCTCGACGAAAAACGCGTGTGGCGACAGGCAACCAAGCTGGTTCCACGCCGCCACGTCGCGCGCCGCCGCCGCCGCCACCTTCGGCAACGCGTGGCTCGACAACAATTCGTGCGCCACGTAGCCGAAGCTGAGCCGGTGACCGTAGCCGAGGAACCGCACGTGCGCCGGCACCACTTCGTGCAGCCGTGCCAGCGTCTCGTCGCTGCCCATCGCGCTCACGCAATCGGCCTGCGCGAAGAGCGGCGTTTCCAGCGCGCGTGTGCCGCCCGGCCATTCGGCGATCTCGATGCACGCCGCCAGCTTGGCCTCGATTTCGCGCAGCGAGTGCGCGAACAGCCGCGGCAGCAGCGACGTGCCCGACGCGCATTTCATGAACTGGGCCGAGCGCGCGAGCAGGCCCAAAATCAGGCTCATCAACGGTGGATTCGGCAGCCGTCCGGCGGTGACGTGCACCAGCAGTTCCGGTCCGTGCGCGAGCGACACGCGATCCGCGCGGGTCTCGTCTTCGTTGGCCGCCAGTTGGTCGAGCCGTTGGGGATGGCCGAGGTCTTGCGCCACCAGCGCGCGCAGTTGCTCGCGGGTGAGCGTCTCGAAAAAGGCATCCAGGCCGGCCGCGAGCGTTTCGCTCGAAAAACCCAGCTCGGCCGGTCCGCGCGCCAGCGCCTGGCGCCGGTACGGATTCGCCGGGTCCAACCAGTCCTCCGCCAGCGCGGCGATCGCTTCGATCAGATCGGGCGTGGTGCGCTCGGCCAGGTAGCGACGCCGGTTGCTTTTCACCGCGAGGCAGGCGTCGGTGATCATGGCCGGCGTCAGTGCGCCGCGGTCCGGCAGGTCGGCGAGAAAATAGTGCGGGAGGTTCATGGCGCTTCGGGCAGGGTCGGCAACGCCGGCAGTTCACGCGGCACAGCGCGAGCGCCCGCGTCTGTCGCTTCCCGTCGTTCACGGCGTCCCAATGCGCGCAGGCACGGCAGCGCGCCGAGCGACACCACCATCAGCACCGCCAGCCCGGCGTAGGTGGCGTGGTAACTCGCCACGTCGCCGGCCGTCGCGCCCAACGCCTTCACCCGCGCGCCGGCCCACCAGTGGCCGAGATTGCCGATCAGGCCGACGATCGTGAGAAACACACCGAACACGCGGCCGCGAATCGCTGCCGGCACCGCCGTCAACAGCGCGGCCTCCACCATCGGATAGTTGGCGAGGATGAAGAAGCCGTAGCTCAGCAGCAGCGGAATCACCCACGCCGTGGCGACGTGCGGGAACGCGGCGATCAACAGCGCCGACATCGACAGCACAAACGCGATCCAGCGCAGCCGGGCGCGGTCGCTCAGATGGCCCAGCAGCGGATTGCTCACCACGCCAACCAGGAAGATCGCGCTCAGCGCCAAGCCGGTCATTTTTACGCTGAAGCCGTGCGCGGCTTGGAGGAACAACGACCCCAGACTGGCCATGCCGCACGCGGCGAAGTCACGCAGGCTGATGAAAGCGGCTGCGGCCAGGAACAACCCCCAAAGCGCTGGCGTCGGGAACAACTTCGTTGCGTGTGCGCTTTCGGGCGTTGCCGTCGCTGGCGTTTCTTCGGCCAGCCAGGCGAACAGCGCCGCCGACACCAACCCCGCCAGGCCGAGTTCCAGCATGGGCGCCTGCCAGCCCACCGCTTCCGCGCGCCAACCCACATACAGCGGGCCGAGGAAAAAGCCCGCGCTGGCGCCGATGCCAATCAGGCCCAGCGCGCGGCCCGTTTGTTGCGGATACAAGCCCACCACCAGCGCGGTCGCCGCCGGGTGATAAAACGAGCCGCCCACGCCCGCCAGCACGACGCTGAGCAAAGCAACGGCATAATTCGGCGCGGCGGCCAGACCGATGAAGCCCAGCGCATTCAACGCCAGGCCGGCCGCCAGCAGGCGCTTGCGGCTGTACCGGTCCGCCAGCACGCCCAGCGGGTAACTCGGCAGGAAGTAGGCGACCATCATCACCGTGGTCAGCGAGGTCGCCGCCGCCACGCTGGGCAGATGCAAATCGCGCTGGATCGGCAGGTAAACCGGCAGCAAGGCGACGTTGTAGAGGTGGTTGAAGCCGTGCAAAAGCCCGACCAGCCAAAGCGTGCGGCCATGACCGCCCGCGCGATTCGTGCCCGCGCCACTCATGACCGCACACCCTCCGGCGCGGACATCAGCGAGCATCCGCGCGGTTCGGCCTGTTCCGCGCGCCCCAGCAACTCGAAGCCGTCACCGCGGCGCACGGCCAGGTCCTCGGTCTGGATCGCCAGCACAGAACGCACATTGGCCAGGTCGAACACGCGCAGCAGCCCCGCTTCGCCGCCGGCGACCTCGCGCCCGGTTTCCGGCGACACCACCACGGCGCGCGCCCACGGCGGGAAGCGAAACACTCGCGGCGCGCTAACGCCTGCCACCGTATCGTAAGCCTGCGAACCGAGTTCGCTCATGCCGTACTCGCAGACGATCCGCTCGGCAGGCACGCCCAGCCGGCGGGTGATCAGCGCGTGCAGCTCCGGCTTGGGCAGCGTGCGCGAACGGCCCTTGTAGCCGCCGGTCTCGAGCACGCGCGAACCGGCCGGCAAAACGAATCCGCGCCCCGCCGCTTCGAGGTGATCCAGCAAATGGACGAACGAAAATGCGCTGCCCAGCACGCCCAGCGGTTCGCCTGCGCGCTCGGCCTCGGCCAGGGCCGCCGTCGCCGCTTCGCCGTCCAACACCCAGCCACCGTCTTCGCCGACCGTGCCCGCGAAAGCCGAGTCCGCGCGCCCGAAAGCCGCGACCACGCAGCGGAACATGTGCGCCAGCGACGAATGCGGCGCGGCGTCGGCGCGCGGAGTCAGCACGAGGAAACGCATCCGGCCCGACGCCAGGTGGGCGCGGTCGGGGAGCAGGTGGCGTTCAAACCCAGCCAGCAAGGAGGCTTCGTAAAGCGCCAGCGATTCGGCATTGTGAAAGTGGCGGCTGGGCGGTTGCCGGGTGGTGCCGCTGGAATGGAACATCGCCGTCCGTTCCGCCCCCGCCAGACTGGTGAAATCGAGTTCCTTGAACGCGGTGGTCGGCACCGCGGGGATGTCGTGCCAGTCGGCGATGCGGTCCGGCGTCGCGCCGCGGGCTTCGCAGAACTCGCGGTACGGCGTCACCGCGGCGAATTGCGCGGCAAACAGGTCAAGCGCGAGTGCCGGAAAAGCCTCGCCGGCCACCGACTCGGCAGGCTCGCACAGGGCGTTCGCGTGCCCGCCGATGAAGGCGCACACACGGCGGATCAGGTTGGAAAAGCAGTCGCTGGACATGCGGTTTTCGTTTGGCGTCGGTCCCGACGCAGGCTGGTTCGCCGCCACAGCCGAGGGGTGAGCTTGCGTCGAAATCCGTGCCCGCGCAAGCGCGGGACTCCGCGACGCGCCGAATCGGGCGCCGTTCAGCCCAGCAGCCGTTTCAAGGTCTGCGCGTTGCGGAAGGCACAGCCTTGAAAGTCGTTGTTGAAGTAAGCCCAAATCTCTCGGGCGCCGCAGGCACGCAGCTTCTTCGCCCACGTCTCCAGCTCCCCATCCGCGTAATCGTGGCGATACCACTGTTTCGCGCCGTGGAACCGGACGTAGATGGCGTCGGCGGTCCTGATCACGTCATCCGGCAACCGCGGCGCACTCACAGAACAGAAGATCAGGCCGGCCTTCTGAAACGCCTTGAACACCGCGCCGTTCCACCAACTGGGGTGGCGGAATTCGACGGCGTTGCGGCGGTGTGGATCGAGCTGGCTCACGATCGCGCGCAACCGCGCGGTGGTGTAGTGGAAGCTGGGCGGGAGTTGAAACAGGAAACAGCCCAGGTGCCCGCCCAGCACATCGGCGAACTGGCAGAATTCGCGGACCAGTCTCCGCGTGCCGCGGAAACGCTCCAGATGGGTGATGCGCCGGTTGACTTTGACGCTGTACTGGAAGCCGGGCGTCGCCTGCCGCGCCCAGTTTTGCACCGTTGCCGGTCGCGGCCAGTGGTAAAAAGGCGCGTTGAGCTCGACGGTGTCGAAGGTGCGCTGGTAGTGGCCGAACCATTGGCTGGACGGCAGTTCGGCGGGATACACCACGCCCTTCCAATGCCGGTAATACCAGCCGGAGCAACCGATTTGCACAGGCCCGGTCTTCATGCGCGGCCAACGAGGTTACGCGTTCAAAGTTCAATGCCGGCGAAACAGCCACGCCAGCAGCGTCAGCACCAGGCTGAGGATCACACAGGTCGCAAGCGGGAAGTAGAACTTGAAGTGAGGCCGCTCCACCGCGATGTCACCCGGCAGCCGCCCCAGCCACGGAATCCTGGGACCCAGCCACAGCCACAGGCCCGCGCCAACCAGCACCAGGCCCACCACGACGAGCCACTTTCCGATCTCGTTCATTGCCTTGCCGACAATATAGCCCGACGTCACCGGGAGGGAATGCTCGAATCCATCGCCGCGCCAAACCGCCGCCTGGCGGGCTGCCCCGCGCCATTCGTGAGCTGCGTTTTGCCGGGCAAGGAAGGCAAGCGGTCGCCCTGATTTTGGTCCTGGCGGTTCGCACGGCCTATGGCGGGCCGCCCGTCTGTTTTTCGGCGGCTTCGATCTCGGCCCACGACGGCGCGCGCCAGAGATGGAGCGTGCCACTGGAATTCAGCGCGCCGAGGAGATTGCCGTCGGGCGAGAAGCATATGGGATGGAACAACGACCCTTCCCCTTCCAGAGTCAGCAATTCCTGGCCGCTGGTGAGGTCCCAGAGCTTGACGGCTTCCCGGCCGTTGGCTTCCCTGCGGCGCCCGATGCTGTGCCAGCCGCCGTCCGGCGAAACCGCCAGGGTGTCGATCGTGTTCGATCGCGTGCAAAGCGTGGCCGTCCCATCGCCGCGGCACTCCTGCCACAGGTAGCGCCACTCCCAGCCGCGCAGGTCGCTTTCGCCCGGCCGCGGGCAGTGGCGGCCGAGGAGCTGCCGGGCGCGGCCAAGGTTGTCCGAGGCCCGGGCCTGTTGGGCGAGATTTATGTCCGCGGCGTAGGCCAGGCGCCGCTGCCGCCGGGTTGGTGCGGACAGCGGCGAAGCCAAACGACGCTGGCATTTTCGAGCCGGGCGATTCCGGCCAGAGGCCGAAAATGGAGGGCGCAACGCCCGAAACAATTGAATCGTTCCGGCCGGGTCTCACCAGGCATCCCGAAGTTGTGGGCGGAGCGCCGGCTTGTAGCCGGCTTTGTGCCGGAGCCGGCCTCGGAGGCCACCAATGGCGCTGCAAGCCGGCGCGCCGAAACGCGCACATTCGGGCACGCCGACCAGTTCAGGAGGCTCCGTTGGCCTCACTGGGAG
The DNA here is from genome assembly GCA_021823625.1 of bacterium. Classification (GTDB taxonomy): domain Bacteria; phylum Verrucomicrobiota; class Verrucomicrobiia; order Limisphaerales; family J093; genus DSVZ01. The sequence goes on along the minus strand of JAKANS010000106.1, from coordinate 9,683 downwards.
CGACACCGGAAGAAGGCGCGCGGCAGAGTCGCGTCAACGGCCACTGGAACTTCGTTGGTGTGCAATGACCACGGCAGCGTGGCGATCGGCGCCCAGGTGCTGAGGTTGGAGGACATTTCAACGACGGTGTCCGCCCCGCAAGGCGCCGAAACGATCAGCCGTGCAGGATCGGCGATTCTCACGACGGCGTTGGTCAGCGGAGCGCCATCCTGCGTATAGACGGCTGTCCGGCCATTCGCCGTAATGGTATACCTTACTCGCACGTGACCGTCTGAGTACCACATGTTTGGGATGATGTGGTTATCATACGTCCACTCAGTAGGGTACGGCACAGAATTGCTTCCCACTTGCTGTGGATATGAGTATGTGTAATGTGGATCTGACTCCACATTGACTTTGAACTCTGTCAATCCTGGAACGGTAATCACGGGCCGCACCCTGATGAACATTTCAGGTGACTTGTTCATATTTCGGAACGACTCCAAGGTGATGTTATCAATCGCTCCGATACAATTCGTGATGATTATCAGACCAGCATTATCGATATCGGGGATAAAATCAACATACAACCCAATCGGCGAGATGATGTTGTCTCGCTTTGCCACGTAGTTTGTGTAAACATACATGGCGCGACTTGCTACGCAAGATTCAAAATCTGCGTATGTATTGAACTTAATCGGAACCCCGTAGGAACCGAAACTACTTATGGATGCATTCGTAGTCGTTGAAAAGTTAAACCGCACGATCATGGTGCATGGCTGATTTGTTACACACCAATCGACGGACCTCTGGAAGTTTCCCACCGGCAACGAGGCTGGTAAATCGTCCGCGCGAGACGCGAAAAGCAGGACCGAAAGGGCCGCCGCGGCGAGCCCCAAACCCAACCGGCGACTCCATCTGCCCGCTCCTTGATCGCACACTCCACGGCGCGCGCGCGGCGAAGGCGCAGAAACCCTTGGCGCCGTCACTGAGCATTCGGCGGAGTTCGAGGCGGCCCACATCGTCTTCATTGTGTCCGTAGAGTCTTGGAAGCAGACGCTGGCCGGCAAGGAAATACGGAGCATAACTTGCGCGCCCCAATCCGTGGTCGGAACCAGCCAATTGAAGTCAGGGGGAGCGCGACCGTCCCGGTCGCTCCCGTCGGCGTCGCACCGGCGGGTCGCCGGTCTCTGAGCGGTTTGGGTCTCGCGGAAAACGTAAGCCGGCTGGGAAGCCGGCGCGCCGTCAGCACTTCGCGCTCCCCAGAGCCGCAGAAATTGCCCGGACCAAGGCCGGCTCGGTGACCGCTCAGAAATGGAGCTTGAGCAGGCCGACTTCGAGGGCGAGCGCTTCCTGAACGTTCGAGAACAGCAGCCTTTGGGTGCGTTCGAGCACGCGCAGATTGTCGGCGGCGGCGCGCGGTTCGAGCCGGCCCGCCACCACGGCCGTGCTTGCGGCAAGTTGGGGCAGGCTCAGCCGGTCGCGCTCCAGACCCTGCGCGGCGAGCCAGAGGTCGCGCAGCCACCATTGCAGCGCGGCCAGCAACTCGCCGCGTTGCCGGCGATACTCGGCCTCGATCGCGGCCGTCAATTCGTCGTCCCACTTCTCGCGCAGGGCCGGATCGACATCGTCGTAGCGCTCCAACGGCGAGCGGGCGGTGAGGTCTTTATCGATCGCCGTGCGGCGTTGCTCCAGCTCCGCCAGCACCTGGCCGAGCAGGCCATAGCGCGCGAGCAGCCCGCCCTTGGCGGCGGCGACCTGTTGGGTGAACGATCGCAGCCAGGCTGCCACCGCCGCGTCGGCCACCGGTCCACCGCCACCGCCGAAAGTCAGCCGCAGGCAACGCGACAGGATGGTTTCCAGCACGCGCTGCGGTTCGGTCGTCAACAGCAGCAGCACGCTCCGCTCGGGCGGTTCTTCGAGCGTTTTCAGAAAGGCGTTGGCCGCCTGCACATTCAACTGGTCCGCGCCCACGATCACCGCCACCTTGTAGCGCGCCTCGTTCGGCTTGAGATACACCGTGTCGAGCAACGTGCGAATCTGGTCCACCACGATCACGCGCAGCTTGGACTCGGGCCGCACCCACTGCACGTCCGGGTGCAGGTGCTCGCCGATCTTGCGGCAGCTCGGGCAGCGATCGCAGCAATCCACCGCCGCACCTTCCGGCGCGCGTCGCGGCGGCGCGTGGCAGTTCAAGGTTTTGGCCAGCGTGCCGGCGAGCGCTTCCAGGTCTTCGAGCCGGTCGCCGCTGAACAGGTAGGCGTGGCCCAGCCGGCCGCGCTCCAGGCTGCGTTGCAGCAAGGCGACGCCAGCGGGTGCGGGTTGGAAATCGGCAAAGGCCATCGGCAAAATGCGGGTCGCGCGCCGCGCTCAGGCTTTCGATCCGATCAACCGCTCGAAGCGCGCGTAGGCGTCAGCCCACACCGCGGCATCGGCAGGCTCGACGGTTATGGTCTCGAAGGAGCGGCGCACCACGTCGCGCGCCGCGGCCAGCGACGGCAGGTGGCCCAAGGCGAGGGCTTGAACGAGGCTGTTGCCCGCGGCGGTGGCTTCGACGGGTCCGGCGATGACCGGGAGTTGCAGCGCGTTCGCCGCAAAGCGATTCAGCAACTCGTTTTTGCTGCCGCCCCCCACGATATGCAACCGCGCCAGCCGGCGGCCGGTCAGTGCTTCGATCTGCCGCAACGTACGCCGGTAAAGCAGCGCCAGGCTTTCGAGAATGCAGCGCACGAACGCGCCGGGCGTGTCCGGCACCGGCTGGCCATGCTCGCGGCAAAACGCGGCGATCTTGCCCGGCAGGTCGCCGGGACTGACAAAGCGCGGGTCGGCGGGATCCACGAACGACGCGAAGGCCGGCGCCTCCGCGGCGAGTCGCGCCAGCGTGACGTAGTCAAACTCATGGCCTTGGCGTGCCCATTCGCGGCGCGATTCCTGGACCATCCAGAGGCCGATGATGTTCTTCAAAAAGCGGACCGAGCCGCCGTAGCCGATTTCGTTCGTGAAGTTGGCTTCGCGCACCGTGTCGTTGATGACCGGCCGCGCAAGCTCGACCCCCATCAGCGACCAGGTGCCCGAGCTGAGGTAAGCCCAGTCGTCGCCCGCGCCGGGCACGGCGGCGACCGCGGCGCCGGTGTCGTGCGAACAACTCGCCACCACCTCCACGCCGTGCAAGCCGGTCTCCTGCGCCAGTGCCGGTCGCAACGGTCCCAGCCGCGAGCCGGAAGGCACGATCGGCGGGAACATGTCTGCCCGCAGGCCCAGCGTGTTGAGCAGTTTCGCCGACCACGTCCGCGTGCGGGGATCGTAAAGTTGCGTGGTGCTGGCCAGCGATTCTTCGTACCGCGCCACGCCGCTGAGCCAGTGGTTGAAGGCGTCGCCCACGCCGAGGATCAGATCCGCGCTCGCCAGGCGGTCCGGCGATTCGGCGGCGAGCTGGAAAATCGTGTTGAACGGCAGGAACTGAAGGCCCGTTTCCGCGAAGATTTCCGGCCAGCCGATCTTCGCCGTCGCGGCCTTCACGCCGTCGGCGGTGCGGGCGTCGCGGTAATGAAAGGTCGGCTCGATCTCCGCGCCTGCCTCGTCGTACAAGAGATAATCCACGCCCCACGAATCGGTGCTGATGCTGGCGATGGGCACCTTCAGGGCCGCCGCCTTGCGGAGACCGGCCCGGAGTTCGTCGAACAACGCCGCGATGTTCCAATGCAGGGAATCGCCGTCCTGGACAGGCGTGTTAGGGAAGCGGTGAAGCTCGGTCAGGCTGAGCCGGCCGTCTTCGAGCGTGCCGAGCATCAGCCGGCCGCTCTCGGCACCGAGGTCGCAGGCGAGGTAATGGGTTTTCATGGTCACGCGGTGGGACGATTGAACTGACCTCGCGCGCAAATGCAATGCCGAAGCGCCGGCCGGCGCGGGACCGGGCACGCGCGCGAAAGCATGAAGGCCGGCATTCCCGCTGATGCGCCCCGCTGTCGGCGCGGCAGCGCCGAGGTTTGACGGCTGATTGCGCACCGCGTGTTGGCTGGCGCGCCTGGCCGGGGCTGTCCGGCGCTGCTTATTCCTCCAGGGCGCGAATGTGGGCCTCCACCGACGCGGCCAACGCCTCCAGATTATAGCCTCCTTCGAGCACCGAGACCAGGCGGCCGGGCCTGCCGGCCCCGGTGAGAGACCGGGTGGTGGGGCGAACGTGCGCCTTCATCCCGGCCTCGCCGTCTCGGGACGGCCCGGTGCCGGCCAGGGTGCCATCCTCGGGGCGGACGCCAACGCACGTGGGCAGGTTCAGGTTCATAAGATGATTGGGCTGCTGGCCGATTCCACGCCAAAGACCCGCCGGCGGCCATCCCGCAGCCACGGTTGCCAATCGCCGGACCGGCCGTCGCCTTCAAACCGCCGGCTGGCTCCCAGCCACGTCCGGCGGGTGCCCACCGCGATGGAATCTGTGCTCGCGTCGTTCCGAGCCAACCTTGGTGCGATCGCTGCATTACGAACCTGTAATGCCGGGGAAAGCCAGCGGTAAGGCGCGGGAAGTCGAACTCATAACGAGAAAGGATACAAATATGGCAGTCCAACTAACCGAGAGAAGAGACGGCCAGGTGCTGGAGGCGCAGGTGAGCGAGAAGCTGACCGATGCGGATTACCGGCAGTTCGTGCCGGAGTTCGAGCGACTGGCGAAACAACACCTTACCATTAACGATATGAAGATACATTCCATCTCAAGTTCAATCCGTCACGACTCAAGGCAACCGGTCGCCCGGAACGGGCGTCGCTCGGTTGCCGCCGTTCTGCTCGCCGCCTGGCTGTTGCCGATGTGCGGCCCGGCCGCGCAAGCGGCCGGGCCTCCGCCAGGCAAGGCCATTACTGATGACGGCATTCGCATCGCCGTGACGGAGGCTTTGCAGCGGGCGCGGGGCGTGGGGGCGCAGGCCGTCGAGGTTGCGGCGGACCGGGGCGTGGTCGCGCTTTCAGGGACCGTGGGCAATCTGCTGGCCAAAGACCGCGCCGTGCGGATCGCCGAAGTCACGCGCGGGGTTCGCAGCGTCATCGATCGCATGGCGATAGACACCCCGGCCCGGCCGGACGAAGACATTCGGAAAGACATCCTGACGGCGCTGATGAACGATCCAGCCACCGAGCACTACCAGGTGGGCGTCAAGGTGAAGGACGCCGTGGCCACGCTTTCCGGCACGGTCGGCTCCTGGGCGGAGTCGCAGCTCGCCGCGCAGCTCGCCCGCGGCGTGGTCGGCGCGAAGGCGATCCAGAACAATCTCCAAGTCAAGTACAGCGCGTCGCGGACCGCGTCCCAGATTCTGGCGGATGTGCGGTCGCGTTTGCAGTGGGACGTCTGGGTCGGTGGCGATCCGGTGACCGCAACCGCCCAGGATGGCAAGGTGACGCTGACCGGAAGTGTCGGCAGCGCCCTCGAAAAATCCCGCGCGGTGACCGACGCCTGGGTGACCGGCGTCACGGACGTTGACGGCAAGGCGCTGGAGGTGGATCCCGAGATCAGCCGGAAGACCGAACGCAGACTGTCCACTCCGGTGGCGACCGACGCGGCGATCCGGCAGGCGGTGCTCGCGGCCTTCCGTTACGATCCGCGCGTGGCGCCCGGGGTTCCCGAGGTGATCGTGGAGGACGGCTCCGCTATTCTTTCCGGCAAGGTGGGGAATCTCAAAGCCAGGCTGGCGGCGGGGGCGGACGCCAGGAACACGGCGGGGGTGTGGAGGGTGGACAACCTGCTGATCGTCCAACGCCGGGACCTCCCCAGCGATGCCGAGGCCAGCCGGGTGCTCAAAGACGCACTGGTTCGCGACCCGCTGCTCGCGGGAGCGCAAATCGAGTCGGCCGTCGTCGATCACTCGGCGTACCTCTCGGGCTGGGTCTCCAACAGCCTCCAGCAGGCGGAGGCGCACGATATCGCCTCCCGAGTCCAGGGAGTGGTCGAAATCCGGAACCACCTGAAGGTGGATCCCGAGGACGCGGTTTCGTATTTCGACTGGCCCTACCTGGCCTCGGATGATTATGCCCCGCCCCGGCCGAAGAGCGACGCCGAGATTGCGCGGTCGATCCGGAAAGCCTTCTTTTGGAGCCCGTTCGTCCACCGCAACGACATCACCGTGACCGTGCATGGCGGTGTGGCCACCCTCAATGGCAGGGTCGGCAGTTGGGTCGCTTACGAGGAGGCCGACACCGACGCCCGCAAGGGCGGCGCCACGGCGGTGGTCAACGATTTGAGCGTCCCGAAAGGTGTCTGGTTCTGAGGGCACACGAGCCCAAACGGCTTGCGCCGGCCAGGGCGAGAACCGGAATCTCCAGCCCGCCGGCAGCGTGAACGGGGCCATCCGCAACTTTTGCGGGTGGCCTCTCATATCTGCGGTCCCGCAATCCCCGGTTGCCAGCTTGCCAGGCCCAACGTCCGGAGCCGGGCAGATCGAGCATGAGCAGGGCGCACCAGGCCGACGACGCGCCTCCGGGTGCTCCCATGAAAGCCGGCGGCCGCCTGGCAGGCTGGTACTTCACACAAACAGCACCTTGGTCGTCGGCGCGTCGGGATCCCGGCCGCGGGTGGGTTTGCTGGTGACCCCGGCGACGTCCTTGATCGAAATCTGTCGCCCACGCGTCTTCGCGCCTTTGACCTCGACCTGGGCGGGCTCGCAGGTCTGCTGGTTGATCTTCTGGTACGGCGCGGGTTTGTAGCGGATGAACAAGCCGCCCGTGAGCGCAAATCGAGAAGACCTTTAACTTCGTCGCCGCGAGAAAAACAGACACCGCATCCCTCTGAGAACCGTCAGCACGATGTCGTGAACGAACAGGGCAAAAAGGTGGCTGAACACCTGGCTTCGGAACGCGCAGCGAACCAGGCACAACAGGACCGCGACAACCGCGCCCAGCGGATGCACATTCGCAAGCCAGAGGACCGCGAAGACAGGGGCAGCGTATTTCAGAAAGAGTTTCATCCCCCGTTGCCCGCCCGGCCGCGGTCGGCACGGCTGGGAACCTCGAAATCTTGGAGGTCGATCCGTAGCCAATAGGGACTGCGCTTGCGTGCCTCCAGGCCCGCATCACGCCCTTTGTTTCCGCGCGCCACATTGAAGTTGAAAGGGCGGTCCGCGATATGCCCCTCGAACTCCACGCGCACGATGCCGCTCACCGGTCCGTTCGCCTCGTACAGGTTGAGCCAGACCGAGGGCTTGTTCAATCGTGCCCCTTCGATTTCGGCGTATTCCCACACAGCCTGCCCTCGCGCAGTTTCCCGTACCGATTGTGAGGTTCGGATGTCCCGGAATAGCCGCACGCGTTCCACACGGGGCCTGTGCCAGCAGGCTTCCGGCAACCCAGCGTGCGGGTTCGCGGAAACGTGCAAATCAACGTCCGCGCCCCGCCCGCCGACCCACACCGCGGCGATCCCAATGTTGCCGGCCGCGGGCGTCGGGAGCTCGGCCGGGACTGGGACTGCGACCGGCGCGGCTAGCTTGCGCGCCGGCTCAAGTACGGGGCGAGTTTCTTCGACGCAAGGAGGGGCAGGTGCCATCACCGGTGGCACCGGCGGTGGAGCGGCTGGCTGGACTGGAGCGGCAACAACAGGGTTTGTGAGGTGCGGCGCGGGAATCGGCGCTGGCGCGGCCACTGGCAGGGTCGCTGGCGCAGTCACGACCGGAGCGGTGGTGGGTGGGGCCGGTGGCCCCGGTGGTGGATTCACTTCTGACTCGGGTTTCGCCGTTTCGGCCGCAGGCTTCGAGGCAACCTCGACACGCGGCGGAGGTGGCGCCGCCGCCGCTTCACGGCGAAACGCGGGCGGTGGGCGCATGATGAGGCCGTGATCGTTGGCATCGGCCTTCGCCGACACGAGCGGGCGATCCTCGCCTCGCACGGCCCGGTCGAACACCGCGCCGGTATCACTGCCAAACGTGGCCAACGTCGCGCCCTGCTCGCCGACGAAGACGGTCCAGAACCGAAGCACAGCGGCACGGTGCATTTCGCTTGTGGCCCAGGCATCGCCTGGTGTCAGCCAGTGGATGGCCACGCCGTTCAACTGGTCTTTGCGTTCCGCTGTTCCAAAGAGCGACTTGGAACTGGAGCAGGTCACCATTCCGTCGCCCGGCGTCAGCCCGCTCTCCATGTTGAACGCCATCTCGTTCGGGTGCGTGGTGATGAAGAGGGGCGAGCCGACGAGAACCAGCGTGGTGTGCTGGTTTGGCTGGCGAGTCTTCGCCACCGTGTCCAAGAGTTGAGGCAGCCGGAGTTGCCCGGCCAGTCTGGGGTCACCAGCCCACGGCTCGGTGAGGCACTTCTTGAGCGCGCCGAACCTCGCCGCGAACTCCCGGCTGTTCGCTCGCTCCCTGGCTGATCCCGCCGGCACCGTCACGCTCGTAAGCTTCGTCAACTGTGGAGCATCGTAGAATTCCACGCAGTCGCCCGGTTGGGCGCGGTTGAGCAGCAGGTCGAAGCTTTGCCTGAGGACTTCGGCTCCTTTCTCCTTGCTCAGCCCGGGCGCAATGGCGACCACGTAATGGCGGGGCGCAGTCACGGCTGTTTGGGCTTTGGCCGTGAGGGCCAATCCGCACGCTATGGCGAGGACGACTCTGAGGGTGCTCTTCATGGTGGGTGTCGATTGCGGTTTAGCGTTTGGTTGGAGGCAGGAATTCATGGAACAAGGCGGAGGTCTTCTGTGCCCGTTGGGCTTCCGTTGCCGCCAGCTTGAACAGTTCGACGGCGCGCGTAACAAGCTGATGCCGCTCCGCCTCGATCCGGGCCAGACCCGCCTGGACCAGTCCCAGTTTCTCGCGTTCTTTGCGCAGCAAGTTGCTGATGGCGTCCAGGTCGTCCTTCACGCGGCGCCAAGTGGGGTTCGGAACGCGGATGGAAGGACGATGCCGTTCGATCAGCAGCGCCGCCGTCAGCCACATGGCCCCGGCGATCAGGTTGCCCGTGAGGATTTGAAGAGCGAACGTCCAAGCGCTGTTCGACGTGCCAGTCGTGCCGGCTTCTCCGGTCATCAAGGCGACGGGGTCAATCGTCATCCGGGCATAGGTCCTCGCGAAGACCGGAAGCGCCACGAACAGCGATAACGTCGCAGCCATGCAGACTGCCCAAGCGTAGCGACGGCCTCCTTGATCGGTTGTCAACCAGAGGCTCGCCGACTTGATCAGGAAGGCCCCGCCGATGATCAGCGCCACGTTAAACAGCGCCGCCCGCCAGTAATGGTCGCGGAAACCATCCAACCCACTGTTCATCAAGGTCAAAGCGGCCGAATTCATGTCCACGGTGAGCAAGACGATGCTGAATAGCAGCATGGCCGCGAGCTGTGCCTTGTCCCAAAGGGTCCAGGGCTTCGGCTCGCAGTGCTCCTCCACGTACGGTTCAGTGTCGGCGAGGATGTCCTTCAACCGGCCCTCGTGCGCCTCGCCGCTGTGGACATTCTCCGCCACGTCCTGCTCGACGCGCCGCAGCACAAGCTCGTCACCGGCCCATTCGGCGTTGAACTTGGCGGCGTGATGCGCTCGGACGACCTGCTCACCGCTGCCGTTCCACGCAGCGGTGAGGATGACGCCGCGTTCCGGCTCCAGGGGCGGGTGTACCTTCTTGAAGACTTTGTAATAGTTTCCTCGACGTTTCTAGTGGGTATCCTTGGGTCCGGTGCCGCCGCTTGGACGGGGCTCGTTTAGTGCGAGCGGGGCTGCTCCGTCGCCGACCAGCAACGTTCCAAGGCCGTT
>JAKANS010000105.1 GCA_021823625.1 bacterium | reverse complement strand
ACTCGGCTTCCCCATCTGCCACGCCCTGCCGCACGCCTTCGAGTTTTTCGGGGAGGAGGTACGTTGCGCAGAACCGTTCTTCGCGGTGCTGGCCGCGCTGGGAAAAGCCGATCTGTTCCGCACCCACGAAGTGCCGCGCACGCGGGCGGTGTTGGAAACCCTGTCGGTCTATTGAAAGCGGTGCGGCGAAGGCGGCGACATCGCCATCACGGCGGCACCAGTCCGGAGTTTTGCGGAAAAATGTGGTACAGCAGCAGGTAAATCACCACGCCCGTCACCGAGACGTACAGCCAAATCGGCCAGGTCCAGCGGGCAATCTTGCGATGCGCCTCGAACCGCCCACGCAGCGCCCGCCACAGCGTGACCAACACCAGCGGCACGATCGACATGGCGCCAAGCAGGTGGGTCGCCAGGATGGTGCGGTAAATGGGCTTGAACCAGGCCGGGTCCACGAATTCGGTATGCGCCGAGCCGGTGTACTTCTTTCGCCACACGTGGTAGGTCACGTAACTCGCGAGAAAAAGCAGGCTCGTCACCGTGGCAGCCAACATGCAGTTGCGGTGCGCATCGCGACGCTGACGGCGGATGAAGCGGTAGCCGAGGAGCAACAACACCGTGCTGGCGGCGTTCAGACTGGCGTTCAGCGTGGGCAGGTCGGAAATCGTCATGGCAACCAGAGGTCGGAACCGGGCACGCCGCGCGATCAACCACCCTCGCGGGCCAAGGCCGCCACATCAGCCAGAATGAGTTTGCGCGTGGCGGCCGCTTCGCCGTCGTAAATGGCGCGCAGCCGGCCCTGGCCATCCACGAGCACGACTTTGGTGCTGTGAATGAACAGGTCCGCCGGCGCGGCGTTGGTGGGGTCCGGATTTTCGGTGACCGAAAGCAGGAGCTGGCGCGCGGCCAGTTCGTAAATGCGCGACTGCGGTCCCGTGAGGAACTGCCACCTTCGCGGATCCCCGCCGAAGCGCTGGGCGTACCGCTGCAGCACCGTGGGCGTGTCGAAAGCCGGATCGGCGGTCAGGGACACGATCCGCAGATTCGAGTCGCGCGGCAGGCGCTTCTGCAACTCCCGTAGATTCGTGGTCACGCGCTGGCACGGACCGGGGCAGCGGGTGAAAATGATGTTGGCCAACCAGGGCGCACCGCGCAGATCGTCAGCCGTCATCGGCTGTCCAAGTTGATTGGTCAGCGCAAAACCGGTCACCGTGCCCAGCACCGGCAACGAGCGAGCAGGCGGCGTGGCCCGCGGGGGGCCGAGGCGCGCGTACGCGAACGCGCCCAGCACCAGGCCCACGGCCAGGCCGAGCAAGGTCCAGACGAGCCATTCCAGCTTCTGTGGTGGTGGAGAAGGTTGCACCGAAGCGCCAAGCTATCCGGAAACCGCGCCGCCTGACAACGTGGAAGGCCGACAGCCACATTTGCGGTTTTGCCGTTTTGTCGTTGGCCTGGCTGGGCCACGGCGGCTAACCTTACCCCGCTTGCGCGACGCTGGCGTCGCTTCCGAAGGCGGGAGCGTCTCGAAGATGTCCGAACGAGTTGAACCATTACCGGTCGAGGCCGCGCGGCTTCTGGGCGATCCCCACCCGCTGACGCACCAGTTGTCTTCGCCCTCGGCGCTCGCGCGGTTCACTCCCGCCACCGACACGCTGCCCGCAGCGGTGTGCGATCTCCCCAGCCTGCGCGGTTTCGTCACCTGGTATCGCACTGAAATCCTGACGCCCGCGGAGCTGCCGGCCATCCGCAAAGCCTTCGACCACGCCAGCCGCTACGAAGTCAGAGAGCTCCTCGCACTGGATGCCACCCTAGCGGGCGAACCGCGGCTGCAACCTTTCGCGCAGGCCAGCCAGGCGGTGGGCCGGTCGCAGTTGTGGCGGTTGCTCCCGATGCGCGACCAGCGGCTGGTGCGCCGCTACTGGAACGCACTCGAAGCGGGCAACGCCCACGGCTGGCATGTGCTCATCTACGGCGTGGTGCTCGCGGTCTTTTCGCTGCCGCTGCGTCAAGGGCTGCTCAACTATGGCCACCAGACGATCGCCGGCTTCGTCGATTCCGCGGCCCGGTCGCGCGGCCTGCCCACAGCGGATTGCGACCGGTTGCTGGACGAAGAGGCCGCCGCGGTGCGCACGGCCACGGAGTTTGCCCTCGGCCCGGGCAAACCGCGGCTTTGCATTTGCGCGCCCACCAATGGCGGCAACGATGCCTAGCAGCTCCGCCGCCGCCGGACCGGTTGCGCGCCGCGACTGACCGGCGGCCATGTCAACCGCAGCTCCGACCCGTTTTCTGGACGCCGCCGATTGGGCGGTGATCGCGGTTTACCTGGGCGCCATCATTGCGTTTGGCATCTGGTCGGGCCGGCATCAGCAATCCACCCGCGATTTTTTTCTCGGCAGCAAAAACATGCCGTGGTGGAGCGTCGGCTTTTCGATCGTCGCCACCGAGACCAGCGCGCTGACGTTCCTGGGCGTGCCGGCGATGGCCTACGGTCCGGACGACCTGACCTTCATTCAAATCATCATCGGCTACGTGATCGCCCGCGTGATCCTGGCAGTGGCGTTGGTGCCGCATTACTTCCGCGGGGAAATCTATTCGCCTTACCAGCTTTTCGAGCGCGCGTTCGGACCGGCAGCGCGACGCACGGCGGGTGGCTTCTTCCTGCTTGCCGGCGTGCTGGCCGCGGGGGTGCGCGTCTATGTCACGTGCATTCCGCTCCAACTGATGATCGGTTTTCCGGAAGGCCAAATCGGCTGGGCGATCATGATCTTCGTTCTGCTGTCACTGACTTACACGCTGGTCGGCGGGGTGAAATCCGCCGTGTGGGTCGAGGCCGTGCAATTCCTGCTCTTTCTCGCCGGCGGCCTGTTCACGCTCGCCTACGTGCCGACGCTGATCGAAGGCGGCTTCGGGAAGGCACTGGCCGTCGCCGCCGAGGGCGGCAAGCTGCATTGGCTGAACCTGGGATTCGCACTGGCCAAGCCGTTCAACCTCTGGATGGGGCTGATCGGCGCGACATTTCTGGTATTGTCCTCACACGGCGCGGACCAGTTGATCGTGCAGCGCGTGTTGACCTGCCGGTCGGTCAACGACGGTCGCAAGGCGCTCCTGCTCAGCGCGGTCATCATCCTGCCGTTGATGCTGATCTTCCTCCTCGCAGGCGCGATGCTCTGGGTCTATTACCGGGCGCACCCGCTGCCCATCGCCATCCCGGAGGTACGGCCCGGGGTGGCGAAAAACGACTATGTCTTCCCGATCTTCATTCTCACTGCGGTGCCGCCGGTCCTTAAAGGCTGCCTCATCGTGGCGATCCTGGCGGCCGCAATGTCTTCGGTGAGCGCGGCCCTGTCGGCGCTGTCGGCGGTGTTCACGATGGACTTCTACAAAGGCCTGGCGCGCGCGGGGCGGAGCGAGGCGTTTTACCTGCGGTTCAGCCGCGGTTCGATGCTGCTGTGGGCAGCGCTGCTCATGGCGGTGGCGATGCTCACGCGCGAGGTGGCGTCGGTGTTGAACGCCGCCTTTGCGCTGAACGGCCTGACCAACGGCGCCATGCTTGGCGGCTTGATCCTGGCGTTGTGGTGGCGACGCGGCCATTCGCTGCCGCTGATCGCCGGCATGCTGGGGGCATTGGGTGTGATGATCGCCATCTATATGCGGTGGCGTCAGCAGATCGCCTGGCCGTGGTACACCTTGATCGGGACGGCGGTGACGATCGCCATCGCGTCCGCACTGCGCCCGCTTTTCCGCCAAGAGCCGCAGCCTGTCTTTCCGGAACTCGCGCAGAGCGACCGCGCTGACGCCGGGAGTTAAGCCTGCCGCCCGGAAGTGGAAGGCGACTGGAGGCTACAACGAATCCGCGACCAGTTCTGCCAACTCGGCACAAAAACTGTCACAATTGCGACAGATTATGTGCAGCTACAACAAATTCGCGGCGAGTTCGGCGAGTTCAGAGCGCTCGCCTTTCTGGAGTTCGACGTGCGCCGCGATCGCTTGTTCGCGGAACTTGCTGACGATGTAGTTGAAACCGTTCGACGACGAGTCCACGTACGGATTGTCGATCTGGTAAGGATCGCCCGTAAAGATGAGCTTCGTGCCGTTGCCAACGCGGGTGACGATGGTTTTGACCTCGAGCGGAGTCAAATTCTGGGCCTCGTCGATGATCATGAACTGATTGGCAATGCTCCGCCCGCGAATGTAGCTGAGCGCCTCCACGACAATGGCGCCAGAGCGCATCAAGTCACTGGCGCGGCGGCCTTCGTTGCCCATGTTAAGATCGGAGAGCAGTTCCAGCGCGTCGTGAATGGGCTGCATCCACGGGTTGAGCTTCTCTTCGAGCGAGCCGGGTAAAAAACCGATTTCCTTGCCCACCGAAACGGTCGGGCGCGCCACCACCAGGCGGCGGTATTCGCGGTCCACGATGGTGCGTTTGAGGCCCGCGGCCATGGCGAGGAGCGTTTTGCCGGTGCCGGCCTTGCCCATCAAGGTGACCAGTTTCACGCGGTCATCCAGGAGGGCGTCGAAGGCGAAATGCTGTTCGCGGTTGCGCGGCTTGATGCCCCAGACGCCCTCGCGGCAGTCGAAGATGGGCGTCAGTTTGTCGCCGCCAGCGACCACCTTGGTGAGCGCGCTGCGTTTCGAACTGCCCGCCTCGCTGAGGGCGCAGTACTCGTTCGGATTGTACCGGCCTTTGAGCCCGAGCTCGCCATTCGCGCGAAACGTCCGCATTTCTTCCGCGTCAACCGACAACTCGAACATGCCGGAGTACAAATCCTTCAACTGAATCCGGTCCGTCTCATAATCCTCGGCGGCGAGACCCAACGCGTCGGCGCGAATGCGGAGGTTAATGTCTTTCGTGACCAGCACCGTCGAGGTGTCCGTCGCTTCGTCGCGAATCTTGAGTGCCGTGGCGATGATACGACTGTCCACGCTGTGGCCGTTCGACGACGGAAGGCCATTGCCGGTCTTGGGCAGAAAAACGATTCGCAAGTGTCCACCGTTAGGCAGCGGCACGCCTTCGCTCAAACGACCCGACCCGCGCAAGGTATCCAACTGGCGGGAGACACTGCGGGCGTTCTGGCCCAATTCGCTGCCCTCGCGTTTAAAGCGGTCGATTTCTTCGATGACCTCGATCGGGATCAGGATCTGGTTTTCCTCGAAACTAAGGAGCGAGTTGGGGTCGTGCAGCAGGACGTTGGTGTCGAGAACGTAGTTCTTTTTCACGCGGGTTTTTGCTTAACGGTGCTCATGCGGGCATACCAGTCGCGCAGCAACGTGTGCTTCGCGGGCAGTTGCTGGCAGCCGCCATAAAGGTAATTGCCCAACATGCCGTAAAGATCGAAATCCACGAACAGCGGCCGCTCGCCGAGCAGGAAGGGCCGCGCCAGGAGCATCTCCTCGCACGGCAGCAGCAGGCGCACCAGCTCGGTCTGGAGTTCTTCTTCGCCCGCAAGCCACCGGTCGAGGCAACCGTGGCCAAACTTGCGTTCTTTGTAGCGGATGAACGGCAGCCGGTCGCGGGCGGGGAGCCACTCGCGATAGTGGGCGTTGTTCAACTTGAAACCGACGCCTTCGATCTCGTGCTCGAAGAAGCGCCAGAGCACCTGCTGGACGCCTTCCCATTCGCGCGGAAACAAACCGAGGCCGAGTTTCGTGTCCAGATATTTGGCGATGACCTGCGAGTCTTCGTCGGTCTCGAACACCACGGTCTTGCCGTCCTGGAGGACCGGCACGGCGTAGTAGCGCTGCCGGGTCAGGCGCCAGATCAAGGAACGATCCGAACTGGCGGACAAGTTGACGACTTTGAAGCGGGCGCGGGCAAATTCCAGGAGGCGGCGCTGAGCGATGCAGAACGGACTATAGGGAATTTGAATGAGCTCGAGCATTTTCTAAAAATGAAGGGGGAACAGCCGGATCGCAACCCGGCGTACGGGGCGCACGCTGGCAAAGCATCCCGCCAAAGGTGGGCTGCATGAAATACTGCACGTGCATCTTATGCGGCACGAGGCCGCGGGCTGACAAGCGGAATTCGGGCGATAATTGGGTGAAAATTCCTGCCTCACCGCGCCAGCTCCGACGGGTTTGGGTGACTGAGCAACTCCAAAGCTGGAAACCACGTTGGGCGCACTCTGAAGCTGGCGCAACCATTCGTCGAGAGCACCGAAGCGAAGACTGGGCTCCAGCCTCACCCGCCGTGCGGCTGCAAGCGGAAGCGTGGTGCCAGCCAGGCGGACCCTCCGGGCCAGCGGCCGGAAGGTGGGGTTGAAGGAACACGCTCGGCAAGTATCCGCGTGCGCAACCGGCTGGGCAACGGTGGTTCCACCGAAAACAGAACTGGCGGCCCCGTTTCCGGGACCGCCAGGCGACGTGTACAAGGTAGGTCAGCAACCGCGGGGGCTACTGAGAGTAGGCCACAGCAGACTTTCTGCACCCACGGTGATCGTGGGAGCGGCGGGCAATTGTCGATTTCCGTCGCTGAAACCCGACGCTTTCGTCATACGATTTTACTAAGCAGCCCACGTGCCAACTGCGCCGTGTCCTGTATGCGCAGCGAATCGTAACGCTTCTGCTCAAAAAGCCGGCGAACGCTGGCGATTCTTGGCCAGTGCGCGTCTCCGGGTGGTGCTTTTTGACCGCTTTGGCTCGCGCTTCCGGCCGGCGCCAAAACGCTCGACCGTCGGGTCCGCCCTCACTAGTTTCCTCGCATGACTGATCCGCGCTACGTCAAGCTGGCTCGATTGCTGGTCGAGTACTCGACGGCCCTCAAACCCGGAGACCGCGTGCTCCTGGACCTCATCGAAGTCCCCGACGAGTTCGGCGTGGAGTTGATCCGGGCGGTGCGGGCCGCGGGCGGGATCCCCATCGTGGAAGTGCGGAGCACCCGGATCAGCCGCGAGGTGATGCGCGAAACCAACGCCGAGCACGCCGCCTTGGTGCGCGATGTCGAGCTCCACCGCATGAAGAAAATGCAGGCGTACATCGCCCTGCGCGGCGCGTACAACGCCAATGAAGCGGCCGACGTGCCCAGCGATCGCCTCGCGCTGTTCAACAAGACCCTGCGCCCCGTGCTGGATCAGCGCGTCAATAAGACGCGATGGGTTGTGCTGCGATGGCCCACACCGAGCATGGCTCAGGCAGCGGGCATGAGCACGGAAGCCTTCGAGGACTTTTACTTCCAGGTCTGCACGCTGGATTACCGGAAGATGGCCCGGGCGATGGTCCCGCTGGCCAAGCGGATGCGCGAGGCCGACCGCGTCCGGCTCAAAGGCCCCGGCACGGACCTCGCTTTCAGCATCAAAGGCATTGGCGCCAAACCGTGCGACGGCTTGCGGAACATCCCGGACGGCGAGGTGTTCTCCTGCCCGGTCAAGGACTCCGTCAATGGCGTCATTCAGTTCAACACGCCGACGATTTATGCCGGCACGCGCTTCGAGAACGTGCGCCTCGAACTGAAGCGAGGCCGGGTGGTCAAGACCTCAGGCAGCAACGAGAAACGGCTTAACGAGATCCTGGATACCGATCCTGGCGCGCGCTCCATCGGCGAATTCTCGCTCGGCTTCAATCCGTTCATTCTGAATCCGATGTGCGACATCCTTTTCGACGAAAAGATCGCGGGGTCGCTCCACTTCACGCCGGGGCAGGCTTACGAAGACTGCGGCAACGGCAACAAATCGGCCGTCCACTGGGACATGGTGCTGATCCAACGCCCGGAATGGGGTGGTGGCGAGGTGTGGTTCGACGACACTTTGATCCGCAAGGACGGTCTGTTTTTGCCGAAAGACCTCCAGCCCCTGAACCCGAAAAACCTGAAGTGAACCGCTCTCGGGGGAAGCGCCAACGAGCCGCCGCTTCGGCAGGTTGATCCGGTCGAGCCAGCGCTGCGCTCCCCGCACCTTCGTTTTTCATCCCGATGGAATTCACACTTGAAATGCCGGAACGGCTGCGGCGGAATGCCCCCACTGTGTTCGCTCTATGACGCTCGGCGACATTCTCACGCCCGATTCCATCGTTCCGGAGCTGCAGGCTCACGACCGCTGGGAGGCCATCGACGAATTGATTCAGCGGCTGGTCTCAGCCGGTCGAATCAAGCCGGAGGACCGGGAGGCGGTTACCCAGGTGGTGCGCCGCCGGGAAACCTCGATGAGCACTGGCATCGGTTACGGCATTGGCATCCCGCACGCCTCGACGGACCTGATCGGCGAGGTCGTCGGCGCTCTGGGGCGCTCGAAAGCGGGGATCGACTTCGATGCCCTGGACAACCAGGCGGTTTCCCTGGTCATGCTCTTCCTCGTGCCTCAAGGACAGTTCCAGAAACACCTCCACACGCTGGCCGACATCGCGAAATTGCTGCACAAACGCGAATTTCGCCAGGCGCTCGAGGATGCCAAAGACGCGGAAGCCATGTACGAGGTGATTCAAAAAAACTCCGCGGCCCGCTAAACCTCACGCGGGAAAGCCTCGGCACCGTGCCGCCTTGAACGGCGCTTCCGCCCCGTTCCCCTTCTTCCCAGATGCTTCATAAACTCATCGAGTCGCGGCTCCAGATTGCTGTCGCCGCCGCCTTGCCGGGCGCAGCGGTTGGCACCGTGCTGGTGCGACCCTGCCCGGATCCGAAATTCGGCGATTACCAGACGAACGCGCTCATGGCGCTGGCCAAAGAGCGCAAACTCAACCCGCGCGCTTTCGCGGCGGACATCGCCGCGCGGCTCGATCTCGGCAATCTCTGCGCCAAGGTTGAAGTCGCCGGGCCGGGCTTCCTGAACTTCCACCTGCAACCCGCCGCGATCGTTCGAGCCTTGCAAGGCGCTATCAGCAGCGAGCGCCTTTTCTACCAGCCCGCCGCCACGCCGCGCACCGTGGTGGTGGACTTCAGTTCGCCGAACGTCGCCAAGCCGATGCATGTCGGCCACATCCGGTCCACGATCCTGGGCGATTGTCTGGCCCGGACGCTGCGCCTGCTGGGGCACCGCGTCATCACCGACAACCACCTCGGCGACTGGGGCACGCAGTTCGGCAAACTGATCGTCGGTTGGAAACACCATCTGGACGCCGCGGCACTGGTGCGCGATCCGGTCGCGGAGATGGAGCGCCTGTACCGGTGGGTGAACCAGGCGAGCGGAACCGATCCGGCGGTGCTCGAGGCCGCCCGCCAGGAACTGGTGAAGCTCCAGGATGGCGACGCCGAGAACCTGGGCATCTGGCGGCAGATGCAGGCGCTGTCGCAGCACCAATTCGACACCGTGTATGGCCGGCTCGGCGTGCGGTTCGACCACACGCTCGGCGAGAGTTTCTACAACCCGCGCCTCAAAGGCGTGGTCGAAGATTTGATCGCCCGCGGCATCGCCCGGGAAAGCGAGGGCGCGCAGGTCGTGTTCTTCGACGACGATTCCGAGCTGAAAAACCACCCGGCCATCGTTCAGAAAAGCGACGGCGCCGCGAACTACGCCACCACCGACCTGGCCACGCTGGCGTACCGGATCGAGACCTGGCACCCGGACGAGATCATCTACGTCACCGACGGCCGGCAGCAGCTCCATTTCAAGCAGATCTTTGCCGCGCTCCACCGCTGGCGGCCGGAGGCCCGCGTGACGCTCGCACACGTGTGGTTCGGGTCGATTTTGGGCGGGGACGGCAAGCCGTTCAAAACGCGCTCCGGCGACACCATCAAACTCGCCGACCTGCTCGATGAAGCCGAGGAACGCGCCTTGCGGGTGGTCACCGAAAAGAGCCCGGACCTGCCCGAAGCCGAGCGGCGCGAAATCGCACGGGTGATCGGACTGGGCGCGATCAAGTATCAGGACCTGCTGCCCAACCGGCAGAGCGATTACGTTTTTCAATGGGACAAGATGCTCGCCTTGAATGGCAACACCGCGCCGTACCTCCAGTACGCCTACACGCGCATCCGCAGCATCTTTCGCAAACTCGCGGACAGCGGCGGCGGGGCCGGGTCGGCGGGAGACACGACCGCGCTGGAGCTGGCGGCGCCCCCCGAATTCCGCCTCGCCCGGCACTTGCTGAACTTCGGCCTCACGCTCGAAACCGTGGCGGCCGAGTACCGGCCCAACTACCTCTGCAATTATCTTTACGAGCTGGCCGGGCACTTCACCGACTTCTACGAAAACTGCCCGGTGCTCAAAGCCGACGAACCGGCGCGGTCGCATCGTCTGGCGCTGTGTGACCTGACCGCACGCGTGCTCAAGCAGGGCCTGGATGCGCTCGGCATCGAAACGCCGGAGCGGATGTAACCGCAGACGAACGCGGCGGCTCTCAATGCTCTTTCGGCGACGTACAAATCCAGCTTGGAGTCGGCTCAGCAACTCATTACAATTACCCATATGGGCAAGCAATCCATGCTTACGAGCGTGCTCCTGGCCGCGGTGCTGATCGGCGCCGGGGCGAACGTCTTGATCTTTTTTCGCTATCTCCAGGTATTGAACACCGCGCAGCGGCTTCAACTCCAGGCCCAGCAACTGCAGGCGGAAGCGGCCGTGATCAACCGCAACCTCGCCGTCGCGCGGTCCCTGGCCGCCGAATCGCTGGAACTGGCCCGCAAGAATCCCGGCCTCGCCAACGTGATGCGGCAGTTCACCCCGCTGCTCCAGCGGCTGCAACTCAACCCCCTGCCCCGCTGATCGCCTCCCCGCCATGGACACGCCTTCCACTCCACCTGCCTCGCCGACGACCGCTGCCCCCGCCGGGGACGGCCGGCTGCGCGAGCTTGAACGCGACCTGCGCAGTCACCGCTACCTCCTGCACCTCGTCATGGGCGCGCTGACGGTGTTGCTGGTCACCAGCAGCATCGCGTTGTTCCACCAGATTCGCTGGCTGCTCGCCCAGGCCAACCAGTTGAACGTCACCGCCCAGGAACTCAGCAAGGCGGTGGGCGATTACCAAACCAACGCCGCCCCGCAGATGCAGCGGATGTTCGACGAACTTCGCCGCTACGCCGTGACCGACCCGGACTTCTCGGCCATCTTTTCCAAGTACCGCGTCGTCGGGAATGGCTCCCAAACCAACGCCCCGGCAGCGCCAACCCCCGGCAAGTAGCCGCCACACCTTCGTCCGCGTTCGCGCCTGCAGCCTTCCCCGCCGCAACTCGCGCCTCGGCGCGCCCATCGCTTTTCCGGGCACTTCCTGCTTGGGGCCTGAAACGGCGTGTGGCTAACTGGTGCGATGCGGATTTACACCCGCTACCAAGCAGCGCGGAAAAGGTGGAGTTGGCGCAATGCGCTCCACCTCGCGCTGGCTTTGGCGGGTCTGGGAATCATGGGCTGGGTGATTTACCGCACCAGCGAAACCAGTTCGCAGCCGCGCCCAGTCCGACCGGCTCCTGCTCAACCAACGCCGTCCGTTCGCCCGGCTGGCCAGACCAACCTTGCGTTCGCGAACCAACCCCGCCTGGCCGCCCCGCCAACCAATGCGGTCCCGCCAACCGTGCGTGTCACCGTGCCGTCGCTCGTCCAAACCCAAGTCGTTGTCCGCCCGCCGCCGGTCGCGCCTGCACCCACCAACGCGCCATCGATCGGCGCGACTCAAGACACCTTTCCCCGGCCGGTGCGGGACACGTTGGAAGCGCAGATCGCGCTGGCCAGCCGCGGATTCTCCTGCGGCTCGCTGGACGACGCGCTGGGCTATCAAACGCGTGCCGCCCTCCGCGCCTTTCAGCGCCAGGCCGGCCTGCCGGTCACCGGCGCGCTGGAAACCGCCACGCGCCAACGACTCACCCTCGCCACACCTCCGTTGACCACGTACGTCGTCACCACCAACGATCTCGCCCGCCTGCGGCCGTTGAGCCACACCTGGCTCGGCAAGTCCGTCCAAACGCGGCTCGATTTCGAGACCGTCCTCGAACTCGTTTCGGAACGGCACCGCGCGCATCCCGCACTGGTCCGGCGGCTGAACCCCGGCGTGGATTGGGACCACGTCCGGCCGGGCCAGCCGCTCACCGTGCCGAACGCGCCGACTCCGGTCGTCGCCGGCCACCTGGCGTTTCTCCGCATTGGCTTGCAGGATCGGATGCTCGACGGCTTCGATGCGCGCACGAATCTGCTGCTCCATTTTCCGTGCAGCATCGCATCGCGGATCGAAAAGCGCCCGGTGGGCCGGCTCGAAGTCGCGACCGTCGCCAACGACCCCACCTACACGTTCGATCCGGAGATCTTCCCCGAGTCGGCGGAGGCCCGGCATCTCAACCACAAACTCACGCTGCCCCCCGGCCCGAACAACCCGGTGGGCGTCGCCTGGATCGGTTTGAACCGGCCCGGCTACGGCATCCACGGCACCGCCCGGCCCGAGGACGTGGGCCGCACCGAATCGCACGGTTGCTTCCGCCTCGCCAATTGGGACGCGGCCCTTCTCGCCCGCCTGGTCTGGCCGGGGTTGCCGGTGTACGTGCAGTACTGAACCCGCGCAGCGTCATGGCCGGCAAATACAGTTTCCATCTCAAAAGCGCCGACCGGCGACGCGCATTGCCCGGCAAGGTCGTCATCGGTCAGAAGGACACCGAGACCAGCGCGCACGTCCTGCTCAAACTCCTCGGCTACCTGTTGTTCTTCCGGGACCGTCTCCAGATCGAGCCGCGCCTCCACGACGACAACATCCCGTACCTGCCGGACCTGGCGCAGTTCGATTACACCCTGCGCGCGGCGTTGTGGGTCGAGTGCGGTGAGTGCAGCGTGGAAAAGCTCGACCGCCTGGCGGTGAAAGTGCCCGAGGCTGAAATCTGGGTGCTCAAGCGCTCGTTTGCCGAGGCAGAGAACCTGCTCCGGCTGATGGCCAAGCACGGCTTGCGCCGCAACCGCTACCACCTCGTCGGTCTCGACGCCGACATGTTCGCGGAGTTGGAAAGTCTGTTACGAGCGCGCAACGAAGTCTATTGGGTCGCGGGAGAATTCGAACCGCCGAATCTCCAGTTGGACTTCAACGGCCTTTGGTTCGACGCGCCATTCCAGGTTTGGGCCTTCTGAGCCTCGCGCTCACGGTATCCAGCGCAGCGCCGTGTCGTTCACGTCGGGCCGGTTGCTGGCAAAGTCCCAATAGGCCGCGTTGCGAAACCGGGCGGCGTGACCGTCCAGGAACGTGAACTGCGCCCCCGCGTTGTGGAGATTCGTGTGCACATAACTCCAGGAACCGACCGCGGGGAGGTTCTTCGAGTCGAAGAGCCACACGAGGCTGGTGGGCTCGGGCAGCGGAGCGAGGCGCACCGGCTGGTTCTCGTCGCCCGTGCCGTTGATGTTTTCGTTCAGGCAATAGTGGAAGAGGTTCTTGCCGTTGCTGCGTCGCCGGTTCGCCGGGCAAACCCAGACCGAGCGGCCCGGCGAAACGCCGGCGTTGGTGCGCCACCGCATATCGTGGTAGCGCGGCAGGCCGAGTTCGGGTGGCAGTTGAATGTACCAGCCCACGTTGGTCGCGCTGTCGCTGGGGTTCGGCGTGCCTTCGGGCGGGAGGTAATCGTCGTGGTCGGTCGCGTAAAGTTGCGTGGCGAGGCCCCACTGTTTGAGATTGTTCAGACAGAAAATCGCCTGTGCCTTGCCTTTGGCCCGACCCAACGCGGGCAGCAGCAACGCGGCCAGCATCGCGATGACCGCGATCACGGTCAGCAACTCGATGAGCGTGAAGCCCGGCCTCCGGCCTGGCGTTGCCCCTTGCATGATGGGAACGTGTAAACCCAACCGCCGGCACTGGCAATGCCGGAGTCGGCGCAACACCCGACTTGACCGCGCCGACGCGACAGCTTACGGCTATCGGCCAAGCCAGCGCACCCGCCGACCCGGTTAGGCGGTGCCGGCACTTTATGCGCCAACACCTCGCTTCCCCCATTCGACGCCGAACCTTCCTGCAACGCAGTGCCGCCGCGGCCAGCCTGCTCGCGCTGCCGGGCCTGCCGGCCATCGCCCTTCACGCCGCCGAAAAGCCGGTGCCACCCAGCGACCGCGTGAACGTGGGGCTGATCGGCATCGGGGCGATGGGCAGCGGCCACCTCCGCCGCCTGGCCGGCGATCCCGGTTTTCAACTGGTCGCGGTCTGCGACGTGGACCGCACGCGGCGCGACCACGCCAAAAACATCGCCGAGCAGATGTACGCCGCCGTCACCACCAGCGGCACGTACAAAGGCTGCACGGCCTACAACGACTATCGCGACGTGCTCGCGCGCGCCGACCTTGACGCGGTGCTGATCGCCACGCCGGATCACTGGCATTCGCCGATCGCCATCGAAGCCGCCAAGGCCGGCAAGGACGTGTATTGCGAGAAGCCGATCTCGGTCACGATCGCGGAAGGCCGGCGCGTGGTCGAAGCCGTGCGCCGTTACGGTCGCGTCTTTCAAACCGGCACGCAGTACCGGTCGATTCCGACGATCCGCGACGTGGTCAAGTTTGTGCGCGGCGGAGGGCTGGGCAAGGTGAAGCAGGTCTTCACCCAACTCTTCCCGCTCAACAACTGGCTCCGCAGCGAGCGCTTCAAACCATTCGCCAACGTCGTGGACGCCGACCGACTCGGCGGCTCCTATCCGCCGCTCGACTTCGCATTGCCGGCTGAGCCGGTGCCGGCCGGACTCGATTGGGACCTCTGGGTCGGCCCCGCGCCGGCGCGGCCGTACAACCGGCTTTACCACGTCAACCCGTCGCCCGGCGTCGTGCCGTGGTCGTTCGACGAAGCCTTCGGCGTCACGTCGTCCACGTGGTTTCTGTCCCACGCCGCGGACGTGATCCAGTACGCGCTCGGCGTCGAGGAAACCGGACCGATCGAGGTGATTCACCCGAACTCCGGCGAGTTTCCGACGCTGACCTTTCGCTACGCGAACGGCACTCTGCTGCACTTCATCGAAGACTGGGCGCAGGTGAAAACGCAGTACCACGCCGTGCCGGCCGACGCGCGGCTGGCCGGGATGTTCGGCGGCGTGTTCGTGGGCGAACGCGGCTGGTTGACTTCGCTGACGAACGGCGGGCCCATCGAAGCCGGACCGGTGAGCCTGTTCGACGAAATGAAGCTGAAGACCCGCGAGGTCGGTCCCGGCGGCAACAACCATCACGCGAACTGGCTCGAGTGCATGCACACGCGCCAGGCGCCAAGTTGCAGTGAGGAACTGGGCCACCGCACCGCGACCATCGGCCACCTGACCAACCTCGCCTATTGGACCGGCCAGTCGCTGAAGTGGAATCCCACGGCCGAGGAATTCGCGAACTGCGATGCCGCCAACCGCCTCCGCTCCCGCGCCGCGCGCCCGATTCCGCCGCCCGGTCCGAAGCCGGCCTGAACCTGAACCGCGCCCAGTACGCGCCCGCGTTCCGGGTCCGGGTGCCGAGGGCCGATAAAGCCGGCCAAGCTCGGCGAGGTATGAAGGCGGTGTGACTTCTCCGCCAGCCGGCTGAACAAAGCGCTCGGCCTGGGGCGGTTTTTCTTGTCCCCTTTTGCCACGAGCGGGGATTTCCAGGTGAAGCTCGTTATGAACGACTGGCACCTTCTTCAAGCTTGGGCGACCCAGCGCTCCGAATCGGCCTTCGCCGAACTCGTGCGCCGGCACCGGCACCGTGGTGGACGACGAGTCGGGGCAACCGCTCCCGCAGTTTCGCGTGCGTCTCAACGAGCACCGCGGCACCGCCCTGGACTTTCTGGGAGCAGGACACGATGGCCGGTTTGACTGGCCGGTGTTCGCGGCGTTTTACAATCAGTTTTCGCTCCAGGTGGAGGCTGACGGTTACGAACCGGCAGAAACCGACGTGCGTCCGGTCCGGGCCGGAGATCAAAGCTTCGCGGTCCGGCGGCGGCGGGCGGGGAAATTGGCTGGCGTGGTCGTGACGCCCGAAGGTCAGCCGGTGGCCGGCGCATAGGTCGGACTCAACGGCGATCAGTTCGGTCATATCTTGAACGACGATGGTCGCGCTTTCTCCGGCAATGACGCGCCGCAGACCACCACCGACGCGGCGGGCCGGTTCTCGTTCCAGCCGCGGATTGGTGCGGAGAGCGTCCTGGTGGTGCATGACTTGGGCTGCACGCTCGCGCCCATTGCCAGTTTCACCAACCGACCAATCGCGCTACAGCCTTGGGGGGCCATCGAAGGCACTTTGTTGGTCGGCAGTCAGCCGGCACCGGGACAAAAGGTGGCCCTGGAAATGGACGCGCCTGTGAACTCCGGTCCGGTGTTGGCCATCAATGTGCAAGGCACGGCCGTGACTGACATCCAAGGGCGCTTTCGCTTTGCGCGCCTACCGGCCAGGCCAGTGCGCGTGGGCCGCTACTTCAATTTCAACCGCGACGGCACCGGGCCGGTGGGCTTCAGCCATCAAGAGCGCGTAGTAGTTCCGGCCGGGGATGTGGCTCAGGTCACCATCGGCGGAAAAGGCCGTGCCTTGGTCGGCCGCCTTGCGTTGTCGCGGATGTTGTACCGGGTGAATACACGCTGGGACTCGCTGTGGCCGAGCCGCCCGATCCGGACAAGTGGGACCCCGCCGGCAACCCGGTGATTCGGCCACCACTGGGCAAGTACTCCCAGCGCGTGACCGTTCCCGGGGGCCCGGCCAGCGAACCGATCGATCTCGGCATGTTGACGATCCCGCTGAAGGAGCCTGCCGCGGAGTGAGCCTGCCCTCAGGCAGTGGCTGCAAGGCGATCGCCACGGCGCCGAACTGTCGGGCAGGCTCGGCAGTGCGGTCGGTTGAGCCATCGTCCACAACGATGGTCTCGTGTGGGCTCACCGCCCGCGACACAAGGGACCGAAGCAGCGTGGGGAGGTCGTGCTCTTCGTTGCGGGCAGGAACGCCAACGCTGACTCTCGGTGGAGATGCCGGAACACTGGCACCACCGCAAGACCGGAAGCGGTCCAACGGGAGTTGACCTCCAGCCACAGTGCCAGTCGGCGGAAGCACTCACCTGGGCAGCGGCCTGCCCGTGATTTTCGAGTCGGCGCGGATCAGCGCTCGCCTGTTGTTGGAGGATTGGGGCCAGGCCGGATGAAGCCGCTTCGGCCTGGCCGAAAACCAGAGGCGCTTGGCTGTGAGCCAAGCCTGAGTTGAGCCGCCGTACCAACCGTTCACCTGTTCCGAGGGGACCAACTCCACTTCGCCGCGCGCTTCACACCGGTCGGAGATTCGGCACGGCGGCCAACGAAGGGCGGTCGCGCGGATCCACAATGACGCGGGCGCCTGGTCGGTCGAAGCGATAACGCTTGCCTGTCGCGCCCCCGATGGCGGTCAAACCGGTTGGGCCCACGTACTCGAAGCAGACAAAGAAACGACGTAGTGGCGCAGCGGCAGAGTTGCCCTGACCGGCGGCACTAACCGGTGGGAGGCTGGGCCTGGTCGTTTGGAGTTGGCTCCGTTGGTTTCCGCAGCAGGACATGGTCGGTCTCCTTGTCTTCGTAGTAGAGGGCGCGAGGGGTGGCGGACACGCCCCCGGTCAGGTGCTCCAGCAAGATGGCGCCGCCGGAAAAGGCCAGCCAGAGGAAGGCTATTTCCTTCCATCCGTGGCCCACCAGTCCGGCGGCCGGGGCGGCCACCCACAGGCTGAGACATTGGAAGCAATCCAATAACTGGCCCCAGAATCCATTTCCGGCCGCGCGACGAAGCCGCACCACGAGGTCCCACGGCCCGTCCTCTGCCTGCAACAGATGGGTGATTCGCCACACTGCAAGCACGCCAAGCAGCAGCCAGTAGAAGTCCATCACGCCCAGGATAAAGCGGGTCCGCCGCGCCGGGGCGGCGGACCCGTGAACCGCTTCAGACCACAATCATGAAGCTGTATTCGCTATAGTTGATGTGGCCCCACAGACTGTGGTCGCAACCCACAACCGTGCGTTTGTGCGCACGGAGTTCGAGTTGGTAGCAACAGGTCTCAGGAAACGCTTCTCGCGCGAGCATTTCCAGGCGAATCGCTCCGCCATGCCAAGTCGGGGCGGTTGGAAAGCTCCCCTTAAATTGAGCCAGGTGTTATGAGCGGATGGGGCGGCGCGGAGCGCCGCCCGGAACTCTGATGACATGAAACGAACCCGACACCGTCCCGAACAAATAGTCACGAAGCTCCCTCAAGCGGCCACGGAGCTGGCCGGGGGCAAGCAGATCGAAGAGGTTTGCAGAACCCTGGCGATCAGCCCGGCCACGGATCACCGCTGGCAGGCGCACTACGACGGCGCCGACCTGAACACCGTGAAGGAACTCAAAGCCTTGAAAAAGGAGAACGCCAGGCTCAAGAAGCTGGTGGCCGACTTGTCCTTGGATAAGGTAGCCCTCAAGGAGTTGCTGGAGGGAAAATGGTAGGCCCGGCGCGAAAGCGAACGGCGGTGGGACATCTTCAGCGTGAGTTGGAGCTGAGCCAGCGTCGGGCCTGCAAAGTGGTGGGGCAACCGCGGGCCACCCAGCGGCACGCCCCCCAACCCGACGCGGAGGAAGCGCGTTTGCGCGAACGGCTCAACGCGTTCAGCCGCCAACGCTCCCGCGCCGGGTATCGGACGGCGTGCGGTCAATTACGCCGGGCAGGGTTGCGGGTGAATCCCAAGCGGGGGCAACGCTCTGGCGGGAGGAAGGGCTGAAAGTGCCGCGGCGGCAGTGCAAAAAGCGGCGGCTGGGGACGAGTGAAAACGGCAGCCAGCGCCGGGTGGCGAGCCGGCCCAACGAGGTGTGGAGCTACGATTTCGTGAGCGACCAGACGAGCGACGGGCGGCGGTTGAAGGTTTTCTGCGTGGTGGACGAGTGCACGCGGGAATGCTTGGCGCTGGAAGTGCAGCGGAGTTTCCGGGCCCAGGACGTGATCACGGTGCTGGCGGCCCTGATCGCGCAGCGGGGCGTTCCGGCGCATCTGCGGAGCGACAACGGGCCGGAGTTTGTGGCCCAGGCGGTGCAGACCTGGCTGAAGGCCCACGCGGTGGGGCCATTGTATATCGCGCCGGGAAGTCCGTGGGAGAACGCGGATGTGGAGTCGTTCAACAGCCGGTTGCGGGACGAGCATTTGAACCGCGAAGCATTTGCCTCCCTGTTGGAGGCGCAAGTCCTGGCCGCCGGGTGGCGGCGGGATTACAACGAGGCGAGGCCGCATTCGGCGCTGGCATATCTGGCGCCGGCGGTGTTCGCCGCGCGCGGGCGTGCTCCGATCGGGGTTCCGCCCCTCCCTGCGCCCGCCAGCGCGGAAACCCTGAAACCATGAACCAAAACTCTCGTTGCACTTGGATCAACGAACGGGGGCTTGCCAGCGTCAGCTCATTTCTCTTTTGGGCGCCGCTTTCTTCGTGGAAATTTGGTGGAGACTTTGAGGCGCAAGGACGGGTCCAGCTTTTTCAAGTCGATGTCCGGAGGAAACAAATCCTTCAAGTTGACGCCAAAGACTTTGGCGAGAAAAAGGAGTTCACAATCGGGGACGCGCCGGAATTGGGCCTCCAGCTTGGCTAACGATTCGCGGCTCACATCCCAGCCTTCGACTTGCAGCTTTGCCGCCAGAGCATCCTGGGTCCACCCGTTTTGAGTGCGGAATTTGCGCACCTGGGGGCCGACAAGATTTAGCGGGGCCGTCATGCGGCCTTCCACGCTAAAGCACTAACGCGCGCCTCTGTTCCTGTAAGAGAACACGGTTGACCTGAAAATAAGGGACGCCTAACCTTCGGAAAAGCCCTGAACGCGCCGTAGTGGATTGTCCTTGTCGCATTTGCGTCCGAAAGGCACGATCCATTCGACCGTTGTTTGGCCAAATCATTATGCCCGAAAGCGGATCGTCACGAAGTTGTCGCGCCAAGACCCTTGCCGGGAGCACAGGGTCTCCGGGTTCGTATTTGCCATGTTTTTCCCGTCTCGTACACGGCGCTCGCCTTGACGA
>JAKANS010000285.1 GCA_021823625.1 bacterium | reverse complement strand
AAAACCGTCGCCGATCGCGTCCGCGGCCCCCCCCGCGTCCCGCGCCACTTCAAAAAACACGCGTTTCCGGCCAGACACTAATTAGGACGTTTTGAATATAAAGTCGGCGGCCAACGTCGGGTCGAGGGAACCGACAGACTTCTATGAACGCCATGCGCCGATTCGTGCGCGTCGGAGTGCTGACAGGGCTCCTGGCGCTAATCCCGGCACTTCACGCTGCCGAACCGATTCCCAACGACGACTGCCTGGTCTGCCACGGTGACAAGGACCTAACCCGGACGAACGCCGCCGGGGAAACCATTTCCCTTTACATGGATGCTGCGGTCCTCGCCAAGTCACTCCACGCCACCAA
The DNA here is from genome assembly GCA_021823625.1 of bacterium. Taxonomy (GTDB): domain Bacteria; phylum Verrucomicrobiota; class Verrucomicrobiia; order Limisphaerales; family J093; genus DSVZ01. Next base: position 3,973 of record JAKANS010000285.1, on the reverse strand, counting down.
CACGTGTTGGAGTTGCCACAGCGACATTGGCAGCGGGCATCCCGATGATGGCCTCGCCGTCAAGCCGGTGGCCTGCGCTACCTGCCACCAGGATCAATCGCTAAGCTATGGCGCCAGCGCACACGGCATTGCACTTGCCAAGGGCGAACCCGGTGTCCCCACCTGCGGGGATTGTCATCGCCACCACGACGTGCTGCCACGTTCCGCGCCGGAGTCTCCGTTGAATCCGCTGAACCTCGGCAAGACCTGCGGCGGCTGTCACGAACAAGAGGCCCAAAACGTGCGCGAAAGCGTTCATGGAGCCGCATTGGCCCAGGGCGTGCGGGATGCTCCGACGTGCACCGACTGCCATTCGGAACACAAGATCGAACGGCTTCGGGGCGCCTCCCCCATCAAAATCGCGGAGCAGATCTGCAGCCAATGCCATGCCTCCGAGCGGATCAATGCCAGGTACCGCATGCCGGCGGATCGGGTGAAGACGTTCCTCGGCAGCTATCATGGCCTGGCGGCCCAACTCGGCTCTACGCGCGCAGCGAACTGTGCCAGTTGCCACGGCGTGCATCTGATCCTGCCTTCCAGCGACCCGCGGTCCAGCATTCATCCGAATCACCTGGTCGATACCTGCGGCAAATGCCACCCCGGCGCGACGGCGAACTTCGCCACTAGCAAGGTCCACACGGACCTCGAGAAGGGGGCGGACATGGGGAGTGTGGTGAACCGCTGGGTGCGTCGCGTCTATCTGGCTTTGATCTTTGTGGTTGTGGGCAGCCTCTTCTTACACAATGCGCTCATCTGGTGGCGCAAGGCTACGGTCACCCGGCTGGCGTCCCTGGCCGGCGAGGAGCGGATGGATCGGAGTCAGCGCTGGCAACACCTGCTCCTGGCCGTGAGTTTCATCGTGCTGGCGCTCTCCGGCTTCGCGCTCAAATACCCGGATTCCTGGGTGGCGTGGCTGTTGGGTGCGGACGAAAGTATCCGCCGTTGGAGCCATCGCGGAGCGGCACTCGTCCTCATAACGCTCGGATTCTACCATGTGTTCTACGCGTTGTTCACCCGCCAGGGCCGGCAACTGGTCCGTGACTTCCTGCCCGTGCGGCAGGATTTGCAGGAGTTGGCGGCCAACGCGCGCTACATGTCCGGACGCGGGCAGGTCCACGGCCACGCGGCGCGCTTCGGGTATGCCGAAAAGATGGAGTACTGGTCCGTCGTGTGGGGCACCATCCTCATGGGCGTGACGGGTTTCATGATCTGGTTCCCGGTGGAAGTCAGCCGCTGGCTGCCGCGCTGGGCGATCGATATCGCGACCACCGTTCACTACTACGAAGCGATCCTGGCCTGCCTGGCCATCGTCGTCTGGCACTTCTATCACGTCGTGTTCGACCCGGACGTCTATCCGCTGAACTGGGCCTTCTGGACCGGGCGGCGACCGAAACCCGTGACGAAGCCGGCGCCATCGACCGCGCCCCCCAAGCCTGCGGGGGGCGAACTTCAAGTCCGGCCCCGGCCGCGAACCGATTAGCGGTCCGCGGCCAGCGCGCCTTACCTTTGCCGTGTTTGAAAACAAGAAAGGTTAAGCACTGAGCAAGATCGGTGTGGTTGCGCTTCTGCGGTGGATTAGCTTCTGCCCCATGAAACAGTGGACTTGGCAAATGAGCCCGGGCAGCGAAATCGCCGCCCCGAGTTCCTGTCGTTTGATGGAGTATTCATACCCAACCATCCGCTCACCAAAGGAGCAACTATGACCGTGTTGCAGTCCGTTCGACGTCCCCGCATGGCCGGCCCGGCGATGGCCGCGGCGCTGGGCCTCGCTCTGCTTCCGGGCCTGCTGGCCCAGAAGCCCATGTACGACCCGCCGGTGGCCACACCGGGAGGCCTGAACCCGCGCCCCTACTTGATGTCCATCGTCCGAACGCAAGGGGTGGCCAACGTCACGTGGACGGGCATTCATGGCCCGTACCAACTTCTGCAGAAGACGAACCTCGCCGATACCACCTGGCAGGCCATTGGCGATCCCACCACTAACACCAGCGCCCAAGTTGCGCTGCAGGACGGCGACGCCTTCCTGGCGGTCACGGGCGGCGATGACAACTACGTGGGCGTTCAGTTTTGTCGGATCTGCCACAAGAGCACCCACGCCACCTGGACCAATACGCTCCACGCCACCGCGCTGCAGACTCTGAAAGACATCCACCAGGACAAGAACCCCCGCTGCATCGGGTGTCACACCGTGGGTTATGGCCTGGCGGGCGGCTACCAGGACGAGACCACCACGCCATTCCTCGCGAACGTGCAGTGCGAGAACTGCCACGGTCCCGGCGGCCGGCACATCTCGGATTTTGAAGATCCCTCGCTGCGTCCCGTCGTGAGCATCTCGGCGGCGATCTGCGGTGGTTGCCACACCGATGCCCACCACCCGACTTACGATGAGTGGAAAGACTCCCTCCACGCCCAAGTGAACGAGCACGTGAGCTCCGGGTTCGCCAACAGCGACGGTTCGCCGAACACCGGCCGCATGATGCAATGCGGCGTCTGCCACTCCGGAGCGGTGCGGGTCGCCTTGATAAACCAGGCCGAATCCGGCAGCCCACAGCCCACGTTGCCGTCCGCCGAGGACGCCGCCAAGTTCGGCATCGCCTGTGCGGTGTGTCACAACGCCCACAGACCGGGACCAGGCCCCGGCGGCGAGGTGGAGCAAACGCGCTATCCAACGTACTCGTTGGACAACTACTCCTACGCGTCGTCCTCAGACCTTGGATCCTTCGTTCCGCAATACAACCCGAACATCCAGGTCTGTGGCCAGTGCCACAACATGCGCGGCGCCAAATGGACCGACACCAGCCGCCCGCCGCACCATTCACCGCAATACAACATGCTCGTCGGGCAAGGCGGGTACGACCTTGGCGTCTCCAAGATCATGACCCACGGCCTCGAGACTGAAGACCAATGCGCGAGCTGCCACGTGTACGCTTACGACGTGGCCAGTCCCACCGAAGAAGATCCGAACTACAAAGGTCATACCTTCCTGCCCACGTACGAGGCTTGCGTGGACTGCCACGGGTCGGCCGAGGGGGCTGCGGCCTTCGCCGAGGCGACCAAAGTCAACATCATAAACCGGATCACGGAGGTCGTAGGCTTTCTCAATTCCTGGGCCACGAACAAGGCCCCGGCAGCGCTGAAGGACAAGTACGGCGCGCTGAGTTGGGAATACAACGTCGCCGGTGTCCTCGGCAATCCAGCTGGCAATTCCGCCATCAAAGGCCCGACGTCGGCCGAGCAGGCCAACGTGCCCGACGCGATCAAGCAGGCGCGCATGAACCTGTATCTGGTTCAGCACGACGGCAGCTTCGGCGTGCACAACGGCGATTACGCCAAGTGGCTCATCAGCATCGCCAAGACGAACGTGCTCACTGAACTGGCGAAGCCGTAACCCTCTGAGTTGCGCGCCTGACGCGCAGCCGATTCACCAGGCCCCGGCCGCCAACGCCGGGGCCTGTTTGTTTTCATGGATTGATCTGAGTTGGGTGGGTGCGCTCAGACGCTGGTACGATGCTGCTCAGCTTCGAGACGTTCCAGCAACCGCAGCCAACTGTCGCGAATCGTGAGCGGGTGCGGCGGGCAACCGGGAGCGAATCGGCCGACCGACAGGATGAAGCCCGCGCCGCCACAGATTTGAAGATGGCCACGAGAGAGTCGCCCGCGAAATTGCTGAGCGAGAATCCGCGGACGGTGCCTGACAACTTCGGACGAACTCCAAGCGCGAGTTTCTTTGACGGCAAAAAGTCACCCGGCGTGGCAAGTCCCGCCGGCTTGGGGGCGGATCATGCGGAGGCGGAGGTCAGGGCCGCGCTAGCCCGACTTCCGCTATTCGGGGTGGGGTGCAGGCGTAAGTGGTTGGAAATCATGTCAGCGGTCGAAAAGGTCTGCACTACGGCGACTCACTCGGCCAGCTTGCCGGCTGCCGTAATCCGAGGCG
>JAKANS010000284.1 GCA_021823625.1 bacterium | reverse complement strand
ATCCGAGTGGTGACCAGACGATCCTACGGCTTTCGCACCTATGACGCGATGGAAATTGCCCTGTATCCCACGTTAGGAAAGCTCCCAGAACCAGATGAATTCGCCCACAGATTCTGCTGACGAAGCGCAAAAGGTAGTAGTCCCAAAAAGGCCGGTGGACGCAAAGAATGGCCAGCGTAATCGCAGCGTTCGCCACAAACGGCAAGGCGCGTTTCCAACTTCCGGTCACGCCCGTTATCGGAAGCAAGGTCGCGATGAGGAAGATCGTTGGCGCTTCCGTTAAGTGTTGAAAATGAAAGGCGTGATCGCCCGCGAAGGCGGCTCTCATTCGGCTTCCGAAGTGTGGGAGAAGCCCGCCGAGCTCGCCCGGCCACACCGCAGCGACGGCAAAAAAGCTAACCACGGACCCGACCAGGAAGCCGGCGCCCGCGAGCGCCACCCGGCGCCACTGGCACCGGGTGAAATCGTCGCTAAGTCGAAGCCAGAGCAAGCAAAGACAGGCTGGGGTGTACAGCAGAGCTGTGAGCTTCACTTGGGCCGCCAAGCCCAGGAGCGCGCCCGCGAGGAGGGCAGCCAGCGGTCCCGATAGCCTCCGCGCTCCGGCAACGTTCATGGCCATTAACGCCACCGCGACCGCAGGCATTTCGAGCATGGCAGACGTGCCCAGCAAGAAGAACAAGGGGTTGCCGAACAGGATCGCGACCGCCAGCGCCGCACCGCACGTCCCGGCGACCCGTCGGGCCCAAATCCCCACACTAAGACCCACGCAGACCGCAGCGCCAAGGGAGATCAATCGCCCCCACAACACCTGATCCCCGAGGGCACGAAACGCGACGCTCAGAACCCACGTGTGCAATGGCGACTGATCGTTCCAGACCTCGCGATAAGGCAGGAATCCCCTTTCGAGCAACGCGGCCTTTTGAAGTTCGTAGCCTTCGTCGCCACCAAACTCGATCCGCGATCCAAGCGGGCACCAAACCGAAATGGCCAGTGCAATGGCCGCCAACGTGCCCAGCAATAGCCAGCACCCCCCAGTTCGCAGTGGCCGCTCCATCACGCACGTACTCGGGCTACACGCTGCCATCGTAAAAGCGTTGCACTGGGCACGACCAGAAAGGCGATGACCGCAACGCTAAAAACCCTGGTCGCTGCTTTCCCAAACCCGAGGATGCGCGATACATGGCTCAGACATTGACAAGGCTCGGGAATATGGAACAGCAATCGGGTTAAGCGATAGGCAGCGAAACTGACGCCCACCAGGAGAACCACACTCAGCCGCGTTTCAGCCGTTAGCCGGGAGCCCGCAACGACGGCGGTGGCGACCATGACCAGAGCCGCGAGCACCACGGCGCCCCGCTCCGATACAAAGATAAGTATCGGGTCCGGTCTCTGGCTCAGCCTCAACTGCCCGGACTTGCCAGTAAGTTCGGCAAGTCCCAACGTGCCGACCAAAAGAAGCACCGCCCACAGATATAGGCAGACCCATGTCTGATACGATGAGCGATTCATTTCCGCGGCAGTTACGGCAAAAGCGAGCTGCCCCCAATTGCATCCCCCGCATCACCGCGGGCCGGCAGACGACCGGCCCGCGACCCGATCGAATTCAAGTTCCCTGGCATTCAATATCGGGCAGAGCTTCCCATTGATCGAAGTTGTACATCGTATAAGGTCCGTCTGGGGAAGTGTTTGAACAAGTGAGAGTACCGCCCATATTGACGCAAGAGCCGTAGAACTGCCACCATGTAATGTCTTGGGTGGAAGTATGGGTGCAAGTAGAGTTGGTTCTGATAGGCCCAGAAGTGCAACTCTTCAGTGCGGGACTGAATAAGAAGAAGTCGCAGGGGTCGTTGGGCGCTGAGCCGTTACAGGCGCCAACCGCCGTTGGTGAATAGACGGTCGTGATCGTGACGTCGTAACAAGCCGCAAGCGCGGAGACCGCGACCAAGCAGGAAGTTAGAACTACCGGGACGATGGGATGACGTATTCGCATAGTACGATTCATTGTGGGTTGTGCTTTCTTCGAAGCCGCAAGACGACAACAACAAGAGCTGTAGCCGCCACCGTTACGAAGAAAATGAGCCGATTCAGTCGCCAAGGCGTGCTTTCGCCCAGGAAGGCTTTCAGATTGCGATTCGCCTCCTCCGCCTTGCGAAACGCGTACTGGACTGCGGGATCGTTCAGGTTCGGCCAATTGGTGTGGGCGTAGTCAGCTTCACCGGCCAAGCGGCTGTCTTGGATGGCTGCCTTGGTTATGATGCGGGGAATGAAAGAGTCCGGCGTGGCATCGTCCAACGCGTTGGTTACGCTGATATTGAGTTCGTAAAGCAACGTATGCTGTACTCGGTGATCGGAGGAAACCAAGCCGTATTGGCGATAGGTGGCCAGCTTCGGAATGATCCCAGTCCCGAGCGGGGTCGATTCCGACACGAAGTACTCCGCCAGCACGAAGCCTTTGTCGTAAGGGGGGGGCGAGGAACCGTGGCGCAAACCAGCCATTGGGTCGTACGCGAACTCGACGCCTTCGGAGCGAATGGTAGCGCGCCTTGGCAACGGCGTTGCCCCCCCAAGCAGATCGAATCGAATCGGAAACGTCACTTGATCCCGGAAGCGCGTCGGAATAGGGAGCAGCCAAAGGGGAACGAGCTTCTTCGGTGGCGCCTTTCGGAGACTGTCTCCAGAGGCAAACGCGAACCAAAGCGGAGGAATCGTCACATCGGCCAAGGCAACGGGGACAACAACTCTACTCAAGAATCCCAGGTCAACGATGTGGTCCACTCCGTCAGAAGTGGTACCCGAACGGCGCCCGCTCCGGTGGTACAGGTACTGCTGTTCCCCATCAAAACCCACCTCGATGTAACGCTCCTCGGGCTCGGTCTGGCCGAACGACGGCACCAATCGGATGAGGTAACGTTCGCCATCGACCGTGATCGAGAAACGATACAGAAACGGCCCACGGTCTTCCGCGTCCACCGGCTCGAAGTGGACGGTTCTGCTGACCTCTCCCTGAACCTCAAAAGCGGCGTTGCCAACCCACCCGATCCCAGGCAGCAGCAGCCAGGCGGGGCCGAAGAGGAGTGCCTTGAGCAGGATCGCTTTCATAAGCGCGGCGTCAGGCTGCGAAGTTCACGGCGAGCAAGCTTGCTGAAGGTAGGCGATGTCCGGGGTGTCGAAGACCGCGGGGTTGCGCCAGCGGTGCGTCTCGACATGGCCGTCGAAGAAAGCGATCGTCGCCGCACCATCGTGACGAACGGCTGGCCGGTCGATCAGTTCCAGCCGGCCCGGAACGGGCCGGCCCTGCCCGTCAGGTAAGCCCGTGTTCGTTAGGTCCACCGCAAAGTAGCCGTCATTGATCGAGTCCGCCGCTTCGTCGAGCACCGTGAACGTCGCTGTCGGTGCGACCACGTCGCCGGTTCGGCGAAAAATGTGCGGGGCGGGGCGGCGGCTTCCGAGCCATCGCGGTTCGCCGTCGGCCCGCTGGGGGTTCATCCGGCAGTTCAGAGAAACACTGCGGACGAGCTGGCTCTTGTCCGTGGCGCACTTGTAAAGGGCCGCGGTTTTGAGGTAGGCCGCCAGCAGGCTGCGGGTGGTGTTGACCAAGAGGGCTTTGTCGTGCGCTTCCCCCTCGATGCGCATGTTTCCCGCCACCCAGTTCGTCTGCAGATGGCTGACCATGCCATCGTAGTTGGACGGGATGGCTTCGTCGTGATCGGCGGCATAGAGCTGCGTGGCCAGGGCGATTTGACGGAGCTGACTGAGACAGGTCACTCGGGCAGTCGCGCGCGCGGACCGCGAGAGAGCCGGCAGGGTGAGGCCGGCCAGAATGCCGATGATGGCGATGACGACCAAGAGCTCGATCAGCGTGAAGGCGGAAGGCGAAGGACGGAAAGCGGTAGGCTCGACGGAGTCTCGCCCCACCGGGGTCGGGGCTGGGCTTTCGGGTCTTGGGTCTGGCGAGCGGCCAACCTCGACGGTATCTGGCCGCGATCTTGCGGCCGGGTCGTTGCGCTCTGCGAAGCTTTGCCAAAGCCCTGTCTGGTTGTCGTAACCTGCCATATTGGCCTTCACGTCTGTCCAACGCGGGACTGGCGGGACTGGCGGGACTGGCGGGACTGGCGGGACTGGCGGGACTGGCGGGACTGGCGGGACTTTCTTAGAAACCCCGTCTCGTGTCAAACACTTTTTTGCAAATTTTTGGAAAGAGCTGGGTAGATCGTGACCCCCCGGTGGTGAAGCTCAAGGTGTTGAGCCCCCGCCGCAGGAAGGAACTGCGCCGGCTCCGCCGGCGGAGCCGGCGCAGCGGGGCGCGGCGTCTATCCTGACCGGGGGC
>JAKANS010000283.1 GCA_021823625.1 bacterium | reverse complement strand
TGTTCCTGCCACTCGCGAAATCGCGGCGCCTCCGGGTACGCCCCGACCAGACTTGCGAATTCCGTCGCGGCGGCGGCTGGCTGTCCGAGTTCGCGGAGGAGCATGCCCAGGTTGAACTGCAGCTTCCAATCCTGCGGCCGTTGTGTCACGGCCCGCCGGTAAACCTCCAAGGCGCGTTGCACCGTAGGCGGAGCCAGGGCAGCCTCCGCCGCATGCAAGGTCTGTTCCGCGAGCGCCTGCCGCTCCGCGTGGTCCAACTGCCCGGTGAATGGCGGGCGGGTGGTCAAATCCACCATCGCCGCGCGAACGTTGATCTCGTCCCAAGCGGTGAAGGCGAGCGCGTCGGCACATTCCTGCCGCGACGGTGCGGCGGTCCCGGCGGGTGGTCCGAGGCGGTTGCCCAAGACCGCCTCGATGGCCGGATATATCGCCAAGGCGAGCGCGTAGTCGCCGTCGAAGGTCGGATGGACGTGGTCGTTGAAGAAGCGTCGGCCGGGAATGCCTTGCTCGCCCGTGTCCGCCTCGGCGAGGGCGCGCTCCGCGTCCACCAGGTTAACCCCGACACCAGCCAAATCCGCGGCGGTTTCGCGGATGAAGGCGTTCAACCGGCGGTCAGTGCGGAACTGGAGCGCGTCCCAGTCTCGGGCCAACGCGAACTCTGCACGGGCGGCCGGCACGTCGCCGCCAGCCAGGAGACTGCGCGCCAACCGGAAATGCAGCTCGGCGAAATGGTCGTCCAAGCTCAACGCCTGGCGGTAATTGCCGATGGCTTCAGCCCGCCGGCCGGCGGTCTCGGCAGCGACTCCCCGCGCGTAAGCGGCTGCCCAATCGGCTTGCGTGGACGCGGTCAGATCGGCGCGGTGCAATGAAGCCAGCGGCGGGCAATCCTGAAGGTTGCCTGGCACCGTGCAGAGAACCACCTTCGCGCCCGCCTTCGTCCCGGCCCGACAAATGGCTGCCAGGTTTGCCCGGAAGTGTTCGCCGAGCCGCAGGCGCCGCGGATCGTCTGCAGCCAGGCGATGCCGGCGGAAATATTCCGCGTCCTGCGTTTCTTTGCGTTCGGAACCGCGGACCAGAGCCGACGTGAGCAACTGCCCCAGCCGCGAGGATTGCAGCGCCTGCCGCGCCCGGATGAAGGTGAGGTTCTGCGTCCAGGCGGGCACGTCCGGATCGGGCGCATGCAGGCCCACGGCTTCGTTGTTGCCCATGTACACGAGGTACAAGTCCGGTTGGAAGTGCGCGCATTCCTCCGCTATGGGGCGGACAACGTGGGAGTTGATCCCGCGCATGGCGGTGTTGACGAACTCGAAGCGGATGCCCGGATGGCGCCGTTCGAGGATCACCGTCAAGATGCGCTGGAAACTGAACGCCGGATCGGGCGTGCCCATCGCCGCCGATTCGCCCAGCACAAAGACCCGCAGGGTACCGCGCGGCTTCGACGCGGGCAGGCGGAAAAAGTCGGGCCGCGCGGAGGGCTTGTGGAGCCAGAATTGCCAGGCGTAGCAATCGTTCGGAGTGTAGTAGTCACCGCCGCCGGCTTTAAGAAAGAAGCGTGTGGGGTACCCGTACCCGCCCCACCGCAGCCCGGTCTCGAGCAAGACCAAAACGACGAGCGGCGAGAGCAGCATCACGCCCACCCGCAACGCCCAGCGGCGCCAACCAGCCGGGGGGCGGGGATTACACCGCGCCGGCGATTTCGGCGATGGCTCGGCGGGGCGTTTGCGCGGGCGCATTGTTTTTTGAGGGCTCAACGGCTACAGGCTAAACCCAACTCCCGAATGGAACGGGGAGCGCACGCGCGAAGACGCTGGCCCAGGCGGCGGGAAGTGGTCCGGCAAGGCGACAACCTCGCGGCGAACTGAGTTGGGGTGCATAACGGAAGGGGGCCGGATTGTTCCGGCCCCCCTCGTGCTTCCGTTGAAACATTTCTCTGACCGGCTTATTGCTTGGCCCGATAGTACTTCCCCGGGCCGGCCGGGGCGATGCTGGCCGGGCTGGTCAGACCGGTTACATCGCTCCACGGACCGGTGATCGCATCGGCTGCCTGCAACGTCCCCGTCCAAGTCACGCGCACGTTCGCGCCGTCCCGCGAGATGCTGAGGGTCGGGGCGGTCGTGGTGGCGCCGTCGTTGAAGTCCCAGTAAGCCGTCAGCTTGGTGCTGGCGGCGAGGTCGGTGGGCGCCGTGCCCGAAGCCAGTTTCTGGACGTCGCTTTCGGCCAGGGCTGTCCCAAACACGGCGAAGTCGTCCTCCATACCGTGCATGTTGTTCCCTACGCCGGTATTATCGGCGCCCAGATACAAACTGGTGAAGTCGGTCGGCAGCGGCGCCGTGTTGCTGCCTTCCAGGAATAACACGCCGTCGATCCAGATCTGCTTCACATCGGCCTTCTTTGAGAAGACGAAGTGGTGCCACTTGGTGGTCCACCAAGTGTCGTCCCCAACCGACAGGTAATCGGGCAGCGTGTTGATGGCGGCGTTGATGCGCTGGGTGCCAGCATCGCAGCAGCCCGCAGTGTCGAAGTAGATGTTGTCATTGTTCCACGGCGTGTGCGCCTGCCAACCGCGTTGGCCGTTGTTGCTCGAAGGCGAAACCGCCCAGAACGCCGAGGAGGCGTTGATGTCATACCGCTTGAGCCAGAACGAGAAGGACATCTCGTCGTTTGCGGTGATGGCGTTCAGCCAACTGGCGTCATAAATATACACTGCGGTCCGCTGACCGGTGGTGCCGAAGTCCATGCTGTAATCGCCGGCTTTGCCGGTGTGACCGCCGGCGTCCGGCGTGAAGGCGGCGTTACCCATCACGAGCCCGAGGTAGCTGTGGAGTTTGTCCTTGGTGATCGGCGCCACCATGAACTGCCACTCGTACTTGGCCGTGTTCCCGCCGGCCACCGGGTAAAGCAGGCTCACCTGGTGCGTGGATCGGGCCGCAAACAGCGGGCTTGGCGTGTAAGCTACCGTGGCCACGCCGCCATCCTTGGTGACCGTCGCGGCCACCTGGGCACCGTCCACCATGAGCGTCACGTTGTTCTGCGCCCAAGGCGTCGCGCCATCCACATGCACCACTTGAACCAGGTTGGGCGCTGCGTTGGTGGTGTCGGGCGTGGGCTTCGTGGAGAGGAACAAACCATCGGGAGTCACCGGGGCGCTGAAGAACTTCCCGGGGATCGGGGTCAGGTTGCCGGCGGGGGTGGTGTCCGTGGTCTTCCGCCACGCCACCTGGCAATAATCGCCCCCGGTTCCCTCTTTGTAAATGGCCTCCATGTAGTACCGCTTGCCCGCCACCAACGAGATCGGGATGGCCGTGGTGTAGGCTACGCCCGGTTCCGTGAAGGCGTTGCAGCAGCCGGTTTGTTCCGCGATCAACTCGGCGTTGGCCGGATTGTCGTCCGTGGGGCTCATGAACAATCGCGACGAGTCGTCGCTGCGAAGGAAGAAGTCATAGTCTCCGCTCTCCGCGGGAATGAGCACGCCGGAGATCCGGCCACCGTACCCCTCGTGGCTGTCGTCCGGGAAGACCGGGCGACTGTCGAACGCGGTGGTGTTGACCGTCCAGTCCGGGTTGCCGGGATAGCGAGGATCGGCCACCAGTGTGCTGTCGAGGCTGTTGTCCGAGGTGGACAGGCCGCCCCAGAAGTCGAACACCAGGACACCTTGCCGGTCGATGAAGGTGTAGAACGTGACTTTGCTGTTGGCGGCGATCATGTTGCCCGGAAGGTCTTTGACGCCGTTCACGGTCACGGTGTAGGCGGTGGCGCCTGGGGTCTGCTTCGCCGTCGTAAGGACGACGTTGGTCAGATCTCGGACCTCCGCCGCGGAGATGGCGAGCGCGGGGCTGAGGGAGTAGTTCGCGAGAACCGTGGCGGTCGCGGGATCCACCGGCTCGGAGAAACTCAGCGTAGCCTTGGTGTAGCTGGGGCTGCCGGCGGCCGAGACAATGGTCGGCGGCGTGACGTCCTTGATCACCGTCAGCGTGGCCTCGGCGCTGGTCGCAGTCCCCTGCGCCCCGCCGCCGACGACGGAGAATTTCGCGCCGTTATCGGCGTAAGCCGTCCGCGCCAGGGTGTACATGCCGTTCGTCGCGTCGGTAATGGCCGAGCCATTCTTCTTCCACTGGTAAATGTACGGCGGCGTGCCGTCCAGCACGACGCTGAAGGTGGCGGGGTCGCCTTCGTTCACCGTGAGGCTGGCCGGCTGGGTGGTGATGGTCACAGGGCCGCTGCCTTTGTCGAAAGTCGAGAGGTACTCGCCTGGGATCGGCATGGAGGAGTCAATGAGGAAACCCGGATCCTGGACCGCCACCGCGAGGTTGTCGCCGCCGCCGCCTTCCTTG
>JAKANS010000282.1 GCA_021823625.1 bacterium | reverse complement strand
CGCCCATGACCTTGCGGGGCGCGGCCCGGGGCCCGCTCGCCTTTGGGCGCGCGGCCGGAGGGACGAGTCCGGTTGGTTTTTGCCCCCGACTCATCCAGGAAGATCCGTTGGGCGGGGGCTAGGCCCGAGAGGCACCGACCGAAGCTTGTAGAGTGAAAGCTGTGGAAGCGGCTTGGTTTCATGCCGGAGCCTGCTGGTGGAAAGGGAGCGCAACCGCTGCGCGCCGGACTCCGCTCCGCTGTTGCTGCGCTGCGCCGGGTCAGGCTTGGGGTTGGCCTCAAGGGCGATTTCGATCAGGCTGCCGGCATAGCATGGATAACGAACGGCAGAAGCACTACGCGCTCCTGTTGAGGGGGAACAGCCCTTGGGAAGTCAAGACGGTGGACCTCAAGCTGGGAGAGAAGAAAGTGGAGATCGAACTGGGCTGGCAATGGGGCGCGGATGCCCAGTGCCCCGAATGCGGACGGGCGTGTTCGATTCACGATTGTGCCCCGGAGCGGAGCTGGCGGCATTTGGATACGATGCTGTTTGCGACGTTGATTCGGGCGCGGACGCCTCGGGCCGACTGTCCAGAGCATGGTGTCAAGACGATGACGGTGCCGTGGGCGGCGCCCCAGGGATGCTTCACCCTGCTCTTTGAGCGTTTTGCCGTGGAGGTGCTGTTGGCCAGCGCGAGCGTGAGCCAGGCATGCGCACTGTTGGGCATCGGCTGGGACACGGCCCAGGAGATCCTGCGGCGTGCCGTGGAGCGAGGACTGGAGCACCGCCAACTGGAAGGGCTGAGGTATCTGGGGATGGATGAAAAGAGTTTCAGGCGTGGGCAGTCTTACATCACGCTGCTGACGGACTTGGAGCCGTCTCGGGGACTGGACGTGGTGGAGGAACGGACGGCGGAAGCCGCCGAGCAACTGTGGGCGACGCGGAGCAGAAGGAGGCGGTCGAGGCGGTGGCGGTGGACCTGTGGGAGCCGTTTCTGCGCACGATCCCGCAGCCGGTGCCCGAGGCGGACATCGTGCATGACAAATTTCAGGTCAGCAAATATTTGGGCGAGGCGGTGGACCAGGTCCGGCGCCAGGAACACAAGGAACTGATGGCGCAGGGCGATGAGACCCTGAAAGGCCCCCGGCAATTGTGGTTGTATAACCCACAGAACTTCAGCCCGGAGCAGGCCGACGAATTCAGGGCGCTGAAAGATTTGCAGTTGAAGGTGGCCCGAGCTTGGGCGGCCAAGGAACTGTTCTCCAAGTTCTGGGAATATCAGGAGGAGGGCTGGGCGCGCCGCTTCTTCAAGGATTGGTTTGGGTGGGTGAGCCGCCGCCGCCTCAAACCGGGGGTCGAAGTGGCGCAGATGCTCAAGCGTCATCTGGACCACCTGCGGACGTATTTGAAGCACCACATAACCAACGCGGTGACGGAAGGCTTGAACTCAAAAATCCAGAGCCTCAAAGCCGCGGCCCGGGGCTTTCGGAGTTTCCGGAACTACCGAACCCGCATCCTATTCTTCTGCGGAAAGCTCAATCTTTACCCACTATGAACCTTGAAGAAGGGATGGGGATATTCCTGGCATTTTGTGGCCCGGTTGGAGTAGCAGGGGAAAGAGCTTTTAAGGTGAAGGCATTGGGATCGGTTGGGTTTCAGGCTGGGACGCGTGGGTGGGACGGGGTCACACGGTGTCCAGCTCCAGCCAGCCCGGTCCTCCTCGGTCCAGTCGCCGCGGATCGGGATGCTCTGGCGCAGGAGGCTCCCCGGCCGGGTGCCGCCGCGGCGGCGTAAGCTCACGCGCAGCGGGGGCGACCAAGCGGGCCAGCGTGCGGGCGCTGGCCGCCAGCAAGGCTTCCCGCACGTCGGCGGCCAGCCGGCGTTGATCCGCCTCGTACGCCGGCAGCCATTCGGGCAAGAGGGCGTGCAGGCGCGCCCCGCAGGGCGGGAAGGCGGTGAACCCGATCGGCTTCAAGATCGGTCGCAGCGTCTCCGCGGGATACGTCTTGGGCCGGCCGGGCAGGAGCGCCGGGGCGCGGGGCGGTGGCGGGCCGGCACACGGCGCGCGGATGGCCGCCTTACGATGATCGCCCAAGAGTTCGACCGCTGGGTTGAGGAGTTTGGTCTTGGGTTCCAGGCCCGCGGTGGCGTAGCGCCGCGCAGGCGGGCCAGGACTTCTGCTCTCGTTTCAGTGCTCATGTCGTCGTGCATGTCGGGTAACCCCGACTTTTGGCCCAACGACCCGTTCACCCGAACCGGTCAGCCCCGCCCGGGTAACAATCTTTTGGGCGCAAGTCGTGTGGGGCAACCCCACTTTTGAGCGACCGGAGTCCGCGCCGGCCTCCCCTCGGGTAACCCCCATTTTTGAGTTTAGGCGAGTGTTGACGCCGCCTTTCTGGCCGGTGCCGGACGATCAGTTGCCAGACAGTTACGCGCGAAAGGCGCCGCATTCCGTCGCAGCGGCACACCCCATACACCCCGGCGGTCGTCCCCTTGCCTTAAGTGCGTGACGCGCCTCCGCCGCCCGCGCACCCTCGCCGCGAACTGCGCTTATGAGCGATGTGACTGTGCGCCTGGCCACGCCGAGCGACCTGCCCGGCATCCAGGAGATCTACAACGAGGCCGTGAAAACCACGACCGCGACCTACGACTACGAACCGCGGTCGCCGGAGTACCGCCAGCGCTGGTTCGAGCAGCACCAGGCTGACGGTTACCCCGTCTTCGTCGCGGTGGACGCCGCCGTGCGGGTGGTGGGTTGGAGCGCGTTGAACAAGTACCACGACCGCGTTGGCTACCGCTTCACCAGCGAAAACTCGGTCTATGTCGCCGCCGATCAGCGCGGACGCGGCCTCGGCAGGCTCCTGCTCGCGCCGCTCATCGCGGCCGCCCGCCAGCGCGGCCTGCACGCGCTCATCGCCGCCATCGACGCCCAAAACACCGCCAGCATCCGGCTCCACGCGGCGTTCGGCTTCGAGCAAGTCGGCCTGTTCAAGGAGGTCGGCTTCAAGTTCGACCGCTGGCTCGATGTCCTCTACATGGAGCTTCGCCTATGAAAGCGCGCGATCCGCGAAAACGGCGATCCGGCCAAGCGGCGCGCCCGGAAGCCCTCTTCGACGTGCTGGGCTTGGGCTGCACGGCGGTGGACGATCTCGTGTACGTGTCCGGCTACCCGCCCGCCGACACCAAACTCCAGGTCAACCGCCGCGAGCGCCATTGCGGCGGCCTCACCGCCACCGCGCTGGTCGCTGCCGCGCGACTGGGCTGTCGCGTCGCCTACGCCGGGACGTTGGGCGACGATCCGGAGTCCGCCTTCGTGCTGGAGACGTTCGGCCGCGAAGGCGTGGACACGCGCCACGTGGTGCGCCGGCGGGGACCGCGACCCGTGCAGTCGGTCATCGTGGTGGACGAGTCGGCGGGAACTCGCACGATCCTGTACGATGTGAGTGGGGTGGACGGCGCGCATTCGCGGTTGCCGGCCCGTGAAATCATCGAAGCCAGCCGGGTGCTGTTGGTGGACCGGTTCGGTGTGCCCGGCATGATCCGCGCGGCGCGCATCGCCAGGGCGGCAGGCCGGGCCGTGGTGGCCGACTTCGAATATCGCCAACTACCGCGCTTCGCGGAGCTGCAGGCACTGGCCGATCACCTCATCGTGTCCGAAGGTTTCGCCTGCGAACTCACGGGGGCCCGCGATGCCGCGGAGGCAGTGACGCAACTGTGGCGCGCCGATCGCGAAGTGGTGGTGGTGACTTGCGGCGAGCGCGGTTGCTGGTGGCGCGACGAGGCTTCGACGGAGCCGCAGCATCTGCCGGCCTTCCACGTGGCGATCACCGACACCACGGGCTGCGGCGATGTCTTTCACGGCGCCTACGCCGCCGCGCTGGCAAAAGGCTTGCCGCTTGCCGAGCGACTGCGAATGGCCGCCGCCGCCGCCGCGCTTAAAGCGACGAAGCCCGGTGGCCAGCAAGGCATCCCCACGTGGCGAGCGCTGCAAGAATTCTTGCGCCACGTAGAACGCTGAGTCGTTTTGGCGGAAATAGTCTGTCCGGCGAGGACAGCTCAGAGCGTGTCTGAAAATGCCAGGACCGACGGTTGAAATCGGAATTCCGGACGGCGCCGTGAAGAAATGCAGCAAGCGAGTGCAGTCGGCGCTTGACAGGAGCAGACCGGGGGGGCGGCCACCTTCGCGGCGGAGCCACTGCACGGGCGGTGAAAACCGCCCGCGACGACTCCGCTCGGACCGCTGCCCAATGGGCGTGCGTCGAACCCCGGCTCCCCCAACCGCATCCAGGTGGCCGGCCTCCCACCGACCGCCGCCTCGTCCTCAAGGGCCTCCGCTGCGGGTTCCCGGGCGGGATTCC
>JAKANS010000104.1 GCA_021823625.1 bacterium | reverse complement strand
CCCTTGGTGGCCGTATGTCTGGAGCCTGCGAAACCCGGTCAAGATCGCCCCAGAGGGGACTGTCCCCCTGGGCAGTCAACGGCTCAAACTGTCCGTGCCCCCAGCCCCCCGGGTCATTCGTTGCCAACACCCGGACGGCACCTACTCGGTCCTCGCCGCCCCGCCGCGCAAGAATGCCAAACCCATCGTGCGGCTCCGCCACGACCCTTCCCTCCAGCAGCCTCGATCCTGAAGTGCGGGAAGAAACGCAATTCGGATGTTCCGCCAAAGTGCAATTTTGAAAGATCCACGAGGGCGCATCTCACTTTCTTGCAACTCCGGTGGGAATTCCGAGGAAAACCGGAGATTTGCCTTGGGATCTCTGGGTGAAATCATGTGAATTCCCTCGGAAAACGGAGGGGGTGCAAGAAACTGAGATGCGCCCGATCCACGACACACACGAAAATAGTTGTTGCGTTCGAACGCCGGCGGGCATAGAAGGGCGGTGTCTTAGGTCTAACTGCGCGGTCCCTTCGATTCGGCCTTTGCATTCTTCGGATCGGCAGTTTTCCCGGATTCATATTTTCATCTGGCATTGCCAGACGTACACCGGGCGGTGACCGCGTTTTTTTTGAAGACACGACATCCTATGAATAACACATCGGTGCCGGAGACGGGTTCCGGCTATCTGGAAATCTCGGAGAAGGGCTTTGGCTTCCTCCGAACTCCGGAGAACCATTTTCATCCCAAGCCGACGGACGTGTTCGTCACGCCCGATACGATCAAACGGCACTTCCTGCGCGAAGGCTGCCACGTCAAAGGCGGGTTGCAGCCCCCGCACCGGGGCAGCAGCCCGCAATTGCGCGAGGTGATCGCGGTCAACGAAATGCCCTTCCAGGCTTACACCAAGTCGTTACGGTTCGAGAACCTGACGACCATCGATCCGGTGGAAAAATTCCGGCTCGAGACCTCGCCGGATCTGCTGGAGACGCGCATTATCGACCTGGTTACGCCCATCGGCAAAGGCACCCGTGGCTTGATTGTGGCCCCGCCGCGCACCGGCAAGACCACCATCCTGAAGCAAATCGCCAACGCGGTGACCGCGAACCACCCCGAGGTGCATGTGATGGTTCTCCTCATTGACGAACGTCCCGAGGAGGTCACGGACTTCCAGCGCTCGGTCAAGGCCGAGGTGGTCGCGTCCTCGAACGATCAGGACTTGGAAACGCATGTCCGGCTCTCGCGGTTCATGATCGAGCGCTGCCGGCGCATGGTCGAATCCAAGAAGGATGTCTTCGTGCTCCTCGACTCGATCACCCGCGTGGCGCGCGCTTACAACAGCGTGCATGGCGGCTCCGGCCGCACCATGACCGGTGGCGTGGACGCGCGGGCGCTGGAGATTCCGCGGAAGATTTTCGCCGCCGCCCGCAAGATCGAAGAGGGCGGTTCGTTGACGATTGTGGCCACGGCCTTGGTGGACACCGGTTCGCGCATGGACGAGCTGATCTTTCAGGAGTTCAAAGGCACCGGCAACATGGAGCTGATACTGGATCGCAAGCTGTCCGACCGCCGGCTGTTCCCGGCCATCGACATTCCCAAGAGCGGCACGCGCAAGGAAGAGAAACTCTTCTCCAAGCACAACATCGAGGCCGTACGGAAGCTGCGGCGTATGATGGTGGACTTGAACCCCATCGAGGCGATGGAGACCCTCCAGGCGGCGCTGAAGAAGCACAAGACGAACGACGAACTGCTGATGAAGTTGCTCTAGCCGGCGCTTAAGCCCGATGCGCGAACGCCATGCGTGTCCTTGCCCGCCAACGCCGACCCGCCGGGCGCGCGGATTATCCCCGAGCACGGCCGCCGTTGCAGCGGATGCTGCAGATCCATGAGGCCATCCGCTCGGGACGGCATCCGAACGCCACCACGCTCGCGCGCGAGCTGGAGGTCAGCACCAAGTCCATCCAGCGGGACATCGATTTCATGCGTGATCGGATGGACCTGCCGATCGCCTATGACGAGCGGCGCTGGGGTTACCACTACACGCAGGAGGTCAGCGCTTTTCCCAGCCTGCAGATCACCGAAGGCGAGCTGTTTGCCTTGGTGGTGGCCGAAAAGGCGGTGCAGCAATATCGCGGCACGAACTTCGAGCGGCCGTTGCTGAGCGCGCTTAAGAAAATGGCCGCCGCGTTGCCGGAAACGGTCTCGCTGCACCTGGCGGACTGGGACCAGACCATTTCATTCCGCACCAGCGCCGAGACGCTCTTGAATCTCGAAATCTTCGACGGACTGGCCCGCGCCACCGCGAAGCGGCAGCAGTTGGAAATCGCCTATCGCAAGCCTGGCCGCGCCGTTCCAGAGCCGCGAATCGTGGACCCATACCACTTGGCCAACATCAACGGCGAGTGGTACCTGTTCGCCTTCGATCACCTGCGGCAAGATGTGCGAACTTTCGCCCCGGCGCGCATTCAAACGCTCCGGCCGACCGGCAAAACGTTTCGGCGGGCGGCAGGTTTTAGCATGGACGAGCGTCTGCGCGGGAGCTTCGGCGTCCACTCTGGCGAAGGCCGGTTCGAGGTGGTGGTTCGGTTCTCGCCGCGCGTGGCGGACTTTATCCGCGAGAAACGGTGGCACCCTTCGCAGGCGCTGGTGGAACGCCGTGGCGGTGGGGTGGAGTTGCGCCTTAAACTGTCCAGTTTAGTCGAGATCGAGCGCTGGGTGCTGGGGTGGGGGGGCGACGCGAAAGTGCTCCAGCCGCCCGAACTGATCCGGAGCGTTCGCGCCGCGGCGGAAGCGATCCTGGCCGGAGCTTGAGCCTCACCACGCCTCGCCGAGAAGCGGTTGTGGGAGTGGAGCGCAACTTAAGGTGGCTCCTGGTGTTTGCGCAAAGGACACGCAGCGATGGGGCGGTGACGTTGACAACCCGCGCGCTCCAGCTTTAAGTCGGGCCAGACCTCGTGGCGGCGGGGCCACGCGGGCGCCCGATCGATCGGTGAACCTAGAGATGAAAACGGAAAGGCAGTTTATGCGGATGAAAGCAGGTCCAAACTCCGGCTTTACGCTGATTGAAATCATGATCGTGGTGGCCATCATCGGCCTGCTTGCCGCGATCGCGATTCCGAATTTCGCCAAGATGCGTACCAACGCCCAGCGCCAGGCGTGCATCATGAACCTCAAGGCGATCGACAGCGCCAAAGAGGCTTGGGCCGCCGAGAACCGGAAGGCCAACGGTGACGCCGTGGATGAAACGGCGGTCAATTCCTACCTCAAGCAGGGTCAGGCACCCGAATGCCCCGGCGGTGGCACGTACACCTACAACACGGTCGGGACGCCGCCGACGTGCAGTTTGGGCTCTGCGGCGGGGCATACGCTCTGACCTAGTCCGGCGCGCGGCGGGGCGGCGCGACCAGCTCGCGGGTAGGACCGTTTCCATTCATGCCCGGCTTCCGGGACCGCGATGCTGACCACCTGCTGAACGCAATCGCAACGTTGGCGTCACGCCCCATTGGGGTCTTCGTCTCCATGTCGATTTTAGCCGAGAGCGTTTGGGCGCATCTCAGTTTCTTGCACCCCCTCCGTTTTCCGAGGAAATTCACATGATTTCACCCAGAGATCCCAAGGCAAATCTCCGGTTTTCCTCGGAATTCCCACCGGAGTTGCAAGAAAGTGAGATGCGCCCAGAGCGTTTTTTGTCGAGTAGCCAGGCTGGACAAACGCTTTCGATTGGCAGTAAATGACCGCATCGCATCCGCCATGAACACGAACCAATACCTGCGCCGTCCTGCCCCGCCCGGAAGTCTGCGGGCGCGAGGATTCACGCTGATCGAACTCTTGGTGGTGATCGCCATCATCGCCATTCTGGCCGGCATGTTGTTGCCCGCGCTTGCCCGGGCCAAGGCCAAGGCCCAGGCGGTCGGCTGCATCAATAACGGCAAGCAACTCTCGCTTGCCTGGATGATGTACGCCGACGACTTCCAGGACCGGCTGGTGCCCAATGCTGACGGAACCGCCGATGGTTGGGTGGGCGGCTGGATCTCGACCACCGCCGGGCCGGTGAACCTCCGCGACTGCACGAACGTCACGCTCCTGATGCCGCCGCATGGCAAGCTTTACCCGTACAACCAGTCGCTTGGCATCTACAAGTGTCCCGCCGACAAGTTTCTGGTGACCATTGCCGGGAAGAAATACCCGCGCACGCGCAGCATTTCGATGAACGGATGCATGAACGGCAATAGCTGGCACACCGCACTGATCGACAAACAATGGTGGACCTACCGGAAGATGTCCGAAATCCAGAACGCCTCTTCGCAGTTTGTCTTCATTGACGAACGCGAGGAGAGTGTGGACGACGGCTATTTTCTGGTGCTGGTGGATCGCCCGCCGGAGTGGGGCAACCTTCCTGCCATTTACCACGGAGGCGCCAGTGGACTCTCCTTCGCCGATGGCCATGCCGAGATCAAGAAGTGGATCGACGCCGAGACGCTTGTCTCCGGCGTAAGCGGTGTCCGCAAGGCTCCGCGCGACACGACCTGGATCAACGAGCGCGCAAGCACGCGGAGGTAATGCACCGCTCAAGTTTGTGCCGACAGGCGCGTCGGCTGGAGGAAGGCGGACCCGTGCTTGCACATTCCTGACCTGCTCCATGCGCAGGTGTGCATTGCCAAGCAGAACGGCAGCGGCGAGGCTTTGCGCGTGATTAAACCTTGGCCAGTGATTTCCGCCGAACGCCTGGCAGACTACCGCGTTTTCTCCGTCCGCCGGGTGGTTCGCCGTTCACCGCGCACCGGCGGGGAACACGATTTTTTCGTCCTGGATGCGCCGGATTGGGTGAATGTGATCGCCATCACCACGGACGGGCAAATGGTGATGGTCGAGCAGTTCCGCCACGGCACCGAGAGTGTGGATCTCGAGATTCCCGGGGGGGTGACGGACCCGCAAGACGCCTCACCGATCGAAGCGGGCGTGCGCGAACTTCGGGAAGAAACCGGCTACGCGGGCGAAAACGCGCGCCTGATCGGCAGCGTGCGTCCCAACCCGGCCATCCTGAGCAACACCTGCCACACGGTCCTGGTGGAGAATTGCCGGCGTTGTTGCAATATCGAATTGGACCACGCGGAGGACGTGGCCACACGATTGATCCCGGCCCGGCAAGTGGCAGCGCTCGTCGCGGATGGCACGATCCGACACTCGCTGGTCGTGGCCGCAATCTACGATTACGAACTCTCGCTCCGCGGCTGCCGGTGAGGCCGTGCACGGCCCTGGTTTTGGCTCACGCCGATCAAGCTTCAAGAATCTCCGGCCAGGCCAGGGTGGGCAGTTCGGGCGGGATCGCCCGGCCGGTCTGCGCAAGCTCACTGCTGCGCGAGGCGGGAGTAGGGTTGGCTCCGGATTGACTTCGATCAGTGCGATCCAGAACGGCTTCGGAGAACGCGGCGGCGGGATGGACTTGGGCCGAAGCCCGACCGTCAGACAGAAGTCACATTGGTTGGCGGCCTGCTTGCCGGAAATTCGGGGCGAGCTTCCAGCCAGTGCGCGGCCCCGCGAAAACCAAGAGCCGCCGGGATCTTTTCAGAGGCCCGGCGGCTGAACGCAAAACGTCCGCGCAAGCGAAGGTCGGCCAGGGCAGCCGGACCTGGCGGAAGGTCACTGAATCAAGGCGCGATAGAAACGCACTTCGTGGGTTGCCACGTCCGAGTCCTGCACCTCCGTGGGATTCGATCCTAGCGTGATGTCGGCAAGCTTCGTCCACGGTCCCTGCGGGTCGGCAGCATACTGGATCTCGCAAGCCTGACCTGCGTCACCAGACACGAAGAAGTGGAACGTTCCATCGGTCTTCAAGGACGGTTGCGAAAGCGTGGGCGAACCCGAGACTCCCAGCTTGAGCGTGGCAATTTCGCTGGTTGCCGAGCCCGCCGTGTTTTGCACCGTCACGGTAAAATCTCCCACGTCACCGCTTTCCACGCCGGTGATCGTGAGCTGGGCGGTGGTGGTGCCGGAATACCGGCCCGCACCCTCCGTGAGCGCCGTGCCATTGCGCTTCCACTGATAATCCAGCGGCGCGGTGCCGGTGGCCGTCACGCTGAACTGCGCGTTGTCACCCACCTTGACGACTTGCGGCTGCGGCTGCTGAGTGATGGTCGGCGGCAGTTTCGGTTCGCGTTTCAACGTGGCGGCGTCGCTGGTAACGGCACCCGCAGTGTTTTGGACGACGACGGTGTAGCTCGCCTCGTCGGCGGCACTCACGCCGGCGATGCTCAGCAGAGGTGTGGTGGTGCCGGAGAAGCGGCCGGATTCCGCGATTGGCGAACCGTTGCGCTGCCATTGATAGGTGAGCGGGGCGGTGCCGGTGGCCGTGACAGAGAACTGCGCCGTGCTGCCCGCCTTGACCACGAGAGCAACCGGCTGCTCGGTGACGGTGGGTGGAATGGTGGCATGTATGACCAGCGTGGCGGGATCGCTGGTGGTCGAACCGGTGGCGTTAAGCACCACCACCGAATAGTTGCCCGCGTCGCCGGGCTGGGCATCCGCAATGGTCAATTGCGAAGTTGTGGTGCCGGAAACGCGGTCGAAGTCCGAAAGGACTGCGCCGTCGTGAATCCACTGGTAGCTGAGCGGTTTCGTGCCCGAAGCGGTCACAAAAAAGATCGCGGTCCCGCCTTGGTTCACTTCCAGGGAACGTGGCGGCAAAGTCACCGAAGGTCCGGTTTCAACCAGGATGGTGAAACTCTGAGTTGATGTGAGGGTGCCCTGTCGAAGCCAGCAGGGACACGGCACGCGCACCGGCCGCGCCGGCAGACGGGGTGCCCTTGAGAACCGTGGATTGAGAGAAAATCCGTCGCACGAAACCCAGTCCGCTCTCGACGGTGAACACATCGCCGGCGGGGCCAATCTTGACGTCGGACGGGTTGAGCAGTGCGGCTGGCAGCGCGGGTCCACCGTCTCCGCTGTACCCCCCGCCACCGGCCCCGGTGGCACCCGAGCCGGCGAAGGTTTCGATTACCCCGTCAGTCCGGACCCGGCGGATCCGGTGGTTCCAATAATCCGCCACGTAAACCGATCCGTCGTCGCCGACCGTCAGTCCCGTGGGGGAGTAGAACCGCGCGCTGGTGGCCGGCCCACCATCGCCGCTGAAGCCGGCCTGACCGGTCCCGGCGAAATTCATAATCACGCCGTCGGTCTCAACCTTGCGCACTCGATTGTTGCCGGTGTCGCTGATGTAAAGGGTGCCCGTAGAATCCAAGGCAATACCTTGCGGACTGCTGAGCTTGGCAGCCGTGGCCTGCCCCCCATCCCCGTCGTTGTCTGCCTCCTGAGTGCCCGCGACATCTTTGATGATGCCGTCGGTCTCAATCCGACGAACCATGTTCTGGGCGATCAGATAAAGGTTCCCATCGGCGTCAAAGGTCAGGGAGCGCGGCGAACCGATCTGCGCTTCCAAGGCCGGGCCGCCAGCAAGCTTGTGATGCGGCTCAGCAAACCCCCGGACGGCACTGAAGGCTATTCCACCGAAGTCTTCAACGCTTGGGGCGACGCCGTGGCCGTCACCGCCACCTCCGCGCCTCTGTGCCACTGTGGCAGCATTCTCAAGGCTCCACAGAAGCGTCGTCCCACCGTGGAACTACCACCGAGTCGCGGAGACGCAGAGGCTCAATGAGGAACTCAGCAACTCAGGAATCGCCTTCTGGGCTTTTCGGCTTTCCTGATTTCCTAATTCAATCTCCGGGCCTCTGAGCTTCCTGGCTGCATCATCAGGGCTCCGCACGAGCGCCGAACCCATGCGTCTGCCGATGCCAGGCCATAAACTCCCGGACCGGCCAATAGCTCCGGTTTGCGGGCAGCAGATTCTCCTGGCCGGCGCGCGGCCTGAGCCGGTGCGCCGCCTCGCCCGCCTCGTCGAAACAATCCGCCCGCACCAACACCCGGTATTCGTCGCCGATGGACCAGAAACCACGATCGAACAGCCAGTGCGCCGTCTTGGCCAGCGCGATGCCGTTGGTTGGGTGATTCGGCCCGCCGCGCTTGAACTGATGGATGTGCGCGGCGTCCATCGTGGTCTTTCCGTCCACGGCGGCCATGCGATAGCAGGCCGGGATGCTCAGGGGTTAAGCGTCGTCTATTCGTGAGCAGGCGAAAGCTTCAGCGGTAGGGAATAATCAGGATCTTTCTTCAATTCCCGCAGCAGAATCAACAACGCCGCCTCCTCTTTCCCCGTAAATTCTCCGAGAAGGTACAGGCACAATCGTAATGCAGCGTTCCGAGCTTTAGCCGTAGCCTCGATTTTTCCGTTGTTCCAAACGACGCCATCCAAAACTCCCCCAGGGTTCTTGAATTGAATGGTCCTCAGCCCGTAAGCCAGTGCCGGGAGTTTATCGGCCGGCCAGAAATGAGCGTAGAGCCTCGCGAGCAGTTCCAGTCCGATAGGCCGGAAGAACAGATTCTTGTTCTTTTCCTGCTCCGCGGCTGGCGTCGTGGCGTGCTGTTTGAAATATCGTCTCAAGGTAGGCTCCTCTTGGATAACGAAGTCGAAGAAACCTGTGACGATGGTTTGGAACGCGGTCACATTCTCAGGCCCGCTTTCCAGCGAACCGCGCTGTTTCTTGAACAGCTTCTTCAGGCGCTTGCAAGCAGAATAGACAGCCAGAAGGCTGGTAAAATACTCTTTGCCATCCTTGGCTAACTGCTCCTTCTTTTCTGCCACTAGAATCTGTATCCCATGCTTGAACGCGGGGTATTCTGCGTAAAGCCGACGCGCGACGATGGCGCAAAGGTCATCTTCATCGATTACAACTTTGTCGCCCTCTGCGACGGCGACGGCGTTTTTGTTTATGTCGCAGAAGCGCCGACGCGTCCGAACTTTTCCGGCTGCGTCGTCTTTGTGAGCGATGAAAAGCACTGGATATTCGTCTTTCTGCAGCCGTTCGGCATCATCTCGAAACGCCCGCTTGATCCCTTCCACCCGGTGCTGCCCGTCGATGGCAAACATCTTCTCGGTACCGAAGAACAGTAGCAGCCCGAGCGATTCCTGAGTTTCCGCCACTTCCGGCATGCCGAGTCTCTCGCCCAGCACCGCAAGATCGAATTGCACCCAGTCTGGAAGGCTGTCAAACACACCGATGATGATCGAGTTGAAAAAACGGTCGTCACGGCGCTTCAAATAGCTGGCAATCTTCGTCACGCGCGGCTTCAGCGCCCGTTGCAGGAAGTCTTCCAACGCTTTCGCTTCGCGAATCTCTTTGCTTGTCATTATGCGCTTGGCGATTTGCTCCGGCTTCATCAGCGCCGAGTAATAGACCCAGTTGCCAGCGACGCCACGCAGACAGGGTACGCACCATTTGCTTTTCATATCGCACCAAACGCTTTCTGTTGGGCTTTGACCTCGATCGGGAAGTCCCGGCGGGCAAAGCAGGGGTGAACGTAGCCATGAAGAGATTCCTCCAACGTCTCCAGGTCTGTGGCATGGTCGTCTGTCAGGGCGAACGCCACCCAGAGGCATCCGTAGTAGAGCTGCAGCATCCGGTGGATGTTGTGGCGCTTCCGAATCTTCGCCAAGGCGGTTGGCAGGTAGTCCTTCAACCTTTCGCGGAGGGGCCGCATCGACCCGCCTTCGTTGGAAATGCCCACGTAGAATGCGAACTGTGGAAACCGATGCACGAGGCGCTCTGGGCGCGCATAGAAGACGTAAACGCCTGGATGGTCTTTTCCGATCAACCGGTCCAGTTCACCGCCGTTGCGAACGTCTGCATAGCGAAACTCCTGCCAGCGCAGACCGAACGCCCAGCTTGGCGGGCAATGGCGAGCCCAGTGTTGTGGATCGACTGAGAACTCCTGGCGATAATTTGCGAAACGCTGGGCGTCGGGCAGTCCCTGATATGAATCAAAAGCATCCCCCAGCGGCGCGTCGAACAAGTCAAAAGTTGCTTTAGCCATCCTTTCCTCACTTCCCCCCTTCCTTCCAGAATTGCCGCGCCGTCCCGGTGAGCAGCTTTCCCTGCAGCCGGAGCGCCGCTTCCGCCTTCTTGAACTCCCGGTGGATCACGCCGCCCAAGATCATCCGTTGCTGCGCGTCCGGCAGCGTGTGCGGGGAGAAATGGACGCCGCACTCGGCCAGTTCGGCGAAGTTCGTGGCGTTGTTGCCCGTCGTGATGAAGGCGTCGGCATCTTGCGACGCGAGCCAGACGGGGAAGCCCCACGACCGTCCTTGCCGGGCCAGCGAGCCGAGCAAGCCGGCCTTCCCTTCCTTGGGCAAGAGCAGGTGCGCCTCATCCACAAACAACACCATCTTGAGAGGCTGGATTCCGCCCTTTACCGCCAGGTTTTGGTCCAGTTTCTTCATCAGGAAATTCAGGATCAGCGCCACGGCCAGCGCCTTCGTGTCGCTGTCGTTGCGGAATTCCTTGAAGTCGATCACCAGCGAACCGCCCAGCCACTCCTCTGGGCGGATGGCGGTCTGGGCACTGGCAAAAAGGTTGAAGCGGTCGATCTTCTGGACAATGGCCAGATCAACGCCGTTGGCCCCGCTTTGCTCCAACTCCATCGCCAGCGCGGGAAAGTCAGGCGCGTCCAGCCGCTGATAGGCGTCGCAGATGTTGCGCTCCTGCTTGGCCCCCAGTTGCGGGGCGAAGCAGCGAATCGGGCTGGCGATCTCGTAGGCGACTTGCGCGTTCTGGGTCGGGTTCGGATGCCGGTAGAGCGGATTGATCGGCAGGTCTTGTTGGATCAGCCGGACGTACTTCGCGCCGGTCTGGCGAAGGAACTGGGTCCGGTTCTTCCGCTGTTGGGCGCTGGTTGGATCGTCCTCCAACTCGCCCTTGAGATCGAAGAAGACGAAGCGCACGCCCTGCCACGCCAACTGCGCTAGCAAGTCCAGCGCAAGCTGGCTCTTGCCGAAGTCCGCTCAGCTTCGCGTCGAGATCGGCCTCGGCGCGTCCAGTCGGTCAATCTGCGGTGTGCGGAATTCAGCAACGATAGCGTCTTCCTTCTTCAACTTTGCCAAGATCGGTTCTGCGTGCTGCCGGGTGACGCCGTGGTCGAAGCAAACTCGCACAACGTCCAGTTCCGTCTTCAGTGCGCCAGATCTCAGCAGATGCTCCAGTTCCCTCTGAAACGCCGTGACTTTGCGCGGGCGAAACTCTTCCAACTGCAGCAACATCTCGCCGGGGAGAATGTTCTCACGATTGATGTCGAAGTCCGCTTCACCGTTTATTTCGTCCGCCTTCCACGCCACTTGCAGAAACTTGTCCATGCCCAGCGGGTGCGCGGAACCAAAAATCAGTCCATAGACGTTCGCCCCTTTGAGGATGGAGAAAGGCGCCAGGTAGTATTCCGACCGCTCTGGCAACAGCGCGCGATAGAAGTGCAGCACGGCGCGATGGACGTGGTAGTGGTCTTCCGGGCGCGTGATCTTCTGCTTGATGGCTGGATGATCACGGAACCGATGCAGCGTGGACGACGAAATGAAGAACAGGAAATCGCAGGTTGGTGAGGCGACCAGTTGTTGGAACACCTCAGACGTGACTTGGTCCACGCCGCATTGATCGATGAACACCAGCTTGGCGGCGCGGGGGCTGGCCAAAATGGCCGCACACTCCCGTAGTGCTGAGTGAAACTCGATAGGACGGAGATCAAGACTCACAGCAGGCAGGTGGAGCTTGTGCGCCTCCAAATTCGCGGTGAGGGATTTGATCTTCCTTGGGCTGGCATCGAAGAAGTGCGCGCAGAACCGCACATGCGGCCAGCCGGCCAAATGCTGATAGTCCTTCAACTGCTTCAACAAGCGGAGAGGGCTGCCCCACTGGCCCGTCGAATCCATGCCCGGCCCGGCAAAGAAGTCGAAGAGATGGATTTCGCTTCGCTGCGGCTTCGCGCGAGAAAGAAAAACCGGCAGCCACTCGCGGGCATAAAGCTCAAAAATGCGGAGTTTCGTGAGGGTTCCCTCATCGAAGTCTCGTCCGTGAAAATCCCCCGCAGCCATACGTGTCAGGGAAGCACCAGTTCGCGTTGCGGTGAATGCCGCGTGGACATGGCAGGAGTGGAAACGTCTGGGAGTTCCGGGAACTCATCGTAGGTTCTGCCGTCCAGGCTCCGTCCGTTCACCTTCTTCCGCACGCCGCCCCATTGCTTGAAGAAGAACGCCACGCCCGCCGCACGGCATTGGTCGCGAATGGATCGCACCCATTCCGGCTTCATCGGCCGCGCCTTGGGGCCGCTTTCACCGCCGACAATCACCCAGTTGATGCCGCGCAGATTGATGCGGCCCAGATCCTCCAGCAAAGGCTCAATCGAGAGAAACCGGACTTGGGCCGGCGTGTCACGAAGCAGATCAACTCTCGGCAGACCGTGTTGCCGGTTCTCCACGCTCACGCCCCACCAGATGTGCGGTTGGTTCGCTGCCTCCCGCAGCCGAGAATTCAGTAGCTCGTGCATCCGCTCGGCACGCTTGGTCAGAACTTGGTAAGTGTGCCAGTTCGCCGCCACCATGATGCGCGCCACCTGCTCGACGTAATCCGTGGGTACGCCGCGGTGAAACAAGTCACTCATCGAGTTGACGAAGATCATGCGTGGCGTCCGCCAGCGGAGCGGTTGCTCCAGTTTCTCCGGCACAAGACGCAAATCAAACCCGAACTCAAAGGGATGGCCCGGCACCCCGCGAAAGCGCTCCGCGAACGTCTCGGCGTAGCAATGGGCGCAGCCCGGACTGATCTTCGTGCAGCCATGCACTGGATTCCAAGTCGCGTCCGTCCACTCGATTTTCGTGTTCTCACTCATACTCTGCCGTCAAGTTTTCGCTCGAACGTACCACAGCCGGTGGGACAAAGACGGTCCAAGGCTCCAATCTCGTTCGGCCCTGTCCCAAGCCGAGTTTGAGGGCTTGAGCGGCCATGCGGAGCGGGCGCCCCAGCGAATCTGTTCTGCCGGTGCCAAGCCAAGTAGCTGTGTTCCGGCCAGCATGTCCGCTCGCAGGGCAACCTGATGCGTTCTCCCACGTGTTCGGCAAGCAACATTGCCACTGGGCCAGTTTCATGGAAGCGATGACTCGCAACGATCACGCGGTAATCGTCGTCAATTGACCAGAGTCCCTCATCAAACAGCCAGTGCGCGTTCTTGCAGAGGGCGAGGCCATTGCGCGGGTCGTTGTTCCGGCTGTCGGCGAATTGGTGGAT
This sequence comes from bacterium, assembly GCA_021823625.1. GTDB lineage: Bacteria > Verrucomicrobiota > Verrucomicrobiia > Limisphaerales > J093 > DSVZ01. Next base: position 6,796 of record JAKANS010000104.1, on the reverse strand, counting down.
GTGCGCGGCGTCCACGATGCTGCCCGCGCTGACGGTCACGAGCCGGTAGCCGGTGAGCGCGCAAGTGTAGTTGTAGGCTGGAACAACCGTGAGACGAAACCGCGCTTCGCGACCACGTTCGCGGTCTTCCTTGTAGAGCTGGCGTCGGCTTTCACGATGTCATCCGGCGGCACGGACAGACCAACAAGATCGTAGAGCGCGGCCCGCTCGCCGGGAGATGTGAAGAATGTCGCAATCAGGACCCGCCTCGCTTGGTGCCGAAAGCCGGCATCGTGAAGGCAGGCGAGGACGTCTTCATCCAAGCGGGCAGCGGCGACGCGGCGGCGGTTAGTCGTTGGAGAGCCGGTTTCATCCAACGGCGTCCAGATGCCCGAACTGTGAAGGTGGTAGAACGGCAGGCTGATGTCGGGTTTCTGAGTGCGGCGTTCGGCAACGACGCTCCAAAACGCCAGAAAGCGAAAGACGAGTTCGGCCAGAACGAGCACCAGTAGCGGCTTGTGTGGCGCGATGTTGTCCTTCTTCCGGTCAACGCGGAGATTCGCAAGCGCCTTGAGCCACTTCTCTTTGTTGACGGCCGTCTTCATGGCTGCACCTTTCGGGTCAGTTCGTCACGGCTTCTTCGCTTTCTGCCAAGCCATCCTTCAAAATGTTCAGCAAGTCATCCGGCAGGCCGTGGGCACGGTGGCTTTCGCTGTATTCCTCCACCCTGGCCAACATGCGGCGGAGCATGTCGGGACGGATGTTCTTTTCGCGGGCGACTTCTTCTTCCAGTTCGCGCAGGCGGTTCAGTTCTTTCAGATCGGCATTCATGATGACCCCTCGCTGTTTGTTGACGATGCGGGCCACGCCCCGGCCGTCGTCGGGGTCGCGCGCCGCTTTCCACATTTGTTGAATCAGGAGCAATTCCTCCGGCGTGATGAGCGTGAGCTTGGTTTCTTCCTGGAGCGCGAGCAGGCGCTTGAGCAGCTCGCGCCGGCCTTCGATGGTGAGCGGGCCGGGGCCGTTGTTGCCGTTCATCCGCCGCTTGTCACGCCAGCCGTTGTCGGGGTTGCGGAAGTCAATCAGGGTTTGCCGGAAGTCGAGCAGGTGTTCCATGCGTTCGTCGCCGCTTTCCAGGAGTCCTTCGCTGGCCTTGTCGCGGTCCACGACGGTGCAAGTCCAGCAGCCGAAGCGGGAGTTGCCGCAGGCTGGCGTGCTGGTGTCAATCTGGATGGGGCACTCGCCGCCACCGGCCTGGGAGTAGAGCTTGAAGAGAGCGCGATTATCGCCGCCCCACGGATTCGGGCGTTGGAGGAGGTAAGCCCAGACTTCCTCGGTGGTGAGGAACTGGATCGGATTGGAAACCCACACGCGAGGCAGGTCGGGATGGCGGGTGAGGCCGTTGCGGGTCGGGCGCTCGGCGAGGGTCTGGGCGCGGCTGGCGCTTTCCGAGCGGCGGGCGCCCAGGTGGAGAATGGCCTCGCCCCAGCGGCCCATGCGCTGTTCTACGAAACGATTCACGGGATCAATCTTCATCCGTTGCGTACACCAGCGGAAGGTGCGGTTGGGCGGTGGGTAGCCGCGGCCGATGATGTTGACCCAGAAACTTTCCTCAGCGGGCGGGCGCAGCAGGTGGACTTCGATCTTGAGGCCCTGGTTGTCGGAGAACTTCCGCATCCGGGCAAGGGTCGTCTCGATCATCTCAACGATGGCCGGGATTTCGACGCGCGTGTCGGTGCATACCACGGCGATTTCTTTCCGGCGCTCCTCCGGCGGGGTGGACAGGACCGTGTCGAAAACGAGCGAAGCCAGCATGGTGCTATCCTTGCCGCCGCTGAAGCCCACGAGCCACGGGCGCGCGTCGCTCAGGTAAAGCTGGCGGAGTGATTCCCTGATCTGCAGATACGGGCTGGGTGAACAAAAAAGTTCCATCGGCATCGCTGGCCCATCTTGGGTTGCAGCGCGCGCCCGTGCAAGCACGCCGTGCTTCCGCCAGTCGCCTCGATTGGGAAATCGCTCTTGTATCCTTGCAGGATACTTTCTGGCACCAGTCAGCGTCTGGGCTGGCCTGGTTCAGGGCCTGGTGACGAGAGCCGGTTCAACCGCCGGGTGAATCCCTGACTCGATGGCAGACCTTCCTCATCCGCGTCGATCGGTGCCAATCCGCGGTTCAATTGCTGAACTTGGCTTTGATCGGCCGTTCATGCGTAACTCTTTGCCAAACCCACAATTGCATCGGCTTACCGCGGCTTTGCAGGCCACGACCGGGTCTTTGCAGCGTCCTACCGGGCGATTGCAGCATTCGACGGGGCATTTGCAGGCCGTTACCGCCCCGTAGCCGGGGCCGACCAGGCGAGTTCACGGCACTACCGGGCCGCTGCGGTGCGCGAACGCGCCGCGGCTTAGTCCAACCGGGGGATTGCATTACCCGACCACGTCACGGCAGGGGCCAACCGGGCGGTCACGGACATCGCCGGGGCCGTTACCGTCTTGACCGCGCGTTGGCCGCGTTCGACCGGGCGCCGGCCAGGTACGTCGTCTGCACCCGGCATCCCGGTGCCGCGCCGGATCACTTCAACGCCGCGTCGAGCCGCGCCAGCACTTTCTCCCGGCCCAGCACTTCCAGCAGGTGATAAAGACTCGGCCCGGCGGTCTTGCCCGTGCAGGCCAGGCGGGTCGGATGCACCAACACGCCCGGCTTTACGCCCAGTTCGCCCGCAGTGTTCTTCAGACCGGCTTCGAGGAAGGCGTAGTTGAACGGCTCCACTTTGGCGAAGGCGTCGCGCAGGCGTTGCAGCCGCGGGCGGTTCTCGGCAGTGAAGCTCTGCACGACGGCCGCGGGGTCGAAGTCGAGCGCGTCGGCGAAGTAGAACCCGGCGTAACCGGGCAGTTCGGCGAAGGTCTTGAGCTTGCCTTTGCAGGTGTCCAGCGCGGCTTTGACATAGGCCAGCGGAAAGGCGTTCGTCTGCAGGCCCGCCTTGGCCAGCGCGTGCACGCACAACTCGTAAAAGCGGTCCGCGGGCAGCGTGCGCATGTACTCGCCGTTCATCCATTGCAGCTTGGCCATGTCGAACCGCGCGTTGTGGCGGAGCACCTGCGGCAGATCGAAGCGCTCGACGAGTTCCGGCACGGAGAGGACCTCGCGGTTCTCCTTGGGTGACCAGCCGAGCAGGACGAGATAGTTCACGACCGCTTCGGCCACGTAGCCTTCCTCCACGTACGTGGAGAGCGAGGCGCCCTGGTCGCGCTTGCTCATCTTGGTGCCGTCCGGATTCAAAATGAGCGGGATGTGCGCGTAATGCGGCGGGTGCACGCCAAAGGCCTGGAACAGCGCGACGTGTTTGGCGGTGTTGCTCAGGTGGTCCTCGCCGCGGATGACGTGCGTGATGCCCATTTCCAGGTCGTCCACGACGTTGACGAGGTGAAACACCGGCTGCCCGTCCGAGCGCACAATCACGAAATCCGGATCTTCCGCCTCGCGATCGGTCAACTCGCGCCGCACCTGGCCAACGATCAGGTCGTCGATGACCACCGGCTCACGGGACATCTTGAACTTGATGGCGCCTTCGCGCTCGTAAGCCAGGCCCCGCGACAACAAGGCCTCGACGCGACGCTGGTAGTTCGCCCGGCGCTGCGATTGAAAGTACGGCCCGCGGTCGCCCTTTGCCGGCCCGGTGGCGTCGCTCGTGAGCGGGCCTTCGTCCCAGTTCAAGCCCAGCCAGCGGAGGCCGTTCAGGATCACGTCCACCGCCTCCTGCGTGTTCCGGGCGGCGTCCGTGTCCTCGACCCGGAGGATGAACTTGCCGCCGGTGTGGCGCGCGTAGAGCCAGTTGAACAACGCGGTGCGGGCGCCTCCGACGTGGAGGAAACCGGTGGGGCTGGGGGCGAATCGGACGCGAACGCTCATAACGCAAACTCTCGAAAATTACCGGCCAAGGCTAGCGTCTTCACCGCGCCCGCGCCATTGGAATTCCGCCCGCGGCGTCGTGCCGGGCAGGGCCGGACGTGGCCGGGTTAGGCTGGCTATGCGCTGGGAAAGCGGCAGATGTGTGCGATGCGAGCCTGGCGTGGCCAAAGAAAACGGCGGGCTTGGGGACCACACACGGTTCAGCATCGCCAAAACCCGCCCGCATGAACCCTTCCCAAGAAGGGTCAGGCAGTTCCGGCCGAACGCGCTTGCGCGACGAACAGGGCCGAGAACCGCCTCACGGTGGTTGTCGATCGGGCGGCTGTCAAGATGGCGGCACCGGGCCTGAGGCCTGCGCGTTAGCGTCAGTCGTGTGGCGCTGGGTGGCGCTGGCCGGTTTGCGGGTGCGAAACTGTGGAAGCACTCGGCGACACGACGCGGACCGAGTTGGTCGCAGGCGGCAAGGGGCCGTTTGTGAGCCTGCCCGGCGATCGTGCGTTGACGGCAAGGCGCGGTCACCTTTACCTCCTTGGCCATGCATATTCGCGGCGGACGTGATTTGGGTGGTGGCGATTGGGTTCGCAGACTGCTTCCGGGTGTAGCGCTGGCTTGGGGCATTTGCCGGGGCGCTGATCCGTTTCCCGCCGACCCGTTGCAGTCCCTCGAACGCACCTGCTTCCAGACCGGCCAGGCCTGGAGCGCGCACGGCAACCTCCGCTCGGACGTCGCCATCGTTTATGGCATCGACCCCGGCCTGCCCGCGCGCATCCAAACCTGGCGCGATCACGGCTACCGCATCCACGTGATGACCGGGGTGTCTTGGGGCAATTACCAGGACTACCTGTACGGTCGCTTCGACGGCACCAACCACGAGGACGAGGCCCAGACCGAGCGGAACGGCCGGAAGATCAGCCACGGCGGCGACGTGTATTACATGTGCCCCGGCGAAAACTACGGCAAGTTCCTGTGCGTGGGTGTCCAGCGCGCCCTCGACGCCGGCGCGGAGGCGATTCACCTCGAAGAGCCGGAGTTCTGGGTGCGCGGCGGCTACTCGGAAGGTTTCAAGCGCGAGTGGAAGAAGTATTACGGCGAGGATTGGCAGCCGCCGCATTCGTCAGTGGACGCCCAATGGCGGGCATCGAAGTTGAAGTACTTCCTGTACCGGCGCGCGCTCCAACAGGTTTTCGACTATGTCCAGGCGTACAATCAGCGCACCGGCCGCCAGGTCCGTTGCTACGTGCCCACCCACAGCCTCCTCAATTACGCCCACTGGCGCATTGTCAGCCCCGAGTCCAGCCTGGCACGATTGAACGGCTGCGATGGCTACATCGCGCAGGTTTGGACCGGCACTTCGCGGACGCCGAATCTTTTTCGCGGGCAGCTCAAGGAACGCACTTTCGAGACCGCGTTCCTCGAATACGGAGCGATGCAGAACTTGGTCCGCGCGACCGGGCGGCGGGTCTGGTATTTGAACGACCCCATCGAGGACAACCCGAACCACGACTGGGAAGATTACCGCGTGAATTGGGAGTCCACGCTGGTGGCTTCGCTGTTCCAGCCCGACGTGTGGCAATACGAAGTCGCGCCCTGGCCCGAACGCGTCTTCGGCGGGCGTTACCCGAAGAAGGCCAAACCCGCGGAACGCGAACCGATCCCACCGGCCTACGCAACCGAGCTGCAAACCGTGTTCAACGCGCTCAACGACCTGCAGCAGTCGCCCGTGAAGTGGGACTGCGGCACGGCGCGTTTGGGCGTGATGATCGGCGACTCCTTGATGTTCGAGCGCGGCGAGCCGACGCCGAGCGATCCGCACCTCAGCCAGGTCTATGGCCTCGCGTTGCCGTTGTTGAAGGCCGGGATGCCCGTCACGCCCGTCCAGTTGGAGAACGTCACCGTGGCCGGCTACCTCGACAACTTCGACGTGATCCTGATGAGCTACCACGGGATGAAGCCGCTGGGCCCGGAGGTTCACGCACCGCTCTCGGACTGGGTGAAGCGGGGCGGGACGCTGCTGTTCTTCGACGACGACTCGGATCCGTACAACACGGTTCGTGAATGGTGGAACTCCGACGGCCGGCATTACGCCACGCCGCGCGAACCGCTCTTCGAACTGCTCGGGCTGCCGGCGAAAGCCGCCGACCCCGCCCAGTTGGCCGTCGAGTCACACGTCGGGAAAGGGCTGGTGCGCTGGATTCGCGCGAATCCGGCCAGCTACGCCGCGAACGCGCACGGCGACGACGCGGTACTCAAAACCGTCCGGGAGGCTTACCGCCAACAGCACGGCGACCAGGGTTGGCGCGAAACCAACTACCTGCTGCTTCGCCGCGGCAAGTACGTGATCGCCGCCGGCCTGGATGAATCCCTTTCCGCCGCACCCAAAAAGCTTCAAGGCCGGTTTGTGGATTTGTTCGATCCGGAGTTGAAGGTGCGCGAGGAAGTCGTGCTCGCACCGGGCAGTCGCTGTTTCCTGCTTGACCTGGATTACATGCCGGCGCAGGCACCCGCAGTGCTGGCGTCCGCCTGCAAGGCGTTGCCGGACGGCACGGACACCCGGTCGGCGACCTGGACGGTCGAAGGCGTGGCCAACACGCCGGCCGTGATGCTGATCGGCGCGGGGGAGCGGCCGAAAGCCATCGACCTCGCAGGGCAGCGCCTCGACTCCTGGAACTACGATGAGCAACGGCACCTGCTCTGGGTGCGGTTCACCAACTCCTCCCGTCCGCGCGAACTGAAGGTGGCCTTTTGAACCTCGCGGCCATCGGCTGCTGTCATGTGCCCGCAGTGCATCCGCTTCACGCATACACCCAGGCGCGGTAGCCGGCGAAGTTCCAGAGCAGGCCCACGCCCACCGCCGCCGCCTTGACCGTGTTGCGCGCGACCCAGTCGGCGTCGAGCGCCCGCAGCTTCGGC